>NZ_CALHWC010000134.1 GCF_938036805.1 uncultured Streptococcus sp.
CCATTTCTGACAGCTCATCCCAGAGTTCCTTATCCTCAATCAAGCCGTACTTGACTACCTCGCCCATGCCTTCAATCAATTCACGTTTCCCTAAAGTCTGCAAAACTTCTGGATCAATCAGAACTCCGTCAGGCTGGGTAAAGGTCCCGACCATATTTTTGGCCCAAGGGGTATTAACACCTGTCTTACCACCGATAGAGGAGTCCACTTGAGCTGTCAGACTGGTCGGAATCTGCACGAAATGAATGCCCCGCATGTAGGTCGAAGCAGCAAAACCTGCCAAATCACCGACAACGCCACCTCCCAAAGCCACGATACCGTCACTGCGGGTCAGACCAACCTTGACTAAAAACTCATAGACTTTGTTGACTGTCTTTAAGTTCTTGCTAGCTTCGCCTTCTAAAAAATCAAAGACAAAGGCCTCAAACCCAGCCGCTGCCAAGCTCAGCTTGACCTTTTCCGCGTAAAGTCGAGCCACTCGATTGTCCGTGACGATGACCACCTTCTGAGGCTGCCAAAGCTGACTCAGCCAGTTTCCAGCCTGAGATAAGGCTCCTTTTTCGATGGTAATATCATAGGGATGATGGGGGAGATTTACATTTAATTTCATAAGCGCCTCCTTGTTTTTCCTGCTCCACCATAGAGGAGCTGAGTACGAGTGACTATTTATACAGAACTTCTAGCTGCTGCCAAATTTCCTGACAAGGCATGGACTGGCCTGTCCAAAGCTCAAAAGCTTCTGCTGCCTGATAAAGCAACATACCTAGACCATTCACTGCCTCTACCTTCTGACTTCGAGCCCACTTTAAAAAAGGTGTTTCAAAAGGTTTATAAATCACATCCGCAACTAAAATCTGGCTCGGTAGTTGAATACTTTCTACTAGTGGTAAAGATTCTCCATCCATACCAAGGCTTGTTCCATTGACCAGAAGATCCGATTGGTTAATTTTCTCCTGTAGAAGAGCCGAGTCTTCCAAGCTCAACACCTGAATCCTGCTCTTAGTTTGGCGACTGATTGCTACCATCTTGCTGACAGTATTAGCATAGGAAGTCTGCCGAGTAAATACAAAAATTTCCTCTGCCTGATCCAAAGCAGCTTGAGCGATAATAGCTGTCGCCGCTCCGCCAGCACCTAAAATGGTCATTTTTTTGCCCTGAATAGCAAAAGAAGGCAAGCTCTTAAAAAAGCCCTTGCCATCTGTATTGTATCCTATCAATGTACCATTTTCATTCACCACTGTATTCACAGCTCCGATAAGACGGGCGCTGGGAGCCAATTCATCAAGATATTGGATGACCTCCTGCTTGTAAGGCATTGACAAATTTATCCCAAACATATCATACCTTCGGATATTAGCAACGGTCGCTTCTAAATCCCCTGCTTCAATTTCCCAAGCAAGGTAGACACCATTGACAGCAGTCTTCTCAAAGGCAGTATTATGAATAAATGGTGAAATGCTATGCTTAATCGGCTTAGCAACAACTGCTGCTAGACGAGTATGGCCATTAATTTTCATTTAAAATCTCCCGCACAACCTTCATGTTTGCTAGAGAAACCTGACCTGGTGCACTCGGCTGCTCAACACTGGCAAAAGACCAGCTTGAACCTGTCAAATCTGCAGCTAAGCGAGAAATCTTCCCAACTTTTCCCATAGAAATCGTTACATACTCTTGTTCAGGATTCAAAATCTTAAATCCGCGAGTGTAGTTCATCAGGTCCAAGACGTCCTGCTCATTGTGCGCCATGACAGAAACCTTGACCACCTTAGGATTCAAAGAAGTCAACTCAGACAAAATTTCCATCATATTTTCAGGCGTTTCCTCATAATTATGATAACTGAGAACTAAATTTGGAAACTCGAGCATTTCTTCAAATTTATCTTTATGCGAATAGTATTCAAAATCAACATAGTCTGGCGAATAAAAATTGGCTACTTCTTTGATAAGAGCAACATATTCATCATCTGACAGATCAATTTCGCCACCTTCTCCGCGACTTCGCAGCGTGAAGAGCAATTCACGACCAGCAAATTTCTCGAAAATAGCAGGAGCAACGTTGAGAATGCTCTCTTTCGGCAAAAAGTCCGCGCGCCATTCGATAATATCAGCATCATCATAACGACCCACATCAATTGCTTTAGCCTCTTCTAAACTTCTGGGCATGATTGAAACGACTAATTTCATTTGTCCACCTTAATTGTAAATACCTTGAGGTAGTTACTATTCTCATCTTTCTTATTGTATACAAAGTCTGCTGGTAGACCATATTCCGCTAGATAGCGGTGAGGGACTCCTGCAAATCCTTTTTCAATTTCTTTTTTAAACTTACTTTTAGAAACATTAGCTGCATTGGTCGAGAGAATCAATGTTCCTTTTGGACTCAAGATTTCCAAGGCCTGAGCTACCAAACGATGGTAATCTTTCGCAACAGAAAAGGTCTGTTTTTTATTGCGAGCAAAGCTCGGCGGATCTAGGACAATCACATCATACTTCAACTCGTGACGCTTGGCGTATTTGAAATAATCAAAAACATCCATGACCACGAAACGATGGGGCTCTAAATCCAAACCATTGGCTTCAAAATGCGCCTGGGAAAGCTCGCGACTACGCTTGGCCAAATCCACCGAAGTTGTCTGACTAGCGCCACCCATGGCAGCTGCCACCGAGAAAGCTGCTGTGTAAGAAAACATATTGAGCAGGCTTTTCCCGCTAGCTAAGCCGTCAACCAAACTCCCTCTCACCTCGTGCTGGTCCAGAAAAATCCCAGTCATCAGGCCATCATTCATGAAAACTTGATAGCGCACGCCATTCTCCAAAATAGTAAAATAGGCTGGCGCTTCTGCTCCGTAGAGATGGGCAGACTCATAGTCCAAGCCCTTGAAGCGAATCTTCTCGTAAGCTCCAGCGACCTCATGAAAGACCTGCTGGAATGCAGCCACTATCTGGTCCTTGATTGAAAAAACAAAGGAATTGTACCAAGAGAAAACGACATATTTCTCGTAGATATCAACTGTAAAACCGCCAAAACCGTCACCTTCTTGGTTAAACAGGCGATAGGCTGTCGTATCCTCCGCATGACGATAATAGAAACGTTTGTCTTTGGCTTTTTCAAACAAGTTTTGAAAGAAGGCTGAGTTCAGCTCTACCTTTGCATGGGAAATCAGCCAGCCAAGTCCCTTATTTTGCAAGGAGAGATAAGCTATTCCCAAGAACTTCCCCTGCTGACTATGCAATTCCACACATTGATCGGTGAGCGAAAGAGTCGGAAAATCATTCTTATCTAGAACTAAAATCCCTTTTCTCAACTTTTTCTCTGTCTGTTTATTAACAGTAAGTTTCTTCATAAGCATTATTATACCAAATATTGTGAAAATTCTCAAAGCATATTTATTATTTTCACATAATACTTGTTTTAGTAGAAGAAATCTCCAACATTTTATATATTAAATATTTATTTTATTAGGCGGACTTTCAAGTAAGCTTCCCTATTCCTACTTTCCACTATCTATCATGAGGCAAAGCCTGTTTAATTTTAGATATTTTTGCGAACAATCTTGAAGTTAGGAAATGATTGCCCTTATTCTAAATTACTTTACAAATAAAATAAACTAAGCACTAAATCACCTCAATTTTTCCTCAACTTGAAAAATTGTGATATACTTAGAAGAAGAGAATTTTTAGGAAATAAGACAAGGAAGTATCTTTCTGTGAAAAAAATAACCAAGAATTTACTCAATTTTATGAGTACAAGGCTCGGTTTCGTCTTGAGCTTGCTCACGATTTATTGGTTAAAAACCATGTGGGCTTATACCGTTGATTTTAATTTAGATATTCAAGGAGCCTATCAAATTTTTCTGGCTCTGATTAACCCTTTCCCAATTGGACTTTTACTGATTGGACTCGCTCTTTATATCAAGCCGACCAAGCTTTTTTATTGTGTCAGCACGGCTATCTACATCATGCTCTTTGTCTGGTTGGTCTCAAACTCCATCTACTACCGTGAGTTTACCGACTTTGTGACAGTCAATACCATGTTGGCCTCTAGCAAGGTGTCTGCAGGTCTTGGGGCAGCAGCCATGGAGCTCTTCCGCCCTTGGGATGCTATCTATATCATTGATTTTCCAATTCTGGGCTGGCTTTTTTATAAAAAGTATATTCGCTTGGATCATCGTAAGTTTAATTTCCGCGCCAGCTTTGCCGTGACATCCCTGTCAGCGATGCTCTTTTCGGCCAATCTTTTCCTAGCAGAAATTGATCGTCCTGAGCTCCTGACACGCGGATTTTCAAATTACTATGTCGTTCGTGCCCTTGGTCTTCCTGCCTTCCTCGGCTACAGTGCTAATCAAACCTATGCTGCTAATAAAGAGCGTTCCAAAGCCTCTGCCAAGGATCTAGAGCCTGTTGAACAATATATCCAATCCCACTATGCCGAGCCAAACTCTGAATACTACGGCATTGCCAAAGGTCGCAATGTTATCTATGTCCATCTAGAAAGCTTCCAGCAGTTTCTGATTGATTATAAACTGCAGATGGAGGGCAAGGAATATGAAGTTACGCCTTTCCTCAACTCCCTTTACCACTCCAACTCAACTTTAGCTTTTTCAAATATCTTTAATCAGGTTAAGGCTGGAAAGACTTCTGATGCGGAGACCATGATTGAAACAGGTCTCTTTGGTCTCAACCAAGGCTCCTTCATGGTAAACTACGGCGGTACCAATACCCAGCAAGCAGCGCCTTTTATCCTATCAAAAAATGGAGATTACACATCTGCTGTCTTCCATGGAAATACCGGTAGTTTCTGGAACCGCAACACTGCCTACAAGCAATGGGGTTATAATTATTTCTTCGATGCGTCTTACTTTACCAAGCAAGACGAGACTAACTCCTTCCAGTATGGCTTGAACGATAAGATTATGTTCAAAGATTCCATCAAGTATCTGGAACATTTGCAGCAGCCTTTCTATGCGAAATACATCACCGTCTCCAATCACTATCCTTATACGACTAGTCTGATTGGCGATGAGATTGGTTTCCCACTGGCAGATACCAAAGACGAAACCATTAATGGCTACTTTGCGACTGCAAATTACCTCGACTCAGCTGTCAAAGCCTTCTTTGACTACCTGAAAGAAGCTGGTCTGTATGAAAATTCAATTATCGTCCTCTACGGCGACCACTATGGAATTTCTAATTCTCGTAATCCAGCTTTGGCACCTTTGATCAATAAAAATTCTGAGACTTGGTCTAGCTATGACAATGCTATGTTACAGAGAGTGCCATACATGGTCGTGATACCTGGAATGGAAAAAGGGAAAATCATCGATACCTTTGGCGGACAAATCGATATGCTGCCAACCTTAGAGCATTTATTGGGGATTGACTCCAAAAATTACCTCCAAGTTGGGCAAGACCTCCTCTCACCTCAGCACCAGCAAATCGTGGCTTTCCGATCAACCAATAACTTTGTAACACCAAAATATACAAGTTATAGCGGCCGCATTTACAACACACAAACTGGTGAGGAGATCACTCTGCCAGACGAGTCAACAACAGCTGAACTAGAAGCTATCCGAACAGCCGCAAATACACAGCTGAAGATGAGCGATGCTATTCAGACGGGGGATCTATTCCGCTTTTACACAGGCAATAACCTAGGAAAAGTCAACCCTGATGATTACAACTACATCAACTCTTTGAAAGCCCTCAAGGCCATTGAGAAAGAAAAAGGTGATCAATCGACTAGCCTTTATTCAAAACGTGGCGGTGTGTCTTCTGTGGATCTTTTTAATTCACCAAGTTATCGAGCACTTCACCCAGAACAATTTCACTCTAGCACTAGCAGCGAAGAGGGAACTAGCGGAGAATCTTCTAGCTCTTCTAGCTCCTCCAGTTCAAGTGCCAGTCCCTAATCTATGAGGCCACTCAACTCTTCCTAAAGCATTGAAAAATATTTTGGGGAGAGTTTTTTATTTTTGAAGCACAAAAAAGATTGAAGACTTAAGCTGCAAAGCCGTCTTCAATCTTTTCTTAACTTTACTCATATTATGCAATCACTTCAAAAACGGAAGCGGTCAGATTTTCAACATAGAAGGGTCTCTTATGGCGACTATTGCCGACCACCAAGCGCAGGTGATCCGCATTTTCAAGGTAATATGGTAGACCACTTGCATTAAAAATGATTTCATAACGTTTTTCGTCTTTAATCTCAAAAATGACGATACCACTACCAGCAAAGGCTTCTCTTACAAAGACATGTTTGTAAATCTCTTCATAGGTTTGATAAGAAAATTCCTTCTGACTTGTCTTTAAGCGAATGATTTGCTTGATATAATCAATACTCTCCTGATGTTGGCTAATCAATTCCCAATTCACTTGGTTGACAGCATCGGGAGCATTGTAGCTATTCATTGCTCTGTCACGGTCGCTAGGAAGGACTTGGCCCTCTTCGCCTGTTCCTACTAGTTTCGTGCGAGAAAATTCTTGACCCAATTCCATGAATGCCATCCCCTGCATAAGCAAGTTCATAGCTGTTGCCAGCTCAATTCTTTTGGTCCGAGTGACCTCATCATCTTCTGGGTGCAAGTCAACCAGCAAGTCATGCAGATTGAAATTATCATGCGCCTCCACATAATTAAGAACCTGAGTTGGTGTCAAATAGGAGCCTAACTCACTGCTGCCCAGAATGGCTTTGGCTATGATATCTTCAGTCGCTTGTCCGCTCACATAACCAGCTTTCAGACCACCGTAGACTTCAGCACCCTTTATCGCATCGCGCTGGGTATCATTGAAAAAGCCAATTCGCGGCAGTTGATAAGCATTGTTTTTCTTAGCCTTGTCCTCTGGCATCAGGCCTGTTCCCATATCCCAACCTTCACCATAAAGCAAAATCCGTGGATCAATTTTGTCCATTTCTTCTCGGATGATATTCATGGTGGTGACATCATGGATTCCCATCAGATCAAAACGGAAGCCATCCACATTGAATTCTTCTACCCAATAGCGAAGTGAATCAATCATGAATTTGCGGAACATTTCATGCTCACTAGCCGTCTCGCTGCCGACTCCGGTACCGTTTTGGAAAGAACCGTTGGGATTCATCCGGTAGTAATAATCGGGAACCGTTGACTGAAAGGCTGAGTCAAAGGTCGAATAAATATGATTGTAAACCACATCTAAGGTCACAGAAATTCCTGCATCGTGGTAAGCCTGAATCATGGTTTTCAAATCTCGGATAGCCTGACCCGGATCATCTGGATTAGAAGAAAAACTGGTTTCTGGTGCATTGTAGTTCTGCGGATCATAGCCCCAGTTATAAGTAACTTGGCCATTTTCGTCATAGTCCTTGTGTCGGTCAGAAACCGGCTGGAGCTGCACGACATTGATACCTAGATTGCGAATGTAATCAAAAGTAGTCTGATCTTCCTGACTATTTCTAGTGCCACGTTGACAAGCACCTAAAAAAGTCCCTCGCAAATGCTCTGCGACACCTGAACTAGGCGATTTGCTAATATCTCGGATATGCATCTCATAGATGACCGCCTGATTCGGATTATCTAAACGCCAAGTTGCCTCCTTGCCTTGACATACCTTAAAACCAGCAACAGTCTTGTCCTGTTCAGCAACAATAGCTGAGCGCTTGCCATCAGGACTGGTGGCGATTGTATAAGGATCGCGCGTCAAAAAATGCTGGTTTTCAAAATGAACATGATACTGGTAGGCCTTGCCAGCTAAATCTTCTGGCACTTCCACCGACCAAACTCCGATTGTATTTTTAGCATGATCGTGCGAGTAAATCTCTCCCTTTTCCATAGGGAATTCTTTATAAACAGCTGCTTGATTATCGGAAGTTTCATAGACTAGCAATTCAACTTTTTTGGCTGTCGGAGCCCAAACTTTAAACTCATTTACCTGCCCCTGCAGACGATGCCCAAGCCAACCTTGGTAGCCCCAACATTCGTCAAAATAATCTGAGCGCATAGCCACATCGAAATTATGAGGACGTCGCCGCGAATATTGGTGGCTCGTCGTCGCCGCTTGCAAGGAATAGTAGACCTGATGATCTCCTTCAATCAACCACACCTCTGTCGGCAAATGAACTGGTAATAAATCAATGTGATAATCGCAAGATTGGCTGGACCAGTCTGAACGTTTGACAATCACATGAGCCTGACTAAGAGGCTCCCAACTTTCAAAAGATAGTTCCCCCTGAATACCAAAATAATCAAGTTTGGAAAAAGGAGCTTCTTTTCCCCACTGATCTGTCTGCCACTGCCACAAGTCATAAGAAAAGTAATCTCCCTTAGGATTGTGGTAATGGACAATGACCTTATAGTCTAGCATTTTCATTTATCTCTTCATTCTAATTTTTCTAAGGAAAGAGCGCTCTCATCTATTTCATCTATATTGGCGAAAAACTCCAGATGATTGTGCAAAACTTCCAATTCTACTGGTGTATCTCCTCCGTACTCACCATCCAAGTTCAACATAAAGGGTGCTTTTTTATCTAATACTTCTAGCTTCAATTTGCTGGTTTTCAGATATTCAACATTGGCATCCGTCACGTGTTGGCCACCATTAATTGCCTGTATGATGAGACTAAGCATATCAAACAACTTGGCCGTTTTTACAAGAATCAAGGTGAAATTTCCATCATCCAGTTTGGTATCTGGTGCTAGCTTTTCAAAGCCTCCGATAGAATTGGTCAAGGCCGCAAAGACAAGCGAAATCTTGCCCTCAAAAACACCATGGTCATGCTCTATCCGTACCTTACGGGATTTAGAGCGCGGCAGCATTTTGGCTCCTTCGGCTACATAAGCCAGATAGCCTAAACGGGTCTTGACCTCACTAGGGACACTGTAAGTCAGCTCTGTCAGCGTGCCCGCCGCCGCAATGTTGATAAAGTATTTGCTGCCATAAGCCCGACCGATATCCATCTGAATCGTCTGGCTTTTCTCAATAATCCGAGCTGCAGCCACCGGATCTCCCATGGGAATTTTCAGAGCACGCGCATAATCATTGGTTGTACCAGTTGGGATGAAAGCCAGCTTAGGGCGCACATCTAGGCCCGCAACCCCATTCACTACTTCATTGATGGTCCCATCTCCACCGGCTGCTATGACTAAATCAAAACCTGCTCTTGCTGCTCTTTCAGCTTCTCGCTGAGCAGAGAAAGGCTCTGGAGTCGTCTGGTAGGCACTGGTCTCATAGCCAACATCTTCCAAGACATCCAAGACTTCGGCAATATTTTTTTTGATAATTTCCTGCCCAGAAGTTGGGTTATAAATCAATCTTGCTTTTTTTATTTTATTTTCCATACTCAGCCTCACAAACTATCTAGCCAATCCTCATCCCGAATCTCGATTCCAAGTTCTTGAGCTTTGGTTAATTTGCTGCCTGCATCGCTACCTGCCACCACCAAATCTGTCTTTTTAGACACACTTCCAGCAACATTTGCACCCAGACTCAGCAATTTTTCTTTAGCTTGATTCCGTGTTAATTTTTGTAATTTTCCGGTCAATACGACTGTTTTGCCAGCGAGAGCGGCATCAGCTGCCACTTTCTCCCTTAGATAGTCTAGGTTGACGCCAGCTTCTTGTAATTCTTGCAGCAGAAGCTGACTGCCTTCCTGCTCAAAGTAAGAATGCAGACTCTGAGCGATAACTGTCCCCAAACTGTCAATAGAAGCAATTTCCTCTTGACTGGCCTGTGACAACTTGATCATATCGTGGAATTTCTCCATCAAAATCCGACTAGCCTTGCTTCCCACGTGGCGGATTCCCAGACCAAAGAGCAATTTTTCTGCTGAGTTTTCCTTGGAAGCTTGAATGGCATTATACAATTTATTCGCTGATTTTTCCTTAAAGCCGTCCAAGGTCAGCAAATCTTCTACAGAAAGTCGATAAATTCCAGCCACATCCTTGACCAAGTTCTTATCAAAGACCTTCTCGACCACTGCTGGACCAAGGCCAGTAATATTCATGGCATCCCGACTGGCAAAGTGGATCAAGCCTTCCTTGATCTGAGCTGGACAGAGCGGGTTGATACAGCGCAGAGCCACTTCGTCCTCGAAATGCACCAGCTCACTCTCACAGCTCGGACAGTGACTCGGTATTTCCAAAGGCTCTTCTGAAATGCGCTTGGACTCCACCACGCGCAAGACAGCAGGAATAATGTCCCCCGCTTTATAGACGATAACGGTGTCTTTCT
>NZ_CALHWC010000135.1 GCF_938036805.1 uncultured Streptococcus sp.
ACAATTAGAGCAAGCTCAGAGTCAGCTGGACCAGCAAAAAAACCAGCTAGCGGCATCTCAAGCCGCTTCTATCCTCCCTCCTGCACAGCTCAGCCAGAGGCAGCAACAGATTCAGGAAGCTGAGTTCCAGCTCAATCAGAAAAAAGCAGAGCTAGCAAAGGCAGAGAAAGACTTATCAGCTAGCAAGGACAAGCTAGCTGACGCTAAGGCAAACCTTAGTCGTTTGAAAGAGCTGGCCTATCATAGCTATGACCGCAAGTCTCTGTCAGGTGGTAATGGCTATCATATGTATAAAAATTCTATGAATAGTATTGCGTCGATTGGCAATATCTTCCCGGTGGTGCTCTATCTGGTGGCAGCTATGGTAACCTTTACCACTATGACGCGCTTTGTCGATGAGGAACGAACAAATGCAGGTGTCTTTAAGGCTCTAGGCTATCATAGTCGTGACATCATTCGCAAGTTTGCTCTTTACGGTTTTGTGGCAGGGAGTCTAGGTACCCTCATAGGGATTCTGCTGGGACATTATTTCTTGTCGGGAGTGATTTCTTCTATTATTACTAGAGGCATGGTGTTTTCTGCCCCTCATGCATATTTTTATGTTTCCTATAGTTTACTGGCCCTTGGCCTCTCCCTTCTATCGAGTGTTCTCCCTGCCTATTTGGTAGCAAGACGGGAGCTAACAGAAGAAGCAGCTCACTTGCTTTTGCCCAAGCCACCGGTCAAGGGCTCCAAGATCTTTTTGGAAAGACTGCCCTTTATCTGGCGGCACCTTAGCTTTACTCAGAAGGTCACAGCTCGCAATATCTTTCGCTATAAACAGCGGATGTTTATGACCATCTTTGGTGTGGCGGGGTCTGTTGCCCTACTCTTTGCCGGCCTAGGACTCCAATCTTCTATTGGTGGTATTCCCAAACGTCAGTTTGAGGAGATTCTGCGATACGACTTGATTGTTGCTGTCAATCCTGGGGAAAATCAAGCCGAACAAGACAAGCTGAAAAAGATGCTGGCAGCTGACTCGATTGCAGCCTATCAGGAAATCCACAGTGAAATCTTTACAGAGAAATACAAAGGGAAGAAAGAGACAGAGTCAGTCACTTTAATGGTTACGGACAAGGAAAATTTTGAACCTTTTATTTCGTTAGAAAGTCCTGACAACCAGCAAAAGCTGACTCTCAAGGACGGTGCAGTCGTTTCGGATAAATTGGCCCGTATAGCTGGAGTTAGCCCCGGTGGTAGTATAGAGCTGGGTGGCAAGCCTGTCAAGCTCGCAGCAGTTAATGAGAATCATTTTGGGCATTTTGCCTTTATGAAGGCGACTGACTACCAGAAGAATTACGGAGAAAAACCTGAGAAAAATACTTATCTAGTGCGACTCAAGGATTCTTCTAGTAAAAATATTGTCAATATGGCCAATAAATTTATGAGCCTCAAGTCTGTCAAGAGTGTTTCGCAAAATGCTAGCATGGTGAAGCAGTTCAACGTTCTAGCTGATTCTCTTAATAATACAATGCTGGTTCTGGTCCTGATTTCCATTCTTTTAGCAGTCGTCATTCTCTACAATTTGACAAATATCAATGTGGCTGAGCGGATTCGCGAGCTGTCCACTATTAAGGTTTTGGGCTTCCATAATAAGGAAGTGACCCTTTATATCTATCGAGAGACCATTATTCTTTCAGTGATTGGGATGGCAGTTGGGCTTCTAAGCGGTTTCTTCATGCATCGTTTTTTAATTGAGAAGGTTGCGCCTAGTATTATCAGCTTAAACCCTCAAGTAAGTCCCTCAGTCTATCTGTTTCCTCTAACTGCGGTGACTCTTATCCTGACCTTGCTTGGCTTCTTTGTCAACTACCGCCTCAGACGGGTGGATATGCTGGAAGCACTCAAGTCCGTTGATTGATAAAAAAACACTTCAAAACTTTCCCTCACTTGTGAGGTGGAAGTTTTTTTGAACTTTGATATAATATTCCTTGTAAAGAAAGAGAAAGACACACGATGACACGAAAAATTGCCTTATTATCCGATGTGCATGGGAATAGCACAGCTTTGGAAGCAGTACTGGCGGATGCGGAAAGCCAGCAGGTGACAGACTATTGGTTTTTGGGAGACTTGCTCCTGCCAGGAACCGGTCGCAGAAATATCTTAGATAGGATGGAGCAGCTGTCCATCAGCCTTCAGGTCAGAGGAAATTGGGAAGACAGTCTCTGGCATGCCCTGCACCAAAAGCTGGATTTGGATCGTCCCAGCCATCTCTACCTGACCCGGCTCTGCCATTTTGTCCTAGAGGAAATCCGTCCTGAAGAGATTGACCGCATGCAAGAACTTCCTCTGCAAATCTTGACAGAAGTAGAGGGATTGAAGATTGCGGTCAGCCACCATCTGCCAGATAAGAATTGGGGGCGGGAGCTGATTCATATTGGCGAGCAGAGCGATTTCGACCGCCTTTTTGAAGGAAACGACTGCGCTGTCGCTGTTTATGGTCATATTCACCAACAGTTTCTCCGTTATGGGACTAAGGGTCAGCTGATTATCAATCCTGGTTCTATTGGTCAGCCATTCTTTCTAGATTCGGCTTTGCGTCAGGATTTGCGAGCCCAGTATGCCATTTTAGAGATTGATGAGACAGGTTTGGCTGATGTTAACCTTCGGCGCGTGGCCTATGATGTGGAGCAGGAGCTGAGATTGGCTCGGGAGCTCCACTTGCCTTACTATGAGATTTATCGGGAGAGCTTGGTCAATGGTATCCACCATACCCATAACCACGACCTGCTACGGGAAATCAGTGAGCGGGAAGGCTATGCAGATGAGATTGCAGCTTTCTTAAAGTCCAGTCGTAACTCTTGAAGTTACACCTTTTTTGGGATATAATAGTGAGAGAAAATGATGAGGGAGGAGAAAAAATGCAGATTTCTAGCCGTTTTACCATTGCCACCCATATGCTCATTGTACTGGCTTTGGAGGGGAAAAAACAAAAATTGACAAGTGATATCCTTGCTGGCAGTGTCGGAGTCAACCCGGTCATTATCCGCAAGACCTTGTCCCAGCTCAAGAATGCCGGGATGATTACCGTTGCTCGTGGGACTGGAGGAGCAGAGATTGCCAAAGATTTGAAAGACATTAGCCTTTTAGATGTCTATAGTGCCGTTGAATGTTTGGGCAAGAGCGGCCAGCTCTTTAGCTTTCATGACAAGCCCAATCCAGACTGTCCTATCGGCAAGAACATTCACAATGTCTTAGACGATCGCTTGGCAGCTATTCAGGCAGCTATGGAAGCTGAATTGGCTCAGACCAGCCTTGCCGAAGTTGTCGCAGCAACCGAAAAAGAAATTAAAGAACAATCTGTTTCCTAGTGAGCAGGTTGTTTTTTGTTAAGAATTTTGCAAGATGTAATTATTGACATTACATTAAAACCTGCTATACTAATAGATGTAACATAAACAATTACAATTCAAAATAATCTTTCGGAGCAAATGGAGATGTGGAAAACCATATCAAGGAACCTATCTCTGTTTTGGAGAAATAAAAAAAGATAGAGCAGGCGGACTGCTAACATTTAAAATTAAAGAGAGGAGAAAGTACATGACTTTTGAATATCAAAGCAAGATTTATCTAGGAGAGGTGGCACTTTATGTAGCAGACCTAGCAAGACAAAAGGACTTTTATCAGCGCGTTTTAGGGCTGGAGCTTTTGGAAGAACAGGACGGACAGGTGGCTTTGGGCAGGGACGGACAAGCGCTGGTGAAACTCTTAGCAACCAGTGGCCGGCAGTCAGCTAAGTCGGCTTACGGTCTTTATCATCTGGCACTCTTGCTTCCAAGCCGTCAAGCTTTGGCGGATATCCTTAAGCATTTATCAGAAAATAGAGTTCCTATGGTCGGAGGGGCGGACCACGGTTATAGTGAAGCCATTTATCTGGAGGATCCAGAAGGCAACGGCATTGAGCTTTATCGGGACAAACCTCAGGCTGATTGGGATATTCGAGAAGATGGCCGCATTATCGGAGTGACGGAAGCGCTCGCGGCTCAAGAAATCTATGAACTAGGTCAGGAAGTCCAGCCGTTTAGTATTGCTACAGGCACTCGTATGGGCCATGTCCATCTGTCTGTAAAAAATAGCAGAGCAGCCAATCATTTTTACCAAAAGCTTCTAGGCTTGGAGGATAAATTTTCTGTACCTTCTGCTAGCTGGTTGGCATCCGGAAACTACCATCATCATTTAGCAGTCAATGAATGGGGAGGTTCTCACTTGAATCATCGCCAACCGAAGCAACTGGGACTAGCCTATTTTGAAGCGCAAGTTCAAGGAAAAGAAGACCTAGTAGCAATTTATGAAAATGCTCTGGAGCTGCAGGCACCAGCCCGATGGATTAGCTCCCAAGAGCTAGAAGTCACAGACCCAGATGGGATTGTGGCAAAAGTTAAGACAAGAGTGGTATAATAAGGCATATCAAGAAGTAAAAAGAAAGAAAAAATATGTACAAGAATTATTATACATCGCCGATTGGCCGGATTCTTATCTTGACGGACGCAAATGCCTTGTTGGGACTTTGGCTTGAGGGCCAGAAATATTTTGGGGCAGGCTATAATCTGGAGCAAGCGCAACAGGGAGAGACAGAAGTCAGCCGACTCGTATCTACTTGGTTGGATGCTTATTTTAAGGGAGAAAATCCCGCGACAGATGAAATTCCATTGGCACCTCAAGTGACTGAGTTCAGAAGCAAGGTTTTGACAGTGCTGCAGAAGATTCCCTATGGACAAACGGCTACCTATTCAGATATTTTGCGGGAGCTTCAAGCCGAGTACGGTAAGATTGGCTCTGCTAGAGCAGTCGGTGGTGCCATAGGCCACAATCCCATTTCCCTTTTGATTCCCTGTCATCGAATTGTCGGAAGCGACGGCAAACTAACCGGTTATGCCGGTGGCCTTGATAAAAAAGCCTTTCTACTGGAGTTGGAGGCTGGGGAGAAAACAACAGGATAAATAAAACTATTGATAAGCTAAAAAAGCACCGAACGGTGCTTTTCTGTTATTCTAATCAAAATACAACAAGT
Source organism: uncultured Streptococcus sp. (assembly GCF_938036805.1). Lineage (GTDB taxonomy): Bacteria > Bacillota > Bacilli > Lactobacillales > Streptococcaceae > Streptococcus. The sequence goes on from NZ_CALHWC010000135.1 coordinate 5,051, forward strand.
CTTTGCTAGTTTCGGTGAAGAGTTCAAAACCATTCTTAGTGACATAGCCGCAGTCTTCGATGCGGACACCGACCTTGCCAGGGATGTAGATGCCAGGCTCAACAGAGAAGCACATGCCTTCTTCGATGACCATGTCGTTGCTCTCCATGATGGATGGAAATTCGTGGACATCCATACCGATACCGTGTCCAAGGCGGTGGTTAAAGTATTCGCCATAACCAGCTTTTTCGATGACCTGCCGTGCTGCGCGGTCTACTTCATGAGCTGTGACGCCTGGCTTGATAAAGTCAAGTGCAGCTTGTTGGGCTTCCAGAGTCAGATAGTAGATATCTTTTTTGAACTGGTCTGGCTGGCCGACAGCGACGGTCCGTGTCATATCGCTGGCGTAGCCATTGACCATGCAGCCCAAGTCAAAGAGGAGGAGGGCATTGTTTTCGATTTTATTGGCTCCGGGAATGCCGTGCGGATTAGCTGCGTTATTGCCTGTCAGAACCATGGTTTCAAAGCTCATCTCATAGCCTTCTCGCTTAATAGCAAAGTCGATTTGAGCGATGATGTCTGTTTCAGTATTTTCTAGTGAAATATTGTCAAAACCGATATTGACAGCCTTGTCAGCATACTTGCCAGCTACCAGCATTTTCTGGATTTCGTCGGCTGATTTGATCAGGCGCAAGCGGTTGATGTAAGGAGTCAAATTGACAAATTCAGCCCCATTAAAAACAGTACGCAGGCCGTGGTACTTAGTTAAAATGAGATTGTCAAACTCGACCGCTACTTGTTTGAAGGATTGAGATGGAAGGGAAGCTTTGATCTTTTCCCAAGGATTTTCAGAATCGACATAGCCGACAACCTGAAAATCTACGGTAGAGGAAGCGCGCTCAACTTCCAGTGCTGGTACGAAAAGAAGTGGCTCATGGTCAGTGTAGACGAATAGGAACATCTGGCGTTCATGTGGGTCGCTGTAAAAGCCTGTTAGGTAATGAATGGTTACAGGATCGGAGATTACAGCTACATCCTGCTTTTCATTTTCAAGATAAGTGATGATTTGATTGATTTTTGTCATAGTTCAACCTTCTTTCTATGCCTCTATTTTTGCAGAAAAAGTGAAAAAAATCAAGACTTTTAGCGAGGATTCCTTATCCTTGGCTGAAATTTTTGAGAGAAAGAAAGTTAGTGTGAAATTTTTATAAGAATCTTGGAATACAGTGTGCGAAAATAGTATTTTTTTAAGGAAAATTTGATATAATAGTGCTTATGGAGCAGTAGGACAAATACAAAAACAATAGATGTCTAAGCTTAAAAATTGTATAGATATGAAGGTAAAAAATGAAAAAAATATTAGTTGTAGATGACGAGAAGCCAATCTCGGACATTATAAAGTTTAACATGGCTAAGGAAGGCTATGAAGTACTGACAGCCTTTGATGGTAAGGAAGCTCTAGAAATGTTTGAAGCAGAGCAACCGGATATTTTGATTCTGGATTTGATGTTGCCAGAAGTGGACGGACTGGATGTTGCTCGGACCATTCGCAAGACCAGCAATGTGCCGATTATTGTACTTTCGGCTAAAGATAGCGAGTTTGATAAGGTAATTGGTCTGGAAATCGGAGCTGACGACTATGTGACCAAGCCCTTTTCAAATCGTGAATTATTGGCTCGGGTCAAGGCCTTGTTGCGCCGTTCTGAACTAATCCCAGATAGTCACGTGGACGAGAGCAGTCCAAAGGAACTGTTTATTGGGGATTTGCAGATTCTTCCAGATGCTTTTGTGGTGAAAAAACATGGGAAAGAATTGGAATTGACCCATCGTGAATTTGAACTCTTGCACCATTTGGCTACTCATGTTGGTCAGGTTATGACGCGTGAGCACTTGCTGGAAACCGTCTGGGGCTATGATTACTTTGGAGATGTGCGGACAGTCGATGTGACCATTCGTCGTCTGCGCGAAAAAATCGAAGATACTCCAAGCCGTCCGGAGTATATCCTGACTCGCCGCGGTGTCGGTTATTACATAAGAAATAATGATTGAAACGCTAAAAGAATTTGTGCTTTCTCCTGACTTTGTCTTTTCACTGATTGTTGTCGGCTTTATCATCGTTGTGGCTCTTTTACTTCTGGAAAATCGACGAGATACTCAAAAGCTGGTGCAGTTAAATCAAAAGATCAAGGGATTGATCGCAGGAGATTATTCGGAAGTTTTAGATATGCAGGGCAGTCCTGAAATCACGGACATGACCAATTCCATCAATGATCTCTCTGAAGTGATTCGCCTGACGCATGAAAATTTGGAGCAAGAGACCAAGCGTCTATCCAGCATCTTGTCTTATATGACGGACGGGGTGCTTGCGACCAATCGTCGAGGGCAGATTATCACCATCAATGACATGGCAACCAAGCAATTGGGTGTCAAACGTGATGATGTCCTTAATACCAGTATTTTAGATTTGCTGGATATTGCTGATGAGTACGATCTACGCGAATTGATCACCAAGGTTCCAGAATTGACCATTGATTCTCAAGATGAAAATGGTGAATATGTAAGCCTGCGGGTTCGATTTGCCTTGATCAGACGGGAGTCAGGCTTTATATCAGGGCTGGTAGCAGTGCTGCATGATACAACGGAGCAGGACAAGGAAGAACGGGAGCGTCGGCTTTTCGTTTCCAATGTTAGCCATGAATTGCGGACGCCTCTAACCAGTGTAAAATCCTATCTAGAAGCCTTGGATGATGGCGCTCTGTCAGAGCCTGTTGCACCTGAATTTGTCAAAGTCTCACTAACTGAGACAAACCGGATGATGCGGATGGTGACGGACTTACTTAGCTTATCGCGGATTGATAATAATACCAGCCATCTGGATGTTGAGCTGACCAATTTTACGGCCTTTATCACCTATATCCTCAACCGTTTTGATAAGATAAAAAATCAGGATGAGACCAAAAAATATGAGATTATTAGGGATTATTCAATTACGCCGATTTGGGTAGAGATTGATACGGATAAGATGACCCAGGTGATTGATAATATCATGAACAATGCCATCAAGTATTCACCTGATGGTGGGACGATTACGGTTTCTGTGAGAACAACAGACGTCCAGCTGATTCTTTCGATTTCCGATGAAGGTTTGGGCATTCCCAAGCAGGATCTGCCAAAGATTTTTGATCGTTTCTATCGGGTGGATAAGGCCCGCAGTCGAGCCCAGGGAGGAACGGGCTTGGGTCTGGCTATTGCTAAAGAAATTATCAAGCAGCATCATGGCTTTATCTGGGCTAAGAGCGAGTACGGTAAGGGTTCGACCTTTACCATCGTCCTTCCTTATGATAATGACGCTGTCCGTTTGGATGACTGGGAAAATGAAGAGAATATAGAAAGTGAACATGACTAAGGGATTTCAATATAGTATTCTAGCATCGGGCTCGAGCGGCAATTGCTTTTATCTGGAAACAGCCCAAAAACGCTTGCTTGTTGATGCTGGTTTATCAGGGAAAAAGATTACGAGCCTTTTGAGTGAAATTGATCGCAAACCAGAGGATTTAGATGCTATTTTGGTCACCCATGAGCATAAGGATCACATCCATGGTGTGGGGGTTTTGGCGCGTAAGTACAATCTAGACATTTATGCCAACGAAGCAACCTGGCGAGCGATGGAAAAGGACTTGGGCAAGCTAGATGCCAGTCAGAAGCATATCTTTGAAATGGGGAAGATGAAGACTTTTGGCGATTTAGATGTCGAAAGTTTTGGAGTTAGCCACGATGCGGCTGCTCCTCAGTTTTACCGCTTTATGAAGGATGACAAGAGCTTTGTCATGCTGACGGATACGGGCTATGTCAGTGACCGCATGGCTGGAGTGATTGAGAATGCGGATGCTTATTTGATTGAGAGCAACCATGATATCGAGATTCTCCGGAGCGGTGCCTATCCGTGGAGTCTGAAACAGCGGATCCTGTCTGACTTGGGGCACTTATCCAACGAAGACGGTGCAGAGACCATGATTCGCACCCTTGGCAATCGCACCAAGCGCATCTATCTGGGGCATTTGAGTAAGGAAAATAATATCAAGGAGCTGGCTCATATGACCATGGTCAATCAACTGGCTCAAGCTGACTTGCCAGTGGGGCATGATTTCCAAGTCTTTGATACTTCTCCTGATACAGCGACGCCTTTGGTAAATATCTAATCGTCAGTCGCTCAGAAAGAGGCTGCGACAAAAGTCCTAGCCTCTCAATTGTCTTTGGATTTTCGAGCAAGACGCAGTGGTTGAGTGGGCTCTACTAGGCTGATTTCATCAGCTTTTACAGCCCTACTCAACTGTGCGGAGGTGGGACGACGAAATCGAATTCTAACGAATTACCGATTTCTGTCCCACTCTCTTTTTAGGATTGACAAGGATTGCTTTTTATGGGAAACTAGTTCTATGTTTTTTAGCCTGTTTTTTATACTAGAAAGGAAGCTAAAGAATAAAATTGAAGAATGACTATGAAAACGTATGTTAGGAGACCAAATGCGCTTGATTTATTTTGTGATCGCCTGTCTATCTTTGGCTTTAGGAGTGCTGGGGATTTTTCTACCCCTTCTTCCTACGACTCCTTTTTTACTTTTGTCTATTGCTTGCTTTTCACGTAGCTCCAAGCGGATTGAGAATTGGCTTTATCACACCAAAATGTATCAAATCTATGTCGCAGATTTTCGGGAGACAGGTTCGATTGCCAAGGAGCGGAAGAAAAAGATTATCGTGTCCATCTATATCTTGATGGGAATTTCTATTGCGTTAGCTCCAATAATTTGGGTGAAAATTTTCTTGTTCGCCCTGACAATCTTTATTACTTATTACCTTTTCAAGGTCATCCCAGATAAGGAATAGACCGGGAATTACGCTAAGAAGACAAGTAAACAAGTGCGTTGGCACTTGTTTTTTGGTATAATGGTAGATAGTTCACAAAGAACATCATTTTAGAAAGGATGGATGGAACTCATGCTCTGCCTTGGCCTAGCATGAAAAAGAAACTATGGAACATTTAAAAGATGCACTGCTGGAGCAGTTTGGGCTGGTGTTTGAAGACAGTAGTCTGCTAGAGACCGCTTTTACTCACACCAGCTATGCCAATGAGCACCGCCTCTTAAAAATTTCACACAATGAACGCCTGGAATTTTTAGGAGACGCTG
>NZ_CALHWC010000136.1 GCF_938036805.1 uncultured Streptococcus sp.
CGAAGACCACCATGAAGCGCCATACCGTTGAGAATTGTTCCCATAGCAAACTCGCGCACACCAAATTGGATGTTGCGGTTGAGACGGTGGGCATCATCCTGCAATCCGTCTTCCTTGATGTAGGTCATATTAGAATGAGCCAAGTCAGCAGAACCGCCGAGGAAAGTTGGAAGAACCTTAGCTGCTGCATTGAGGGCATCCTGACTAGAATTACGGGTCGCTTGAGAGAAGCCATTTTCAAGCACTGGGAAATCTTCTGGTTTGATCTCTACTGGATCCTGACCAGCAATGATGGCTGTTACTTCTGCTGCCAATTCTGGATGGGCTTGCTTGTAGTCCTCTACTAACTGTTTCCAAGCATCATAAGCCGCTGCACCACGCTCTGCCACATTTGTACGGTAGTCTGCATAGACTTCCTCAGGAATCTCAAATGGCGCATAGTCCCAGCCCAAGGCTTTACGAGTAGCTTCCGCTTCTTCTGCTCCAAGAGGCGCACCGTGAACTGCATTAGTTCCTTGCTTGTTTGGAGAACCGTAACCGATAACCGTCTTGACTTCAATCAAAGATGGCTTGCCTGAAGCTTTCGCCTCATTGATAGCTGCATCAATGGCTGCTAGGTCTGTGCCGTCTTCCACCAAGGCAGTATACCAACCGTAGGCTTCATAGCGGGCACGAACATTTTCTGTAAAGGAATCCTTGGTTTCCCCGTCCAAGTTGATATCATTTGAATCATAGAGAACAACCAGTTTGTCCAGCTTTTGCAGGCCAGCGTAAGAAGCCGCCTCAGCTGAAACCCCTTCCATCAAATCGCCATCACCACAGATGACGTAAGTGTAATGGTCGAAAATTGGATAGCCATCACGGTTGTACTTGGCAGCCAAGAAACGCTCTGCTTGAGCAAATCCAGTAGCTGTAGAAATCCCTTGTCCCAATGGTCCAGTCGTCGCATCAACTCCAGCAGTATGACCAAACTCTGGGTGACCTGGTGTCTTAGAGCCCCATTGGCGGAAGTTTTTGATTTCTTCCATGCTGACATCTTTAAAGCCAGACAGATGGAGCAAGGCATAAAGCAACATAGAGCCGTGTCCTGCAGATAGAACGAAGCGATCGCGGTTAATCCAATTTGGCTCTTCTGGATTGATACGCAACTGTTTGGTAAATAGGTCGTAAGCCATCGGCGCAGCGCCCATCACGACGCCGGGGTGACCTGACTTAGACTTTTCAATCGCGTCAATTCCTAAAAAGCGAATGGCATTAAC
>NZ_CALHWC010000137.1 GCF_938036805.1 uncultured Streptococcus sp.
TGATTATGATACAGCCTTTCTCATGGAGAAGTTCCTTCCGGCTTATCAAGAGAAAAAATAGATGACTAGGAGTGATTTTGTTTGAAAGAAGCAGAATCACTCTAAAATTTAATGAAGGAGTAAGCAATGCCTTTGTTTTCAAAAAAGGATAAATATATTCGAATCAATCCTAATCGTTCCTCTCGTGCCTTGCCTCAGCCAAAACCAGAAGTTCCAGATGAGCTTTTTTCTAAGTGTCCAGGTTGTAAGCATACCATTTATCAAAAAGATTTGGGGGCAGAGCGTGTTTGTCCTAGCTGTGGTTACACTTTTCGGATTTCAGCTTTTGAGCGTCTGAGCTTGACGGTGGATCAAGGAAGCTTTGAGGAATTGTTCACTGGTATTGAGACGACAGATCCCTTGCGTTTTCCAAATTATCAAGAAAAACTGGCAAAGATGCGGGCAAAGACTGGTCTAGATGAGGCCGTTTTGACAGGAACCGCTATGATAAAAGGCCAAAAATTAGCCCTTGGAATCATGGATTCCAACTTTATCATGGCTTCCATGGGAACGGTTGTCGGTGAGAAGATTACCCGTCTCTTTGAGTATGCGACAGAGCATAAGCTGCCAGTCGTCCTCTTTACGGCTTCTGGCGGTGCCCGCATGCAGGAAGGTATCATGAGCCTGATGCAAATGGCTAAAACCTCAGCTGCTGTACAACGTCATTCAAAGGCTGGTCTTTTTTACCTGACTGTTTTGACAGATCCGACTACAGGCGGTGTCACAGCCTCTTTTGCTATGGAAGGGGATATTATCTTGGCAGAAGCGCAGGCTTTGGTAGGCTTTGCTGGTCGTCGGGTCATTGAGTCTACTGTGCGGGAAAAATTGCCAGATGACTTTCAAAAGGCAGAATTTTTGCTGGAGCATGGCTTTGTTGATGCGATAGTCAAGCGTGGTGAATTGCGGGAACGGATTGCTACTCTCTTGAGCTTTCATGGAGGTGACCAATGACAAAAATCAGTCAGATTATCAAAGCAGCGCGTGATCAGTCCCGTTTGACGGCTCTGGATTTTGCCCAAGGCATTTTTGATGATTTTGTTGAATTGCACGGAGATCGTGGTTTTCGTGATGATGGTGCTGTCATTGGTGGTATCGGAACCTTAAATGGTCAGCCAGTCACGGTGATCGGTATTCAAAAAGGTCGCAATTTGCAGGACAATCTGCGACGGAACTTTGGTCAGCCCCATCCGGAAGGCTATCGCAAGGCCCTACGTCTCATGAAGCAGGCTGAGAAATTTGGCCGTCCAGTCGTGACCTTTATCAATACGGCTGGTGCCTATCCTGGCGTCGGTGCTGAGGAGCGCGGACAGGGCGAGGCCATTGCCCGTAATCTCATGGAAATGAGTGATCTGAAAGTGCCCATTATTGCCATTATCATCGGCGAGGGTGGCTCTGGTGGGGCGCTAGCCTTGGCAGTTGCTGACAAGGTCTGGATGTTGGAAAACTCTATGTATGCCATTCTCAGTCCTGAAGGCTTTGCTTCGATTTTATGGAAGGATGGCAGCAGAGCAATGGAGGCGGCTGAGATGATGAAAATCACCTCGCACGAGCTTTTGCAGATGGGTGTCGTTGATAAGGTTATCCCTGAACGCGGCTTTAATAAAAATGAGCTCTTAGCTGTAGTCAAGCAAGAAATCAGTGCCGAACTAGCAGAACTTTCTAAACTTTCCCTTGAGCAACTTTTGGAAGATCGTTATCAGCGTTTTAGAAAATATTAGTCAGAAGCCTTAGGGCTTCTTTTTCTTGCTTGAGAGAGGTATGGAGGCAGTTAAGGTGGTAATATATTTTGGTTTGACATGTAGCAATATATTCTCTTTATAGAGGTCATATAAAATATATATTATACAAGCTGTCAGACCTATGTTAAGATAGTTGCTAATCAAAAGAAATGAGGTTTCATATGTCAGAATTTACTATCCATACGATTGAGTCCGCCCCAGCTGAGGTGAAAGAGGTTTTAGAAACTGTTCAAAAAGATAACGGTGGCTATATTCCCAATCTTATCGGTCTTTTGGCCAATGCACCAACGGCTTTGGAAACTTATCGGACAGTTGGAGCTATCAATCGCCGCAACAGCCTGACACCGACTGAGCGGGAAGTAGTGCAGATTACAGCTGCAGTTACCAACGGCTGTGCTTTCTGTGTGGCGGGGCATACAGCCTTTTCGATCAAGCAGATTCAAATGAATGATGATCTTTTGGAGGCTCTACGCAATCGTACGCCGATAGATACAGATCCGAAGCTAGATACACTTGCCAAATTTACCATTGCTGTCATCAATACCAAGGGGCGAGTCGGAGATGAGGCTTTGGCAGACTTCCTAGAAGCCGGCTATACGCATGAAAATGCTCTGGATGTAGTTCTGGGTGTCAGCCTTGCGACCCTCTGCAATTATGCCAATAATCTAGCAAACACACCAATCAATCCAGAATTGCAGCCTTATGCCTAGTCCTCGGGGAGATGAAAATGCTTTTTAGACACCCATTCCTTTCCATTGACTACAAGCCAAGCAAGAAATCAGTGGCGAATGAGCAGAGCTTTCTAAACTTTCTCTTGAGAAACTTTTGGAAGAATGATATCAATACTTTAAGGAATGAAAAATTGTAAAACATAGTGCAAAAAAATTACAGAACTTCAATTAGTGTAAACCATAAATAACCACATCAACAGGTAACCAAGGAGATTCTATGAGTTACTATCATCTCACCTTTGAATAAATTATCTGTCTGACCTTTTAGGGTCAATACAATATTCAAAATTTTTCATAAAACATTGACAAAAACCGAATATTATTTTAAAATAATAGAAAATTTAGAATAAACACCGAATGAAGTTTTTCAGAAATAAGTGTTTGAGCCTTATGACTGTGAAATGGACGGAACTCTGGAGAGACCATGATTGGCACCGAAGGGGCAAGGCAGGCAACTGCTCAAACTCTCAGGTAAAAGGACAGAGCAAGGGAAGGGCAGGAAACGGTCGTTCTCAGGCATCCAGAGTACATGTTTACACATGTACTTTTCTTTTTCTCGGTGTGGAAAAGGAGCAGAAGATTTATGTTGAAATTGTTGAATCAAATTGATTCTCTGGTCTGGGGGCCTCCCCTCTTGATTTTATTAGTTGGAACAGGGCTTTATCTGACACTTCGTCTGAGGTTGCTACAGATTTCGCGCCTTTCTCGCGCCTTTCGCTTAATTTTTGTTTCCGGTGAGGATCATCATGGAGACGTGTCTAGCTTTGCAGCTCTTTGTACAGCTTTGGCGGCCACGGTTGGAACGGGGAATATTATCGGTGTAGCGACTGCCATAAAAGTTGGTGGACCGGGCGCCTTATTTTGGATGTGGCTAGCAGCTTTCTTTGGAATGGCAACCAAGTATGCCGAAGGTTTATTAGCAATCAAGTATCGTTCTAAGGATGCTCACGGAGCCGTTGCTGGTGGTCCCATGCATTATATCCTATTAGGAATGGGCGAAAAATGGCGTCCGCTGGCTATCTTCTTTGCTGTAGCAGGTGTCTTGGTGGCTCTTTTAGGGATTGGGACCTTCACACAGGTGAATTCCATTACAGAAGCTATGCAGAATACCATTCAGTTGCCTCCAGCTGTGACTGCCTCTATCTTGGCTATTTTGGTGGCTCTAGTTATTTTTAGCGGTATTCAGTCGATTGCTCGAGTGTCGACCAAGGTTGTGCCTTTTATGGCGGCTATTTATATCTTGGGGACTGTGACTGTATTAGCGGTCAATCTAGATCGTTTGCTGCCAACTCTTCAGCTAGTCTTTAGTTCTGCATTTAGTCAGACGGCTGCTGTTGGTGGCTTTGCTGGTGCAACCATCCAGATGGCGATTCAAAATGGGGTCGCGCGCGGGGTATTTTCCAATGAATCTGGTTTAGGATCAGCACCTATTGCTGCGGCGGCAGCCAAGACCAAGGAGTCTGTCGAACAAGGATTGATTTCTATGACGGGAACCTTTATCGATACTCTGATTATTTGTAGTCTGACAGGTCTAACAATTTTAATCACAGGAGTTTGGGATAGTAATCTCAATGGTGTTTCCTTGACTCAGGCAGCCTTTGCGACTGTCTTTGCTAATTTTGGTCCAATTCTTCTATCCGTTTTTCTGGTTCTTTTTGCCTTTACCACGATTTTAGGCTGGAACTATTACGGTGAGCGCTGCTTTGAGTTCCTGTTCGGTGTCAAATATATTCGCTTGTACCGAATTATCTTTGTTGCTATGGTGCTCTTAGGGGGCTTTATTGAGCTAGAAGCAGTTTGGGTCATTGCCGATATTGTCAATGCCTTGATGGCCTTGCCGAATCTGATTGCTCTTTTGGCTTTATCACCTGTTATTATTGCTGAGACCAAAAAGTATTTTGACAAGAAGGGCTGAGTTTCCACTTGCTGGATTTTTGAAAGGAGATTGCCTTGCTAAAGCTGCTTTGTCAGCTTTAGTTTTTTTATGGGCGAGAAATCTCTCATCTTTTGTTATTGGTCAAAACATGGTATAATGAAGTATTAAGATTCTAGGAGGAAATGACATGCGTTGTCCCAAATGTGGCGGAAGCAAATCAAGTGTGGTTGACAGCCGGCAGGCAGAAGATGGAAATACAATCCGTCGTCGCCGTGAATGCGAGGAATGCCAGCATCGTTTTACAACTTATGAGCGCGTGGAAGAAAGAACCCTAGTCGTTGTCAAAAAAGATGGAACGCGTGAGCAATTTTCTCGGGATAAGATATTTAATGGCATCATCCGCTCCGCTCAGAAGCGTCCTGTATCAAGTGACGAGATTGAAGAATTGGTCAATCGAATTGAGCAAAAGCTCCGTAGTCAGAGCGAGAATGAAATTGCCAGCGAATATATCGGCTCTCTGGTCATGGATGAGCTGGCTGAGCTGGATGAGATTACCTATGTCCGTTTTGCCAGCGTTTATCGGAGTTTCAAAGATGTTGGCGAGCTGGAAAGCCTTTTGAAGCAGATTACCAAGGGTTCCAAGAAGAAAAAGGAAAAATAATGGCTTATGAAACCAAATGATCATTTTTCTTTCTTGTCTAATAACCAGGTCAGTCAAGATATGAGCGGGCTGGTCCGTTATTATCTACCCATTGTGGGTAAGGATGCAGTGGCACTTTATCTTTATCTGGTTTCTTTTTGGGATAATGGAGCTCAGCAGCGACTTTTCAGCCATATTTTAAATCATCTTGATTTTGGTATGGAAGTGTTGGAGAGAAGTTTGGAGCGCCTATCAGCTATTGGATTGCTAGAGCTTTTCCAGACGGAGACAGGATTTTCCATCCGCCTCTATCCAACCTTGTCCGCTGAGGACTTCTTTGCTCACCATGTGTACAGTAGTCTTTTGGAGAAAAAGATTGGTCAGGCGGCGGTAGATAAGCTACGACCGGAAAATCCAGCTGGGCAAAAGATCAGTCCTTCTTTTAGCCAGATTTATGGCATGGATGACGTCAGTCCGACGAGAACTAGTCGCCAAAATGATTTTGATTTGACGCATTTTAAACAGAGAATGGCTCAGGATGGCTTGCGTTTTGCAGATGAAAAAGCGGACCTCTTGGACTTGTTTGCCATTGCGGAGCAGAAGAAATGGACTTGGTATGAGACCTATGTCTTAGCGCGTGAAACGGCTGTGTCGCATGTGATTTCGACGAAAAGGATGCAGCAAAAAATTCAGCAAAAGCCAGTTTCGGGAGACTTTTCTCCGCAAGAGCAGTCTATTATCCGTGAGGCCAAAAGCAAGCAGCCTCTACTCTTTTTGGCCGAAATCAAGAAAACCCGCCAAGCGGCCATTACGCGTAGTGAACGGAAGCTGATTCAGGATTTGGCAGAGATGGGACTGTTGGATGAAGTTATCAATATCATCCTACTACTGACTTTTAATAAGGTGGATTCAGCCAATCTCAATGAAAAGTATGCCCTCAAGGTGGCCAATGACTTTTCTTATCAAAAGGTGGCCTCGGCTGAAGAGGCGGTCCTGAAAATCCGCGAGCGCAACCAGCAGACGAATAGTCGTCCTGCACAAGTCAGCCCAGCTTCTGCTAAAAGCAATGTGCCGAATTGGAGTCAGCCGGATTACAAAAATGAAACCAGCTTAGAAAAACAAGCGGAACTAGAAGAACAAAAAAGAAGACTTTTAGCGAGACTGGAAGAAGGAGGCGATTAAATGGAAAAAATAGGACAGGCAATGCCTCATATGAATAAAGTGAAGCAGTTTGATTATCAAAAATTGGTCCAGCAGATTTTAGCAGATCCAGATATCGCTGACTTTATCAGTCGAGAACAACTGTCTCCAACTGAAATTCAGCGGAGCATTTCTAAGTTCAATCAATACATTACCGAACGAGATCGCTTCCTGCTAGAAGATCAGAACTATATTGCTAAGGGTTATAAGCCGATTTTGGTGAAAAATGAAGGCTATGCGGATGTTGCCTATGAGGAAACGCCTGAGTTGA
>NZ_CALHWC010000138.1 GCF_938036805.1 uncultured Streptococcus sp.
CCTGCTTCCTTGAAGTAGCCCTTTTCCTGAGCTACATAAAGGCCGGTATGGTTGGTGTTAGGTGACCAGTCTAGTATAAAATCAATCTTTTTATCCTTGCTCTCAGACGTAGATTTCGACTGACCGCAGGCCGCTAGGCCAAAGATAGACACGGCAGCCAAGCCTGCCAGCAACATTTTATAAGTTTTTTTCATTATAATCCTCTTTTCTTTTTTGGAAAATAGCAGAGCTGAGCTCCTATTTCCACTTAATAACATATTTTTCACTGACAGCCACCAACTTCATCCCTAGAAGGCTGATAGCCGAAACCAATATGATGATAGCAAACATGGTGTCGTACTGGAAAAGTTTTTTCGACTGAATCATGTAAACACCCAAGCCTTCAAAACCGCCTAGCCATTCGGAAACCACGGTCGTGATAAAGGCATAAGAAACACTGACGCGCAAGCCCGCATAAAAATAGGGCAAACTAGCTGGAATCTTAAAATGCCAGAGAATCTGCCAGCGATTGGCCTGCATAAGCTCAAAGAGAGTCAGAGTATCCCGGTCACAATGCCGAAAACCATCCAGAATACTGACGATAATTGGAAAAGTCGTCGTCAGAATAATGAGCACAATCTTGGGCAAAATTCCATAACCCAGCCAGAGAACCAGAATTGGCGCCAAAGCAATGGTCGGAATCGTCTGTACCACGACCATCATAGGATAGATCAGATCATTGAGCCAGCTCATGCTGTCCATGAGTATAGCTAATATACAAGCCAAGATAACTCCCAAGACTAAACCCAGCAAGGCTACTTTTAAGGTCGCCCAGCTATGACTTGCTAGAAAGCCAGCATCTCTGATAAAGGCCTGACCGATTTCCAGAGGTGTCGGCAGGATAAACTTGGGCAAGAGCATGAGCCAGCCCATGACCTGCCAGATGACAAGGATTCCCAGCATACCCAAAAGGCTAATCTGCTGCCGCAGGATATTTTTCAAGTTTTTCATCAATACTTAAAATCTTTCCATAGTTTATTTTCACATTAGCAAAAACATTGTCTGCCTGACTGCCTGCAAGCTCAATCGCCTGCTGCAGAATAGGAAATAAGGTCTCCCATTCCCCTTCTAGAACGGTCTCAAAAGGCGTCACAACCATCTTCACTGGCTGTTTTTGCAAAAAATCAATTACTTCCTCTATGACTGCCAAACGATTCACATCATGTGACAAAGGAAGAATTTGTAAAGCAATACTGGCTTTCATCTCTTCACCTCCTTACTTTCATGCTTCATCTGAGAATAATGTATGCAGATAGGATTAAAATTCACAAGAAAATAACTTGGTTTTTAAACAAAAAGACAGCGAGCTCCCTTTATAAACACCTTGCTTTCCATACAAAAACACCTTCTCCAATATGGAAAAGGTGTTGCATGCATCAGTAAACTAAAGATTGGTGAATAATTCCCCATTTTAGCAAAACCACAAGGTCTTTACAAATACAATTCCCTACGCTGGCATTACCCAGATCAGGTGCGGTCGAAGCTTACACTTCCTCTCAGACTGTACACAGACTCCCATATAT
>NZ_CALHWC010000139.1 GCF_938036805.1 uncultured Streptococcus sp.
TTGGTCACGTCCACTACATTGTTAATCGGACGGATTCCTTCGTTCATGAGGAGATTTTGCAGCCACTGAGGACTCGGAGCAATAGTCACATTGTCCAAAATACGAGCGGCATAAAACGGTGCTTTTTCAGTCTCAATGGCTACAGACAAGCTAGATGCAGCCTTTTCCTCCCCTTCAGTCAAAGAAAATTCATTGAAATGAACAGTTTTATCGTAGATAGCTGCTACTTCATGCGCTACCCCACGCATAGACAAAGCGTCAGCCCGGTTTGGCGTGATGGAAAGCTCGATAATCTCATCATCCAAGTCCAGATAAGGGAAGACCTCATCTCCTGGTACAGCACTATCTGGCAAAATTTGGATGCCATCCGCAAATTCCTTTGGCACGACCGAATCAGAAATGCCCAGCTCGCCAAGAGAACAAATCATACCTAGTGACTCCAAGCCACGGATTTTTCCTTTTTTAATCTTATAATTATCTGCAATGCGAGCGCCTGGTACAGCTACCATAACTTTGATACCTGCGCGAACATTCGGTGCTCCACAGACAATCTGACGAGGCTCCTCTTCTCCGACATTGACCTGACAGAGGTGCAGGTGAGTTTCAGGTACATCCTCACAGCTCAGAACTTCTCCGACAACAATTTTCGAAAGACCTTCGGCTGGCGAGCTGACTCCTTCTACTTCAATACCAGTTGTGGACATTTTTTCAGCCAGCTCGGCGCTCGTCACATCCAAATCAACCAGTTCTTTTAACCATTTATAACTAACTAACATATTGATGATTTTACGACCGACCAAAACTAACTTCGATTTCATAGACAAAGCCAGTCCGTTCTATCTTCGGTCGTATTTGATTCCTCTCTATAAATTTCTGTTTTCACTAAAAGCCCAATAAACAGCGATGTTATCGTCTTTTTAATTTAATTTCTTCCTTAAAAGCCAGTCAATATCGACTGTGCCACCAGTGATATATTCATGCTGGCTAAATCTTTCAAAGCCATATTTAAAGTAAAAGTTCTGCGCCTTAAAATTTCTTTCCCAAACGCCTAGCCAAGCCCAGCTAAAGCCACGTTTTCGGGCTTCTTCTAGGGCAAATTCAAACATTTCCTTGCCCAAGCCGAGGCCCTGATGGGAGGCAAGCACATAAATCCGTTGAATTTCAAAGGAATCCTCCAACTCCTGCTCTGTCTGAGCCTGACCCCAGTTACACTTGAGAAAACCAGCGATTTTTTCTTCCTTGTCCAGTACAAAATAATGCTCAGACTCAGGATTTGCCAACTCCAACTCCAGCCTTTCACGCGCCAACTCATGGGAAAAATAATGTTCCAAATCTTCTTGCTTGATGAAAGGACCAAAAGTTTCTTGGTAGGTCTGAACTTGTAACTCTCGCAAAATATCCAAATCTTCTGGCTGAACTCTAACTAACATAGGGCACTCCTTTCCCAGAAGTAGCTGTAAGCGATATTCCCATCTATAAATTTCTTATATTCAACTAAACTAACGAGCACTTTTGCCACGCATTTCAAGCTCGCAAACATTGCTAATCAGGCTTGTCGTAACGGGATTGTTCAAATCAAGTCCTATTCTAAGCTTCTTACTTATTTAAATTGCTCTGAAAAACGTACATCGCCTTGGTAGAAGCCACGAATATCATTGATGCCGTAGCGAAGCATAGCTACCCGCTCCTGACCGAGACCAAAGGCAAAGCCAGAATATTTCTCTGAATCGATGCCACTCATTTCCAAGACACTTGGGTGCACCATTCCAGCTCCCATGATTTCGATCCAGCCAGTCTTCTTGCAGACATTACAGCCGGCACCACCACACTTAAAGCAAGAGACATCTACTTCGACAGATGGCTCTGTGAATGGGAAGTAAGATGGGCGCAGACGAATCTTCCGATCCGCACCAAACATTTTTTGAATAATCAGCTGCAAGGTTCCTTGCAAGTCAGCCATAGAGATATTTTCCCCTACGACCAGACCTTCAATCTGATGAAACTGGTGAGAGTGAGTCGCATCGTCTGTATCACGACGGAAAACACGTCCCGGAGAGATCATCTTGAGCGGCCCTTGGCTAAAGTCATGAGCATCCATGGCACGAGCCTGAACAGGAGAAGTGTGAGTACGTAAGAGGATCTCTTCTGTGATGTAGAAAGTGTCCTGCATATCCCGCGCAGGGTGGTCTTTAGGCAGGTTCATACGCTCAAAGTTATAGTAGTCTGACTCAACCTCGAAACCATCCACAACCTGATAGCCCATACCGATAAAGATATCTTCGATTTCTTCACTCGTTTGGGTCAAAATATGGCGATTTCCAGCTGGAATCTTACGGCCTGGCAGGGTCACATCCAAGGCGTCATTGGCCAGCTGGGCTGCGACTTTCTGCTCTTCCAAGATTTGAGCTGCTTCTTCAAAGGCTGCATTCAGCACATCTCGTGCTTCATTGACGTGCTTCCCGATAATAGGACGCATCTCAGCAGAAACATCCTTCATCCCTTTGAGAATCTCAGTAAGACTCCCTTTTTTCCCTAGAACAGATACTTTCAGTTCCTGCATATCCTTCGCATTTTCCAGAGTAATGGTCTGCAATTGGGCTAAAGTTTCCTCACGCAGACTCTGCAATCGTTCTTCAATTGTTGACATAGTTCCTCCAAAATAAAAACCGCGGTCTCACTCACACCGAAGCGGAGCGTTGACACGCGGTACCATCCGTTTTTTATCTGGCAAGCCAGACCTTAATTACCAACCCCAAAGCAAGTGAATTCGCCTAGCTTTCATCTAGAGAGCTCTCAGTCGCTGGCTCCCCTCCCTGTTAAACTTCCCTTAGGTTACTGGTCTTGCGGATTGCTATTCAATTATAATTCATTCTAACAGATTTCTAAACATTTCGCAAGCTCAGTTAAAGAATTTACAAGAAGAGACTATCAAGAAAAAGAAGCCTGTCAAAGAACAGACTTCCTTCTTTCTATTTAATAACCTGACCTGCTTCTTTGAGAGCATCTTCTGGTATAGTGATACCGAGTTCTTTGGCATTTTTAGTATTGATAACAGATTTACCTTTATCAAAAATATCTACTGCAGTGTCAGCTGGTTTAGCACCTTTAAGGACTTTAGCTGCCATTTTACCAGTCGCCACACCTAGGTCATACTGGTCTACAACGACAGAGGCAAGACCACCTTCTTCTACCATGGCTGTCGCACTTGGATAAATCGGTTTCTTAGCTTCTTTATTGCTGGA
>NZ_CALHWC010000140.1 GCF_938036805.1 uncultured Streptococcus sp.
AACGGCTATGAAGTGGTGGGGATTTAGGCATGGCTACTGAACGCATTGAAGTCCTCAAGTCAATCTTGCTGGACCTACATAATGGAGCTTCTGCAGAATCTGTTCAGGAGCTTTTCAACAAGCATTTTGCTGGTGTGTCCGCTATCGAAATCAGCCTGATGGAGCATGAGCTGATGAACTCGGATACGGGAGTGACCTTTGAAGATGTCATGTCTCTCTGCAATGTCCATGCCAACCTCTTTAAAGGTGCCATTCAGGATGTGGAGGTGGCTGATACCGACCATCCAGGCCATCCAGTTCAGATTTTTAAGCAGGAAAATCTAGCGCTGCGGGCTGCCCTTATGCGAGTTCGTAGGCTCCTATCCACCTATGAAAGCACAGAAGATGAGGAGCTTCTTCCTGAAATCCGCAAGGGACTCCAGCGTCAGCTGAGTTTGGTGGGACAGTTTGATATCCACTATCAGCGTAAGGAAGAGCTCATGTTTCCTATCATGGAGAGCTATGGCCATGATTCGCCGCCCAAGGTCATGTGGGGGGTAGATGACCAGATTCGTGACCTTTTCCAAGAGGCTAAGATTGCTGCAGAGCAGCTGCCTGATACTTCGATTGAGGAAGTCAAGGACAAGTTTGAGACCTTTGCGGCTGAGTTTGAAGCTATGATCTTCAAGGAAGAGTCCATCCTTCTCATGATTCTCCTCGAGTCCTTTACTCAGGATGACTGGCTCAAGATTGCTGAGGAGAGTGATGCTTATGGCTATGCCATTATCAAGCCAACGGAGAAATGGATGCCTGCGCGACACTCATTCTTGGAGGAGGAAGCTAGGGATAGAGCTGATGAAGGAAGCGAAGCGCCAGCCAGTAGAGAACAGACTAGTGATGGCAGATTTGAGCAGGTCATTGATACGCCAGATGGTCAGGTCACCATTTCCTTTAAGCCTAAGGAAAAGAAGGAGCAAGCCTTTAATCGGGAGTCCCAGCAGTCTTTTGGTCATGGCTATCTATCGGTGGCGGAGGCCAATCTGATTTTGGACCATCTGCCCATGGAGATTACCTTTGTCAATAAGGAGGATATTTTTCAGTATTATAATGACAGCGTGCCGGCAGACGAGATGATTTTCAAGCGGACGCCGTCCCAGATAGGGCGCGATGTCGAGCTCTGCCACCCGCCCAAGTTTTTGGACAAGGTGCGGCGGATTTTCAAGGCTCTGCGTGAAGGAGAGCGGGACAAGTTTGAGATGTGGTTCAAGTCGGAATCGAGGGGCAAGTTTGTCCATGTGACCTATGCGGCGGTGCGGGATGAGGCCGGTGAATTTCAGGGGGTGCTGGAGTATGTGCAGGACATTCAGCCCTTCCGTGATATTGACAGTGATTTTTACCGAGATTTGGACTAGGTATTTGCAGTTAGAAAGTGAGAAACATGAGT
Organism: uncultured Streptococcus sp.; assembly: GCF_938036805.1. Taxonomy (GTDB): domain Bacteria; phylum Bacillota; class Bacilli; order Lactobacillales; family Streptococcaceae; genus Streptococcus. The sequence continues at coordinate 1,424 of NZ_CALHWC010000140.1, forward strand.
TACGAACAGGAATTTTTACAAGACTTTGAAGCTTGGGTTAAGACCCAGGTCATGATTAACGAGATGGCTCTCAAGGAGAGTCAGGCAGTCTACGAGGCGGACCAGGACGAGAGGGCCAAGGAAGCGGCCATTCGCTATGAAAGTCGTCTCGATGCTTACCAGTTCCTTTTAGGGAAATTCGCCAACTATCAGGCGGGCAAGGGATTTCATGACCTGCCAGACGGACTTTTGGGTGAGAGAAATTATTGATTTTTCGCTGGAAAGGTGATAGAATAGGTTCATCAGAGGTGTTTTGGATCCCACATTTTACAGAAAGTGGCGGTGCTGAGAAGTCCATAAGTGTGTCAAAACTGGTTGCTGATGGTTAAAAATGAAATAAAAGTGTCTTTTTGTTTCCTTTTAGGACTAGGAAAGGAGCTGCAGGCTATACTAGCGTATGCTAAAGCGACTTAACGACGTCATAAAAGAGAAAGAAGAAGAGAAAAGTTGCGGGCATCTGCCCGAAATTGGGTGGTACCGCGGATAAACACATTCGTCCCTGTCATGTAGATGGCAGGTTTTTTCTTTTACATCTTAGTCAAAGGAGGTTGTCATGAAGCAATCCTTTAACACAAGTAAGCTCTACTATGGTTTTCCTATCTTTATTTTGGGGTATCAGGACCGGAACTTTGGGCACAATATCACGACCTGTAGCTCCTCTTATAGCCTGGGTGATTGGCTAGTTATCGGAGTTGGTGCTGAGGAAAATGCTGCTGAGCAAATCAAGCATTATCAACAGTTCACCGTGAACATACCTGATGAAACTTCTATGCTTGCGATGGAGCAGGCGGGTTTTATCAGCCATCGGGAGAAATTGGAATACCTAGGGCTAGACTATGAGATTTCTGAACGGACTCAGGCACCGATTTTAAAGGCCTGTCCAGTCGCATTGGACTGTCAGGTAGATAGGATTATCGAGGAAGATGGCATCTGCCATATCTTTGCCAAGATTGTAGACCGCCTTGCTGATTCTGATTTCCTAGATGACAAGGGACATTTTAAAAATGATCGTTTTGCTCCGATCTACTTTATGGGAGACGGTCACCAGCGCGTTTATCGTTATCTAGATGACCGAGTCGACCCCATGGGAAGCTTTATCAAGAAAGCGAGGAAGAAGGATGACAAGGGCTGAGTTACCAGAACGTTTAGAAACAGAACGGCTAGTCTTACGAGTCCGCACCGTGGCTGATGCTGAGGATATCTTTGACTATGCCAGTCGGCCAGAAGTCTCCTACCCAGCAGGTTTTCCGCCCGTCAAGACTTTGGAAGATGAGATCTATTACCTGGAGCATATCCTTCCTGAGCGTAATCAAAAGGAAAATCTCCCAGCAGGTTATGGAATTGTGGTTAAAGGAACTGATAAGGTCATCGGTTCTGTCGATTTCAACCATCGACACGAAGACGATGTACTGGAGATTGGCTATACCTTGCACCCAGACTATTGGGGACG
>NZ_CALHWC010000141.1 GCF_938036805.1 uncultured Streptococcus sp.
CAGACCGTCTTCAATTGAAGAAATACTCACCAAAACTTCGCAAACACGTTGTGTTCACAGAAGTGAAGTAAGCACTCAATACGGATCAATACATAAGAAAAACGCTGATTTCAAGCGTTTTTTCTTTTTCTTGAGTTCAGTACATCGCAATATAAATCAACCAAATCACTACTTTTTTCACTACCTTTTTTGTGAAATAAATTAGATGTTCGGATATATAGAAAACGCTCTAGTCATATTGTCTAGAGCGTTTTTGGATTTTATAATTTATTCAATCTTTTAAACTACTGTATATTCCATCGTTTAATTCATCTCAATTATCAAATAGCATCAGCTTTTTAATACATCCAAACACAAAGTTGTAAAATTGCTTTTCTATTGATATGTTTAATAATAACATCTATTCACGACATTCTGGAATAAAAACATGAGTAAAATTAGGATTTTCAGAAGGCCATTTTATGAATATTCGCCGACCGAATACATTTTGATTAAACTTGATTTCTTCTATTTCATAGTATATTTCATCATCCATATTAGTACTTTTGTTTAAGAAATCTAAGATTTCTTGTTCAAATTTCAATTGTCCAGTATATGCTTTAGAATTTCTATTTGCTCTATAATCTTGAGGTGAGACGTTGCTTTTATTCCCTCGACCAAAAAATTGATGAACTTTGAATTCATTTTCCTTAAGTTCATCCTCTGTAAGTAGGAACTTATCAAATGAATCGGCAATAAAATGCCCTTTGTCCTTAATGCTCTCTTTTAAAGTAGACTTTATTTCAACATTATTGCTTTCAGTAATATTATGATTAACAATATTTAGGCTAGAAACGAAATAGTTAGCGTTTGGTTTTTTTCTAAGTATAACCTTCCACATTATTGGATTATCGCAAAATAGAGGTGTTTTCACAACTTGACAATCCTCTATTACACTATTTGCGAATGTGTAATATTGGCCTTTTGTGATTTTTTCCATTTTCCAATTTTTAAACTCATAATTCCAACTATCAATGTTCAACTTATCACCATATTTATTATGAATAAATGATCCCAATGTGATTTTTAAATCGTTATCTTCTATTGCCATATGTTATTTACTCCTATTATTGATCTTTCTGTTTTATTAAAATTTATTAATTAAGTTCAATACATTTTTTACAAATTTTAAAGGCCTTTTTATTTGTTGTCAAAAAATTTTTTGAGTTAATAATTTTTTGGAAAAGTCCATATTCAATTACTGTGAAGCGACAGAATGCTTCAGCATACTCAATTTGATTAGGATTTAAATGTTCTTACATAAAAAATCCTTCATTTTATTATAGCATTAATATCTTATAACATTTACACTTGATGCACTTACAATAAATAAGTTTCTTTGTTCGCTTACTTATACTTTATTTATAAATCCTGTTATAAGAATAGTTGCTAATTAACTGATTATAAATAGCAATAATATGAAGCTTCTAAGTATGGTATAATAGTAACAAAAACAGTAAGCTGATTCCTTGTTTCCTTAGTTCATAGATTTGAACTTTAGCTTTATAACGCAATTCCATTATAAATACCCCAATGTTAGATTTTTTCTGTCCAACTTTTCGGGGTCAGTTCATTTCAAGCGTTTTTTCTTTTTCTTGAATTCAGTACATCGCAATATAAATCAATCGAATGACTACATTTTTGACTACATTTATTTGAAATGAGAATATCGATTCGGACAATCAAAAGTAAGAGGAACTTCATTATGAGGCTCCTCTTTTTTCTATGCTCGCTCCAACATCTATTTTATTATTGTGTTATGATAAAATAGCATATAATTTGATGTTCCCGGTTTTACTCAGCTCGACAAGCTGGAATTTATTTACTTACGGTATTCCTCTACTTTAGATTCATACTTTTTTAAAAGTTCCCGTGAGTAAACTTTTTCATGTATCGAGTTTCTAACTTCTTTCCAGAGAATAGCTGCAACTTTTAACTTATTAGAATAACAATCGCTCAATTCATCTAAACAAAAGTCTTTTAGAAACTGATTCCATTGGCAAGCCGAACTATCATACTTGGCATAATCTGACTCACCATAATATATTTTAATCATATCTTGAATAGTGAATTTTATATCTTTATCCCTTTTTACTTTTCGCCAAGCCGTCGCCATATCAGCACTAAATTTAAAGGGACTAATGCCTGTTACAGCTGAAAAATAATCTCGAAATTTTTGGTTAAAAGAAAAACCGCAGTTAAGTAGCGGAGTCTCCAAGGTTATCACTTCGGCTTGACTTTTGTCTCCTTTACTCAAAAATTTTTCTATTTTATTTCCCCTAAAATATTGTTCGATAATATAGTTCAATTCTTGCTTCGTACATCTATACTCTAATCCAAGGGACTTACAAATTTGTGAAAGTTCTTCTCGATACCAATAGTATCTATTAAATTCTTCAAATGATTTTATATCTCCAAAACCAGGTCTTTTTTCTTTCATATGCCCACCTTAATAAATTCAAATTTGTCAGACAATCAATTTACTTGCTAACTTGTAAACCCGTCTTATCACTTTACTTTCTAAGTTCCAGCTATCGAGCTCAATTTTAAGCAACTAAAAATCGATCCGAAGTTTTTATGATATGTGCTGTTTCTTTGACGTCCAAATCATCTGTATACAGCAAATGATTTTTCTCAATAATTTTAGCTAAGAACTCATTTCTTGACTGGATAGATAAATCGCCTGTTCTTTCAATTTCTTTTCTAGAAGAATCTCGATTTCTAAGCGTTTCTTCTTCTGTTAGCAAGACACAGTATTTTAAGTTTATCTGTCTTGTCTTTAAAAACTCTGCGATTTTCTTCAGTTGTTCCTCAAATATGACGTATTCTATGATGACTGTAATGCCTCGGGCCATGAAATTATCGGTCAGACTGATGACATTATCCCAAAATAAATCCATGTAATAGCCATCATCCTCCCAAGGTGCTACTAGGCCGCTTTTAATCATTAAGTAGATCATGTCGCCTTCTATCACCGCACTTTTATCAAAAGAGTAAGCTAGTTCTTTGCTGACCGTGCTTTTTCCAACGCCTGGAGGCCCTGAAATGATATAAACACAATTTTCCAACTTAATACCTCTGTCAATTCTAACAATTCTGAAAATAACTGCCCATATTATAGCATTTCTAAGATATTATTTCTATCGTCTTCAAATCCTTCAAAAAAGTGTGTGAAAATGGGTAAAATTCAGAGAAAAATTCTCAGAAAGAAGCAAGAAAACCCTTTCTTTTGGAAATTTTCATTTTAATGCAATAAATTTTGACAGATGGTCTGCTAGCCTTTATAATAGTATTATTATTAGAATTAGGGAGAGTATGTCCATGCCAAGCAATGAAGAGAACAAAGGTATGTTGCGTAATTTTTTAGGGGGCTTTAAGCGTCTTATAAAAGGAGAAGAGCAGGAGGAAGAATCGTCTGCTTCCAATAATAATCAAGGAAGTGCTCCGCAGGTAAATATGACCCAAGAAGATAGAGAGAATTTCCTCATCGAGAAAGCTTTGGAATCTATCCAATACTACGACCGCTTAGATGTTATGAATATCGGCGGAGAAGAAGATCCAGACGAATCTCAAGCGATAGAAGGTGAATCTAGTCTGGCTCAAGAAAAAGTGACAGTTAAGGGGCCTTCGACTAGCGAGGCAGATTCTGCTGAAACAAGCCTCTCAACAGCGGTAGATTCTCGGAAAAAGCGGGGCTTGAAGAGCGCTGCAGACTCAATATCCTTATCATTGAGTATTGAAAGCAAAAAAGCGTCTCGGAGCTTATCCGTCTCCAAATCACAAACACAAAGTTTGGCAGTTGGCCAATCTGACAGCAAGGAAGCTGATACTTCTTCCAGCTTATCGGTGGCTGAGTCGATTGCACAAAGTTATGCCATCGAACAATCGATCTTTGAAGAAAATAGAGCATCGTTAAGCCTATCTATTTTTGAGTCGGTATCGCAAAGCATGGCCGCTGAAGAGTCTATCAGTTCAGATAACGAGGCATCTACCAGCTTATCTGTAGCAGAGTCTATTTCACAAAGTATCGCGATTCAAGAATCAATCAGCGCGGAAACGGAAGCATCTCTTAGCCTGTCTGTGGCTGAGTCTATTTCTCAAAGCATCGCGATTCAAGAATCAATCAGCGCGGAAACAGAAGCATCTCTTAGCCTGTCTGTGGCGGAATCTATTTCTCAAAGTATCGCCATCCAAGAATCAATCAGCGCAGAAAGCGAAGCATCTCTTAGCCTGTCTGTGGCGGAATCTATTTCTCAAAGCATTGCCATCCAAGAATCGATCAGCGCTGAAATCGAAGCGTCGCTTAGCCTGTCTGTAGCTGAGTCTGTTTCCCAAAGCATCGCCATCCAAGAATCAATCAGTGCGGAAATCGAAGCGTCTACCAGCTTGTCCGTAGTAGAGTCTATTTCGCAAAGCATTGCGATCCAAGAATCGATCAGTGCAGAAATCGAAGCTTCACTGAGCCTGTCGGTGGCAGAGTCTGTTTCCCAAAGCATTGCTATCCAAGAATCGATCAGCGCTGAAATCGAAGCATCTACCAGCTTGTCCGTAGCTGAGTCTGTGTCTCAAAGCATTGCCATCCAAGAATCCATCAGCGCTGAAATCGAAGCGTCTAAGAGCCTGTCTGTGGCTGAATCAGTGTCTCAAAGCATTGCAGTCCAAGAATCTATCAGCGCTGAAGTCGAAGCGTCTGCTAGCCTGTCTGTGGCGGAATCGGTGTCACAAAGCATTGCGATCCAAGAATCAATCAGCGCTGAAATCGAAGCGTCTAAGAGCTTGTCCGTGGCGAAGTCTATTTCTCAGAGCGTTGCCATCCAAGAATCTATTAGTGCAGAATTGGAAGCATCGCTAAGCTTATCTGTAGCAGAGTCCGTTTCTCAAAGTATCGCGATTCAAGAATCAATCAGCGCGGAAATCGAAGCGTCTAAGAGCCTGTCTGTGGCGGAATCGGTGTCACAAAGCATTGCTATCCAAGAATCAATCAGCGCAGAAATCGAAGCATCTACCAGCTTGTCCGTGGCGGAGTCTGTATCTCAAAGTATCGCGATTCAAGAATCGATCAGCGCTGAAAGCGAAGCATCTACTAGTCTGTCGATAGCTGAATCTGTGTCTCAAAGCATCGCTATTGAAGAATCAATTAGTGCAGAGAGCGAAGCGTCTATCAGCTTGTCTGTTGAAGAATCCCAAGTCTTAGATAAAGCTATTAAACAGTCTATTATCACGGAAAACGAAGTGTCTACTAGCTTATCTATCGTAGAGTCTGAAGCACTAAGTAAAGCGATCGAGTTATCAATTAGTGCAGAAAATGAAGCGTCTATCAGCCTATCTGTAGCGGAATCCGAAGCCTTAAGTCGGGCAATTGAACAGTCTATCAGTGCTGAAAACGAGGCATCGCTAAGTCTATCTATTACTGAAAATGAAATTCAAAGCACCGCTATTGAACAGTCTATCAGCCTAGAAAACGAAGTATCTACTAACCTGTCTATGGCGGAATCCCAAGCGAAAAGCGTGGCCGTAGAGCAGTCTATCAGCTTGGAACAAGAACAGTCACGCAGCCTGTCTATCGCAGAATCGCAATCACAACATGCGGCGGTAGAACAATCTCGCAATCTGGAACAGGAATATTCATACAGTTTGGCAGCTGCGGAATCTAGAGCGAAAAGAGATACTATTGAGCAGTCTACCAGCTTGGAGCAAGAACAATCATTTAGTTTATCTACTGCAGAATCTAAAATCCTCAGCAGAGCCGTTGAACAATCAATCAGCGTCGAACAGGATCATTCATTCAGCATTTACCTTGCCCAATCTGAAGCCCAAAGTAAGATCATTGAGCAGTCTATCAGCCTAGAGCAAGAACAGTCACGCAGCCTATCTATTGCTGAATCACAATCACAAAGTATCGCTATTGAGCAATCAATGAGCGTGGAAAGAGAGCGTTCAATCAGTCTATCTATCGCTGAGTCACAATCACAAAGAATGATTATTGAACAATCAATCAGTGCAGAGAGAGCCCATTCGATCAGTCTGTCTGCTGCCGTATATCAATCGCAAAGCATGGCTTCTGAGTTTACTACTGTCACACAGAATCTATCAACCTTAGCCATGATTACTAAGAGACAGAAAAAATAAGCTCAGAACAAACAGCGAATGAATACTGAAAGGAACTAATATGATTAGAAATATTCTATCAAGTAATGGTAAAAGTCTAGGAATCACCGACATTCTACCCCAGTATGGTGAAGGCTATCGTCTCTCTGTCATGGACGGAACAGTTGATTATCGAACAATTCCCTTAGGAGCCTACGATCTGTTCAAACAAGGCTCCAGCAAACAGGATTATCTGGCAGACATTGAAAAAATTAAAACAATGGGCTTCAATACCTACCAGCTGTCCTTTTCATGGACTCGCCTCTTCCCAACTGGAGAAGAGCGGAGACCCGATGCTAAGGTCCTTGCTTTCTATGAGTCAATTATCGATGCACTGCTAGAGAATGACATCGAACCAATTGTAAGCCTATCTCATTTTGATTTTCCGCTTCATTTGTATGAAAAATACGGCGCATGGAAAAGTCGTCAAATGATTGCCATGTACGAAAAGTATTGCGAAGCCGTTTTGACCCACTTTAAAGAAAAAGTCACTTACTGGATTACCTTTAAAGAAATGAGCGCTCTGTCTTATTTGCCATTCTTAGGCGCTGGGCTACACTTTGACAGCACAGAAAACCAAGAACAACAAATTTGGCTGGCTGCCCACCATCAGCTAATCGCATCCGCAAATGTGGTTAAGCTCGGTCAAACCATCAATCCAACCTTCCAATTCGGTAGCTTGATTACCATCAATAGTGACTCCCACCAAGAAAATCACTCAGCTACTGATGCCTTGGGCCATGAGCTGAACAGACGTAAAAACTACATTTTTACAGATGTGCAGACCAAGGGACACTATCCAAATCACTTCCTTCGCTACATTGAGCGAAATCAGCTGGATCTGGGCATTACGGAAGAGGATGTCTTCGCCTTAAGAGAAGGCATCGTGGACTTTGTTGCCTTCTCACATTATGCGGCGGAAAATATCCAGGATTTGTTTACCAACAAATATGTCCGCAGAAATGTAGAAGCTTGTCTGGCACAACCTGTCCTTCTTCGAATTGCCATGTCTGAGCTATATGAGCGCTACCACAAGCCTCTCTTGGTCATTGAGACTTGTTCTGAGGTCTCTGACCACCCGCAATTAGCTAAGAATATTCAAGACAACGTTCAAGAAATTATTAAATCCGTTGAGATTGACGGGATTGAGTTGCTTGGCTACACACCATTTAGCTGGAGCGATGTAAATATCTAGGATCCAGTCTCAAGCTCAAAACATAGAAAAAATCTCCCTAAGAAAGTGAATAATCACTTGTGGGGAGATTTTTGATGTTTTAGAAGAGCAATCAAAGCCTTAATCTTTTCCTTTGCTATCTCTAAAAATCCGATAGCTGGTCTCAGCGACAGGCAGGCCGATGATGGTGTGCATATCGCCTGTAATTGAGCGGATAAAGCGAGGATCCAGCTCCTGAAAGCCGTAAGCACCTGCCTTATCCAGCGGGCGCTTATCATGCAGATAAGCCTCGATGACAGGCTCTAATTCTGGGTAATAGTCTACAAAGTCCACCTGCGCCACGGTGTAAAAAACTTCTAGAAAACCCTGCATACGTAGGCAGACCGAGGTCACTACATGGTGGCTCTTGCCAAAGTAAGAGCGGAACATCCGACTGGCTTCAGCGATATCCTGTGGTTTATTGTAAATCTGATCATCCACTACGACGATGGTATCAGCCGAAATATAAAGAGTCTCAGTTTCCAAGTCCAAAGTGGACTTGGCTTTGGAAATCTCACAACAAATCTTGGCTGCCTTGGTCAGAAAGTCCTGAGTATCAATGCTTTCCATACAATGCTCTTCGATAGCTCGCTCGTCCACTTCTACAGCCTGAATCTCTGGATTCAAAAAACTCAGCAATTCCTTGCGTCTGGGCGACGTAGATAGCAGGACAAAGCGACGAATCCTTCCTTTTTCACCTTCCCTTTGGTAGTCAAAAACCGTCTTCATGATTGTCCTCCCGTGTCCTTTAATTGAAAGAGTTCTTCCACCCGCAAATCAAAAACCTGAGCGATTTTTAAAGCCATCTCTAGCGAGGGATTGTAGCGATTATTTTCCAAGTGCAAGATCGTTTCGCGCCGCATTCCAATACGGTCAGCTAACTCCTGCTGGGTCATGCCAATGGATTCGCGGACGGTTTTGAGATTGGTGATAATATTGCTTTCCTTGGCCATTTTTAACCCCTCTTTTCAAATAAAAAGAAGACAAAACCAAAGAACAAGACCAAGACACCAATCATGATGAAAAATATTCCGGCATTGACTGTGATAGAACCTACATTAGCGCTAAGGCCTGCAAGTACCAGTAAAGTTGCTATACAGATGGCAAACATCAAAGTCGCTGCTTTTGCCAGATTGGCATAAAAGCGCTCGTCTGCTCTCTCCTTGACCTTTTTCAAGGCAAAAAATAACAGAAAGAGAAGCTGGATAGCGAGGAGCCCTCCCAAGGCAATGTACTTTATAATGGACGGATTGGTGCTCGGAGTCCACAACCAAATTCCGACGGTATAGATAGAGGTTGCCGTAAGCGTCAGTAGATTATAAAATTTCATGGTTAGATTATAGGCTTGCTTTTCTTGGACCTCTTTTATCTTCTTAGGCCATAGTTTCATGTGAAACCAAGACCAGATACTCACGAGCTGACCTAAACTTACTAAACCGACAATCATCCACTTGGCTGGCCAGTTGAGATTGCTGGGAGCAAAGAAAACAGCGAAATCAATAAAGAGAGCGGTGGCAACCATCAAAATGAGGCCACCCATTTTTTGACTTTTTTTCATGATAGACTCCTTTCGCAGTGTTAGAAATATTTAACACCTTTATGTTATAAATATATCACACACAAGAATAAAAGACAAGCATTTATGTGCTATTTGAGAATTTTTTTATTTCCGCAAACAAAAACCCCAGAATTTCTCTGGGGAGCTGGCTTATTCTTTACCAATACAATATTCTTGGTGTTCTTGCAAGCTTTCATCAGTCTGAATGGTTACTTTGGCAATGCCATAAGCCAAGAGCTTTTGGCGCAGGACAGCCTGCGTTTCAGCCAGCAAATTTGGATTTTCCAGACAGATATGAAGCATGGAATATTTTTCTGAACCATCCGTCGTCCAAACATTGAGCTGGGTAATGGCTCGCACGTTTTCCAGCACTGCTATTTCCTGATAGAGCTGACTGAGATCCACATCGCTGGGCACATGGTCTAGGAAAATCTGGATATTCTCCCAAAATTTTGGCAGAGCCTTGCTGAGAATAAAGCCTGCGATGACAAGAGAAAGCAGCGGATCCAGAAAATACCAATCGGTGAAGCGCAGTATAATAGACACTCCGACAACTGCTAGCCAGCCCAAGATATCCTCAAGAAAGTGCAAGCTAAGAATAGATTCATTGTGGCTGTGTCCATGGCTGACTACTCTGCTAGCTGCTATATTGACGACAATGGCGACAATCCCTAAAACCAACATGCCATCATAATTTACCTTCTCAGGGGCAAATAATTTAGAGACATTTTCCACGATTACCAAGGTCGAACCGACCAACAAAATCACTGAGGTCAAGAGAGCACCCAGCAGGCTGTAGCGCTTATAACCCAAGGTATATTCTCGGTCTTCTTTTTTTGTGGAAATCTTCTCAAAAAGAGTCGATAGGCCAATAGCCAGAGCATCTCCTGTGTCGTGAATTGCATCCGCTAAGACAGCGCTAGAATGAAAGAGAAGGCCAAAGATCAATTCAATAATGGCAAAAGAAAAGTTTAACAGGAAGGCAATTGTCATATTTTTACTGGATTTCATGCGAACCTCCTTAAATATTTGCTTAAACGAATACTATTTATGGTATAATCTAATCAATACCGAACACTATGTTCAATTATATTATCTCCTATTATTAGAAAGGAAACAAGAGCCAGTTCATGTCCTTTGTCTCTTAGCAGACAAAAAGCTCTTTTTGTACGGAATTTCCATGGATAGACGAGTAAAAAAATCACGCGCAGCTATTTACCAAGCCTTTATCAGCCTGCTCAATCAGAAAAGCTACGAGAGCATCACCGTTCAGGAAATCATTGACCTAGCAGATGTAGGCCGCTCCACCTTCTATAGCCACTTTGAGACCAAGGAAACCCTGCTGGAGGAACTCTGCCAAGAGCTCTTTCAGCATACCTTTATCGAGCGCTCCGAAGGACGCGATTTATTTGAAGCGACAGCCCATATTTTTCATCACTTTCGGAAAAATCAGGATCGGATAGCCACCCTTCTCTTGGATAAAAATACTTACTTCATCAACCGCCTGAAAATCGAGCTGGAACACTATCTCTTTCCCATGATTCAGCAGAAATTATTGCAGGAAAAGAGTCATCTGCCAGAGCATTTTCTAAAAAATTATGTGACGTCAACTTTTGTGGAGACGGTCAGCTGGTGGCTGCAGCAAAGAAAGCAGGTCGATGAAGACACGATTTCCCACTATTTTCTAGACTTGATGAACTAATCTGCAATTTACCTGTCATTTTCAGTAAAGATGTGGTATAATCGTTCCTTGACGCACGAAAGGAGATTGATAACTTATGAAAAAAGAACACTCACCATTTTTAATTCCAGGTATTATCATGATCGGAGTTGCCTTGCGGGCACCTTTTACTGTTTTACCTATCGTTCTGACAGACATTGCGGAGGGGCTACAGGTTCCAGTTAGTTCCCTAGGCCTCTTGACCAGCCTGCCCTTGATCATGTTTGCCCTCTGCTCGGTCTTTGCTCCGCGCTTAGCACAAAAGATGAGCTTAGAAAAACTGTTTGCTCTTGTGTTACTCGTGCTAACTCTAGGCTCGCTGATTCGCGTGTTTAATCTCCCCTTACTTTATACGGGAACTATTATTTTAGGAGCGGCTATTGCTGTCTTAAACGTCCTTCTTCCGAGCTTGATTCAGGCCAATCAGCCGCATCGTGTCGGTCTTTTGACAACTCTCTATATCACATCGATGGGACTGTCGATCACGATTCTGTCTGCTCTGGCTGTTCCCATCGTTCAAATGAGCTCTTGGCAAGGTCTCATTTGGATATCAACCTTGATTTGCTTTTTGATTCTCTTGGTTTGGCTGCCCAATATCAAATATAGCCATCGCTTGGCGGCTAAACAGCAAGGAAAGCAAGAGCAAGGAGCTCTTCTAAAAAATCCAAGAGTCTGGGCCTTAATTTTATTTGGTGGCTTACAGTCACTACTCTTTTATACCAGTATGACTTGGTTGCCAACCTTGGGGCAGCAAGCTGGCCTTTCTACTGATACGACCGGACTACTAGCAGCGGTCTTTTCTCTGATTAGCCTGCCCTTTTCAATGACAATTCCTAGTTTGACAGCGCGCTTGAAAGCTCGTCAACGTCTGGTCATGATTAGCTTGGTTTCTGCGGCAGGTCTAATCGGCATTACCATGCTCTTGATTCGGACAGATTCCTTTGCTTATTGGCTGATTCTTAATCTCCTCATTGGCATGTCTGTCAGCGCCCTCTTCCCCTATCTCATGGTGACCTTCTCCCTCAAGACCTCTACGCCTGCGCAAACGGCCCAACTATCCGGACTGGCTCAAACTGGAGGATACATCCTAGCTGCCTTCGGCCCGAGCCTCTTTGGCTACAGCTTTGATTTGTTCCATTCTTGGACACCAGCCATCCTCATCCTCCTCGGTCTGACTATCATCATGACCACGAGCCTCTTTTACATAGAAAAATTTGACAAGATTCTATAAAACTTCTGATTCTCCATCAGGAGTTTTTTGTTGCCAAGTTTCTTGGTCGGATAGTAGCTTTTTCTTAGCAATTTTAGAAACATGCCGATTGCCCGCAACATAAAAGCCTAAGGGCTCTTGTCGCCATTTATCTGTGCAGGTGACCCCAATCCGCGGACGACTTTCGATTTGGACTGGTTTACAATCTTCATCAAGCTGCAAGGCACCTGCCAAACTCTGACCGTCAAAACGCTTGTCAATGCCAGCATATTTAGTCAGTTTCCCAGGCCCATTGGCCAAAAGGCGCCCATCTGGCAATTCCAAAGCCCGAATCAGAACAGCCTCGGGGATATGTTCACTCTTAGTCACCAGATTCAGCATCTGATGGCCGTAAATCTGATAGACATACCAATGGCCGGCAGCCAGATACATGGATTCGTTTTTAGGAGATCGGCGCCCACCAGCAGAATGACAAGCACTATCCTGCTGACCCAGATAAGCTTCCGTTTCAACAATTCGTCCCAAGACTTGGCCGTCTAAAATTAACTGCATGCCTAAAAGAGCCTTAGCAGTTGCTACCGTATCTTCTTCCATTAATTTCCAAAATTCACTTGAAATCATCTTACCCTCATCTTATCCGCTTAATTTTTTTGATTATAACATAATTTCAAAAGGACTTTCATATTTTCGATAAATGCACTTACATTTCATTATAAACGCTTTCATATGCTTATAAAATGGATTATAATGAACTTATAAAGGAGCAGAAAGGATAAAGAAGATGTATCAGGAGCAGCGGCTTTCAAAAATGCTGGAACTTTTGGAGGACAGAGGACAGCTGGCAGCTAAGGACATGGTGGATTATTTTCAGGTTTCTAAGGACACTATTCGCCGTGATTTCTCGATTTTGAGCGAGCGAAAACTGGTCCAGCGTACCCATGGCGGGATTATTCCTTTGGAAACTAGTCGGCAAATTCCTTCTTTCAACGATCGTGTAGGCCAACTAAACCAAGAAAAAAAGGCTATTGCTCACAAGGCTCTGGACTTTCTCAAACCCAATCAGGTCAATTTCTTTGATGTATCAACGGTGGTTCTCAAGCTGGCTCAGCAAGTTCAGCAACCGATGACGATTTTTTCTCATTCTTTGGATAATGCCATCATGCTGAGTGGTCAAGAGCAGGTTGCTTTCCATCTTTTAGGTGGAAAGTTCTATCCGAGAAATCGTTTTTACTACGCCCTCAATGAAGCCGAGTTGCTCAGAGAAATTTCTTTTGATCTAGCCTTTATCGGAGCTGCAGGTCTGAAAAATGGCCAAATCAGCTTTGAAGATCAGGAAGATGCCTATCTGAAGAAGCTAGCTCTCAAGCAGGCCAAGACAAAGATTCTGCTGGCCGAGCAGGCTAAAGTTAAGAAAGAATCAACCTATATTTTAGGAAATATTAGCGATTTTGACTACTGGATCACCGATCAAAAACCTAGCCCTGAGCTAGAAGCTCTTCTGGCTGGGAAAGTCACCATTATTTACTAGTTTCATTTTATAGCTTATGGAGGAAGAACCATGACCAAGCACGATATTCGTTTGATTATCAGCGACATTGACGGCACAATTCTCGATGACCAGCACCAAGTAGATCCGCAACTGAGGGAGCAGATTCCCTTGCTGAAAAAAGAAAACATCCCTTTTGTTCTAGCCTCTGCCCGCTCTCCTCTGGGCATGGAGCCAATTGCGCGTGAGCTGGGACTGGGGGATAATCCTCTAGCCTGCTACAATGGTGCACTAGTCATCAAGGGTGATCCGCAAAATTACGAGACCATTATCGAGCATCCATTGGATAAAAAAGAAATTCGCACTTTTCTGGAGTTGGTCAAAACTAAGTTTCCTAGTGTTTCCAGCAATCTCTACTCTGGCAAAGATTGGATTGCTGACCGTTTGGATAGGTGGGTGCAGATTGAAGCTGAGATTACAGGTGAGCAGGCTATTATTCAAAATATTCTGCTGCCTGTTCTGGATGTGCTCATCCCAGCCCATAAGTTGCTGTTGATTGATGATGCAGCTGTTATCCAGCAACTCCATGCCTACTTGCAAACGATGGATTTTCCAAATACAGCCTTCTACCTGTCCAAGGACAACTATTTGGAAGTCACACATAAAGAAGTGTCAAAAGAGCAAGCCCTTCTAGAAGTGGCCAAACACTACCAGATTCCGCTGGAGCAGGTCATGACAATCGGAGACAACTTCAATGACCTTCCGATGCTACGACTGGCTGGTCTGGGAGTTGCCATGGGCAATGCCCCTGAAACAGTTAAAGCTGAGGCAACAGTCGTCACTAAAAGCAACAACCAACATGGGGTCGCCAAAGCTATTGAGGAATATGTTTTACTATAATGCAAAAAAATCTGCCCTTGAGCAGATTTTTTTATTGATGATAATCGTAGGCAAGGCGAGGGCTGCCATCTGGCAAATAAATCGTGCCACACTGGCTAAAACCGTAGCAGCGAATGGCTGCCTGCATCGGATGGTTATCCTCATGCGTATCAATGCGGAGATAGGGAATCTGCTGCAGGCAAAAGTCAAAACACTGGTAAGCCAGGCCCTTGACCTGTCCATTTGAAGCGATACGGTGGATTGTACCGTAAGGCTCTGAAAAATGCCAAGCACCTTCAATTTCTTGGTAGGTCGGATCTGGTCCGATGATGAACGCAAAGGTTCCAACAACTTGCCCAGCCTCTTCAAAGACATAGCAGTGGCCCGCCCGAATATCTTCCTCTACCAGCTGATGGTTCGGATAGGAAGCCGGCCACTGACTGGGATTTCCCATAGTCCGCATAAACTCCCTAGCCTGATCAAAAATTGCTAAAATCGCTGGGATATCCTGCATTTCCGCCAAGCGAATCATGTCTTCTCCTTCCAGCCTATTACCTTATTTGACAAATTCCTCGTAGTTACCCGTGTAATTAGCCCACTCCTTACTGAAGAATTTTTCATTGATCTGATAATTCGGAGCAGGTTGAGGGTTAGAGACAAAAGGATCGACAGCCTTGTCGAAAGCCAGCCAGCCATTCCAACCCATGTGGATCGTGTCCTGCATAAAGTAAGGCTTATCGCCGTCCTTAGAAAAGTCAGCAATATTTGTAAAGCCTTGACTCTCCAGCTGGAACTTAATCTTCTCAACTGTACGCTGGTACATCTCTTCACTCAATCCAGTATAGGCCATCCATTTGGCATTGACCGGTGGAATGACAAAGATAACATTCGTATGGGATTTGGCAAATTGTTCCAAAACTAGCTGCAAATCATTGTACTCGGGAGACTTTTCGTAAGACTGCTTGGATTGGAAGCCTTTGAACTTCTTGATTTTTCTAGCCAAACGCTTCTTATAAAACTCATTATCGATGCCTAAATCATTGTTATTGGTCTGCTTTACAGCATCTGCCGTAGCCAGCTTTTCCAATTCTTCATAGGAGAATTCATCTGGAAGACGGGAAAGCTGAGGTAAAACCTTCGTGTCATAGTTGCCATTATTACCAGCAGCAAATGTACTGAAAAATGCATCCTCCCGCTGATAAATCTGACTCATGGTATGAATATACTGCTGCTCAAAAGAAGTCAGTTGGCTTCCATCGGCCACTTTCCTGACAATATCCCCCATAGCAATGTTGGGATAGAGCTGCAAAAGCCGCTGGGCTGCATACTGAGAGCCTACACCACCGTCCTGCCAACTGAGAAAGCCAGCTAGCTGGTCGCTATTGAAATACTGCTGAAAAGCCGCCGCGTCATAGCCCTTTTTGGTAAACCATTGGGGAGAAACGACATAGACAGCCGTCTTATTTTCCAGCTCAGAGGTCATCTGCTGCATTCCAAAATATTGGTTGAGCGAAGCCGCCCCCCGCTGTCCTAGAAAATAAGGTCGGTAATTGCGGTCATACTTCTCAGCCAAAACAGCTGGGTGCATACTGTCAAAGCGCAGCCATTCGCTGGAGCCAAAGTAGGGCACAAAACGGGTATCTTGATCTGTCAGGGCCGTCATTTTTTTGCTACGGCTTTTGAACGTTTCTGCTGTGAGGGTCACAGCTGCCCGCTTCTCCGCTTCCACATCATGCTTTTTCTCAAGCGGATAGAAGAAAAAGAGCAGGGCGACCATGACCAAGGCGCAGAAGACAGGCCCCAAAATCAGCCAGAGTCGTTTAAGCATTACGAAGCTCCGTTACACCTTCAACGATTTTATTGGCTGTATTCCAGTCATCGCGGCCAAATTCTGACACTGGCACACGGATGTCAAAACGGTTTTCCAGCTCAACAATCAGCTCTACTGTCCCCATGCTGTCCAAAACGCCAGCATCAAACAAATCCTCGTCCATCATGTCCGAAACATCTTCCATAAATAATTCGTCAATAATTTCAATTACTTCTGCTTTTACATCCATTATAGTTTCCTCGTTTACATTTTATTTTTTAAACCAAAGGTCATTCAAAAATCCTGAGAAGATCAAGAATGAGAACATGACAACATGGAAGGTGATAACAACCCCCAGCGCTTGGGTCCACTTGTTGTCAGGCAGGGCTGGCAGTCCCTTACTTTTACGCTCTTTATTGATGGTCTTTTTCTTACGGAGCCAAGCGTCATTGACCACCAAGCCCAGACCATGGAAAAGACCATAGGCGATATAGTACCAGGTCACACCATGCCAGAAGCCCATAACCAACATATTGATCAGATAGGCCACACTGGAAGTCGTATTGCGGTTTTTAAAGACCTTGTTGCGCATGAGCACCATGACCAGCCGCATAAAGACAAAGTCGCGGAACCAGAAGGACAGGCTCATGTGCCAGCGATTCCAAAATTCCTTCAAATCGCGTGAAACAAAAGGCTTGTCAAAGTTGATAGGGCTCTTGATGCCCATGAGATTGGAAATGGCCACCGCAAACATCGAATAACCGGCAAAGTCAAAGAAGAGATCCAGACCAAAGACATACATGACGCCTAGCGTCCCCAGATTGAAGAAACCGCCAGTATAGAGGGCATAGGTCTTGACATGCCCTAAAATCATGTGGCCAAAGATATGGGCCAGGACAAACTTATAGAGAAAGCCCAGCATGATATACTTGACCGACTGCTCCAGCATATCTAGAAGCTCATCGCGCTCTGGAATTTGAAGATAATTTTCATTGAAACGCTTGAAACGATCAATGGGACCACTAGAAAAAGTGGGCATAAAGAGCATAAAGCGGAGGAATTCCCAAAGACTGAAATCAGTTAGTACGCCATCCCTCAGCTCAATAATCATACCAACTGAGCGGAAGGTCAGATAGGAAATCCCCAAAAAGCCAAAGAGTGATTGGTGGCCACTGATAGCTGGTTCGACCTTAACCCAGAATAGGGGCAGAACCGCCAATGCTGTATGCAAATAAAATATCCACTTGCTGTCCTGCTTTTTGCGGTAGAATTTATAAGAATAAACCCAGACCGTCTGCCAGACGACATAAAAGAGCAGGGCATAGAGCTGCGCCAGACTAGGACCCGTCAGCATCAAGACGATAAAAGCCAAGCTAACTAAGGCTTCGTAGACCGGGAAGCGTTTTTTAAAGAAAAGTCCGATAAAGATTGGCAAAACAGCCAAGATAAGATAAAGGAAATACTGTGGGTCTCCGTAAGGCTCCAGATGAGGAAGCTGTTTCAAGAAATCCATCATGACTTGTTGACCTCACTAATCAGCCCCTTGATATCAATCTTACCGTTTGGTGTTAGGGGCAGAGATTCCCGATAGAGGAACTTAGATGGCATCATATAAGACATCATGATATCCTGTAAATCCTCTTTGATAGCCTTGGTAATATCGATTTCGCGGTCAAATTGCTCTGCAACACCGTCTTTCAAAATAACGTAGGCCAATAAGTTTTGCACCTTGTGGTCCTTATTATAACGTGGCACTGCTACTGCCGCCTCGATATACTTGGATTTGTTGAGGTTTTGAGATACGTCCTCTAGCTCGATGCGATAGCCGTTAAACTTAATCTGGAAGTCCATACGACCGCCGTAGAGTAGGAGGCCTTCATCAGTCATCGTCCCCACATCACCTGTATGATAGGCTGGTAGCCCTTCAAATTCAAAGAAGGCTTCAGCTGTCTTTTCAGGATTGTTGAGGTAGCCCTTGGATACGGCTGGTCCACAGACAATGATTTCCCCCTGCTGACCATTTGGCAATTTTTGCCCATTTTCATTGATAACAAAGGTTGGTGAATCCGCCTTGGTATAGCCGATTGGCAGACGCTTGAGGGTCGCTAGCATCTCATCCGTGATGGCAACTGCAGACAGAGCCACCGTTGCTTCGGTCGGGCCGTAGGCATTGATAATACGAGCCTCAGGGAAACGCTCCCGCAATTTCTGAGCTGTCTTGACCGTCAGCTCCTCTCCATCAAAGTAAAAATGCGTAATGCCTGGCATCTTTTGGCTGTTAAAATCTTCCGAAAGCATGGCCATATCCGCAAAAGACGGTGTAGAAGTCCAGATTGCTACAGGCAGGCTGAGAATCGCTTCAAATAGCTGCTTGAAGTCCTGAGTTAGACTAGAAGGCAGGGCATAGAGAGTCCCTCCCAACGCCAAAGTCGGTGCCCAGTACATAACTGACAAGTCAAAAGAATAAGGCGGTTGTGCCAGCATTTGCGGACGGCTCGGTGTCGCAAATTCCTTGTCTGTAATCATCCAGTTGGTAAAGCTGAGCAGGTTATCATGAGAGATTTGCACACCTTTAGGTTTACCAGTCGTACCAGAAGTAAAGATAATGTAATAATTATCATCTCCCTTGACTGGATGGCTAATCTCATAGGCAGTCTTCTCTGCGTAAGCCGCTCGAACCTGATCCAGACTGAGAATAGCTGCATCTGTATCAGCCAGCGGAAAATCTGCAATGGCGATAATCAGGCTTGGTTCAGCTACTTCCACAATAGCAGTCACGCGCTCCAAGGCTGAATGACTATCAATAGGAATATAGGCATGACCTGCCTTAGTCAGAGCCACAAAAGTAGCCAGCATTTCATACTCCTGACCACCGTAGACAACGACGGGTGACTTTGGAGCCAGCCCCAAGCTATCAATCTTGGCTGCCAGTGCATCGGAGTCGGCCTTTAGATCTCCGTAAGTATGAACTTGTCCAAGGACATTGTAGACAGGGAAATCTGGCTGCGTCTGAGCAAAGTGATCAATTGCTTCAATCATATCTGTAATTGCTGTATTTGACATGTGTATAGTACTCTCTTACATTAAAATTCATTGTAGATAAAGCCACCTTGACCTTGACCAAGATAACTAAAGAAATAAAGCAGGGCTACGAAAATCACAAAGTATAGCAATGTCTGCCCTACAAACTTATAAATCGTCTTATATTTCGTCATTTCATTCACTCTTATCTTTTTTAGATAGACATAGATTATTTTACCATTTTATAGAGAAAGATTTCAATATAAAAGCTATCAATTGTGTAAAGTTCTTGTAAGGAAATAAATAGAAAAAGAGTTACTTCCCTTATCTTTCAAGGATGAAATCCTTTTCAACATCTATAAGTAAAATTTCTATATATTACTTGACTTTTTGTTCGAAAGGGATTATCCTATATGTAGAAAGTTTATATATAATATTTTTATATATAGGAGGTAGTGCATGTATTTCCCTACATCTTCTACCCTGATAGAATTTCTGATTTTAGCGATTTTAGATAAAGAAGATTCCTATGGCTACGAGATTAGCCAGACCATCAAGCTCATTGCCGATATCAAGGAGTCCACGCTTTACCCTATCCTGAAAAAATTGGAAAAGAGTCAGTATTTAGAGACTTACTCTCAGGAATATCAAGGTCGAAAACGAAAATATTACTCTCTGACCCCAAGAGGTCAGAAACAACTGGTCAACCTTAAAGATGAATGGGAGCTTTATACCAACACGATTAAGGGCATTATCGAAGGGAGCATTCGCCATGACAAGAACTGAATATCTAGCCCAGCTAGAAAAATATTTAAAAAAGTTGCCAGCAAAAGACTATCAAGAAGCCATGGACTACTTCACCGAGTACTTTGACGAGGTCGGTCCAGAGGGAGAGGCAGCAGCTATAGCTGAGCTGGGTAGTCCCAAAGAAGCGGCTCACGAGATTATCATCAATCTTTTGGACAAGAAAATAGAGGAAGACAGCCAAGAAGCTGGCTCTGTCAAAAACAGCAAGCAGATCGTCCAGATTGCTATTCTGTCCATCTTGGCGGCTCCACTAGCAATTCCTCTATTAATTTTGGCTTTGACTTTGATTTTTACTTTCTTCCTCCTCGTCAGTGTCCTTGCTTTTGTCATGGCCGTCTTTACCTTTGCTATGCTTCTCCTAGGGGCTAGTCTGATTTGGGACAGCCTGACTCTCGGCATGACCACTTCTATTCCTGCTTTTGCCCTTAGTTTGGGGATGAGCCTTTTAGCCTTGGGGCTGGCTGGACTCTTCTATCTCAGCATTGGTCCTATCCTTCGCTTTATTAAACTGAGTTTTGTCAAACTCGCCCAAGCCTTGGCACGGAAAGGAGGCCGTCATGTCTAAAGCAAGAAAAACCATATTCAACTTTGCTATTGCTGCCTGTCTGCTGGGTCTAGGCCTCATACTGGCAGGGCTAGCAAGTGGTGGGCTGCAGGATCTGGCGAAGAGCTCAGCCGCTAGCACCAAGATGGCCAAGCAAGAAGAAACCTATGACAATATCCATTCCTTAAATCTAGAGCTGAGCAACCGCTCGGTTGTAATTGGAGAATCGCCCGATGATAAGGTTCATTTGACCTATTATCAAGGAGACGGAAAGACAACTGAAAAAATCAGTACCAAGGCCGAAAACGGTAGTTTATACATTAAGGAATCCAGCTTTTTTATCAACATTAGCAGCGGTCTGCGCTCTTTACTGAGCTTGATAAATGGAGATTTTGAAAGGACTCAACAAATCACTCTAAGCCTACCTAAGGGAAAAAACTTGGAAGAGGTTAAGGCAAGTTTAGCTAATGGCAGCCTATCAATCAATGACCTGACAATCAAAAAATTAAAAGCCGATCTCAGCAATGGTTCAATCGAACTCAGTCATAGCCAGATTCAGACCGGCAGCATTGAAAGTGCTAATGGCAGCGTCGAGCTAGTCCAAACCAGCCTGACCGATACTCAAATCAGTCTCTCCAACGGTAGTATCACTAGTGATAAACTGATTCTCAAGGGCAATATCAACATGTCCAGCAGCAATGGCTCCATCGATCTCCATCTCGCCGAAGAGACCTACAAAGCCATCTCACTAGACCTGCAAACAGATCTAGGTGACATTGAACTGCCCAAGGACATGCAGACCAGCCACGACCAAGATAACTTTATAGGTGATCGGGTCATTCATACCAATGAACAAGCTCAAGCCAAGCTGACCGCCCGCACCAGCACCGGCAGCATTGCGATTCGCCATTGAAATAGAACGGAGCCTGATTGGTTCCGTTTTTTATGTTTAAAATGGTAAAATAAGATAGGGAGGGGTTTCGAATGACAAATTATAAATGGATATTTTTTGATATTGGTTCTACTTTAATCAATGAAGAGAAAGCTTATCAAGATAGGATTGAACAAGCAATTGCAGGAACAAATATCACTCATGATGCATTTTATCAGCGGATGCTACTCTCATTTAAAGAGGGGGAAAAGGGAGATTTAATAGCATTACAAGAGTTTGGCCTAGAACGTCCGAAATGGAACTCTGAACTAGAAACACTTTACCCAGATACAAAAACGGTATTAGAAATACTACATAATCGCTATAAAATAGGTATTATCGCTAATCAACTACTCGGCTTAGAGGAGCGATTAGAAAAGTTTGCTATCAAACAATGGATTGATCTGATTATCTCATCAGCTGACTGTGGATTTTCCAAACCTAGTTCTAAAATTTTTCAACTAGCCCTTCAACAAGCTTCATGTTCTGCTTCATCTGCTATTATGATTGGTGACAGACTTGATAATGATATTGCGCCAGCTAAGACATTAGGCATGAAAACTATTTGGATCAAACAAGGATTTAGTGCATATAGTCCAATCCAATCACCGTCAGAAGAACCTGATTTTACTGTAAATTCCTTATCGGACTTGCTAAAAATTCTCTAACCCCACCTTTACTTCCTATAGCCTTTATGTTATGATACTCTATAAAAAATTATCACAAGGAGGTTCCTATGAAAAAACTCACATCTGGCATGCACATTCGGGTCGTCAGTCCCTCGTCGTCAATCGAACGCCTTGGTGGCTTTGAAGCCAATCTAGCCGCCAAGGAGCGCTTGGAAAAGCTAGGATTTATCGTATCTTTTTCGGAGCATTATCTGGAAAATGATATACTAGGCTCTGCCTCCATCGAAA
>NZ_CALHWC010000142.1 GCF_938036805.1 uncultured Streptococcus sp.
TTGACGATATCGAAAGTAGCTGGGCAGGTCTGCGTCCTCTGATTGCAGGAAACAGAGCGTCTGACTACAACGGCGGAAATAACGGAACCATTAGCGATGAAAGCTTCAATAGCTTGATTGCGACTGTCGAAGCTTATCTCTCGAAAGAAAAAACGCGTGAAGATGTTGAAGCGACTGTTACTAAGCTCGAAAGCAGTACATCTGAGAAACATTTGGACCCATCTGCCGTATCTCGTGGCTCTAGTTTGGATCGTGATAACAACGGCCTCTTGACCCTTGCTGGTGGTAAGATTACGGACTATCGTAAGATGGCGGAAGGAGCCATGGAGCGCGTGGTTGATATCCTCAAAGCAGAATTTGACCGTAGCTTTAAACTCATCAACTCTAAGACCTACCCTGTTTCAGGTGGGGAACTCAATCCGGCTAATGTCAATTCAGAAATCGAAGCCTTTGCGCAACTTGGTGTTTCACGTGGCTTGGACAGTAAGGAAGCCTTCTATCTTGCAAACCTTTATGGTTCCAACGCCCCTAAGGTCTTTGCTCTTGCTCACAGCATCGAGCAAGCGCCAGGACTTAGCCTAGCGGATACCTTGTCACTCCACTATGCGATGCGTAACGAATTAGCACTCAGCCCAGTAGACTTCCTCCTTCGCCGGACAAATCACATGCTCTTTATGCGTGATAGTTTAGATGCGATTGTAGAGCCAGTTTTGGATGAAATGGGTCGATTCTACGACTGGACAGAAGAAGAAAAAGCAGCTTATCGAAATGACCTAGAAGCTGCCCTTGCAAATAATGATTTAGCAGAATTGAAAAAATAGAGAATAGAAGAAGAGGTGGCGGACTAGTTTTCCTGTCTAGCCTCCCCTTCTTTTAAATGGAGTAATATAAATGATGAAAGAAATATTTGGTGAATTTTTAGGAACCCTGCTCTTGCTCCTTTTGGGAAATGGTGTCGTTGCAGGTGTGGTTCTTCCCAAAACCAAGAGTCACAATTCAGGCTGGATTGTGATTACCATGGGATGGGGGATTGCTGTTGCCATCGCTGCTTTTGTATCTGGCAACCTTGGCCCAGCCCATCTGAACCCAGCCCTAACCATCGGAGTAGCTCTCAAAGGTGATTTACCTTGGGCATCTGCTCTTCCGTATATCCTTGCTCAGTTTGCAGGTGCTATGGTCGGACAGTTCTTGGTCTTCCTGCAGTTCAAGCCTCACTATATGGCTGAAGAAAATCCAGCTAATATCCTGGGTACATTCAGCACTGGCCCAGCTATCAAAGATACCTTCTCGAACCTGATTAGTGAAATTCTTGGAACTTTTGTCCTTGTGCTGACTATCTTCGCTCTAGGACTTTATGAATTGCAAGCAGGCCTTGGCACATTTGCAGTTGGAACCTTGATTGTCGGAATTGGTCTCTCACTTGGTGGAACGACTGGTTATGCCCTCAATCCTGCTCGTGATTTAGGGCCTCGCATCATGCATAGCCTCCTTCCAATTCCAAACAAAGGAAATGGTGATTGGGGTTATGCTTGGATTCCAGTTGTCGGACCAATCATTGGTGCCGTCCTTGCAGTAGCAGTCTTCTCTCTATTTTAGACTAAAATAAAGCAATACTCTTCTCTGAGGCTCATATAAGCGTAGAGAAGAGTATTTTTGTATAAATTTTCCAATTTTATCGAAGACTTTGTTAAATCAATCTAAAACCAGGAGAAAAGAGCCAGTAAAGACGATATTTGACAGCGGATTTATGCTATAATTGACAGTATAAATGATCTAAAGGAGTTATGATGAATCAAACTGTTCAATATTTACAAGAATTAACGGCTATCCCTTCTCCAACAGGATTTACGGCTGAGGTGGCGGACTATCTGGTGAAGACACTAGAAGGCTTGGGCTATGAGCCTGTCCGGACCAATAAAGGCGGCATTCATGTTGTGGTTAAGGGGGAAATTGACGCCCAGCATCGGGTAGTGACTGCCCATGTGGATACACTGGGGGCTATTGTGCGTGCAATCAAGCCAGATGGTCGTCTCAAACTGGATCGGATTGGCGGTTTCCCTTGGAATATGATTGAAGGCGAAAACTGTCTAGTCCATGTGGCCAGCAATGGCAAGATTATCAGCGGTACAATCTTAGTTCACCAGACTTCCTGCCATGTTTATAAGGATGCTGGGACGGTTGAGCGAACTCAGGACAATATGGAAGTCCGTTTGGACGAAAAGGTGACGAGTGAGAAAGAAACGCGGGATTTAGGAATCGAAGTCGGTGATTTTATTTCCTTCGACCCGCGTACCACGGTTACTGAGACAGGCTTCATCAAGTCCCGCTTTCTCGACGACAAGGTCAGCGCAGCTATTTTGCTCAATCTTTTGCGCGTCTACAAAGAGGAAAATATTCAGCTGCCAGTGACGACTCATTTTGCTTTCAGCGTCTTTGAGGAAGTCGGTCACGGGGCTAACTCTAGCCTGCCTGAGCAAGCAGTAGAGTATTTGGCGGTTGATATGGGCGCTATGGGTGACGATCAGCAGACAGATGAGTACACGGTTTCCATATGTGTTAAGGATGCATCAGGACCTTATCACTATGCTTTTCGCCAACATTTGGTAAATTTAGCCAAGGAGCAGGAGATTCCTTACAAACTGGACATCTATCCATTTTACGGATCGGACGCCTCTGCAGCCATGAGCGCAGGAGCAGAAGTCAAGCACGCTTTGCTAGGCGCTGGCATCGAATCCAGTCACTCTTATGAGCGCACGCATATTGACTCAGTAGTTGCAACTGAGCGCATGGTGGACGCTTATCTAAGAAGTGGCTTGGTGGAGTAATAGTAGGGCATCTAGTCTTGAATAAAAGGCAGCAATCTGAGTATCCTATGGAAATCAGAATGGCTGTTCTTGTTCAATCGGTTAAGTCTTCGTAGATGCTGAAAGATATTTGGAAAGTTATGATGTTCAGGTATTTGAAGAAATTCTTTCTGTGTTTGTTTTTTACAATTATAAGCGCTCTGGTCTTAATGTTTACTTATCATCAAATCTGCCTGACTAAAGAGCAGAAATTGCTTGATAAACCAGCAGGTCGTCTGGTTCAAGTAGACGGCAAGAATATGAATGTCTATGTAACTGGTCAGGGAGAGCAGACGCTGGTTTTTTTGGCGGGCGGTGGCACAACATCCCCTATTCTTGACTTTAAGAGCCTCTATTCTAAATTGGAAAAAGACTATCGGGTTGTTATTGTTGAACGCTTAGGCTATGGCTTCAGTGATGACAGCCAAGGGGATAGCAGAGACATTGACACGGTACTTGCCCAGACGAGGCAGGCTTTACAAAAGGCTGAAATCACAGGCCCATATACTTTGGTAGCACACTCTATGGCTGGGCTAGAAGCGCTTCATTGGGTTGCAACATATCCTGAAGAAGTTCAAGGCATTATCGGACTGGATATGGCCTTGCCAAGTTCTTACACTGATTTGAGCCTCTATCCCTTGGCTTATAAAGGCTTGCAAATGGCTGCTAATTTAGGCTTAAGTAGGGTATTTTATGATGTTGACAAGCAAGTTCCCGCTCTTGCGGTGGGGGATTTGACAGCAGAAGAAAAGCAGGTATACAAGGCTCTTTTCTATCGTCGCCCATTGGCAAATGCTGTTTATGAAGAGGTCACTCAGGTCAAGCAAAATGCTGAGCTGGTTTCGAAGGAAAAGCTTCCTGAACGACCGATCTTGCTCTTTTCTTCAAATGGCCAAGGGACTGGCTACAGTCAGGAAGAATGGCAGAGCTTCCAGAAGGATTTTGCAGCGCAGCATCCACAGACAGAGCTGATTCTACTGGACTACCCTCACTATGTGCATGATTACGCCAGTGATGAGTTGTCTGAAAAAATAAAGCAGTTTCTAAAATAGCAAGTTTTATAGGAGCTTGAAATACTAGAAAAACGAGAAGGAAAGATTCCCTCTCGTTTTTGAATATACAGATTATTTGACAGACCAGACACTGACTGACTTTTCCTCCACGGGAAATTCTCCCCAGCCTTCTTCGTCAATCGTCACGATTTGAGTGCTCTTGCCCAGATAATCGCTGAATTCTTTGCCAGCCCATTCTGAACCGACCAGCATACGTTTGCTGCTGGCTTGGTCATTGCTGACAACAACAGCGATTGGCTGACCACCGTCCTTGCCTTGACGAGTCCAGCCGATACAGTTGGCATCGTCAAAGTAGTCAGTCTGTTCGCCATAAGCTAGATTAAGACGGACATCCAAGAGCTTGTCCAGCACTTCTTGGAAGCTCTCTTGGGCAAATTCCCCACTAATGCCATAGTAGTCACCATAAAAGACGCAAGGCAGTCCTTCATCTCGTAGCAGGATGAGAGCATAGGCTGCTGGCTTGAACCATTCTTCGACAGTGGACTCCAGAGCTTGTCCTCGCTGGGTGTCGTGATTGTCCACGAAGGTCACAGCTGACTCAGGATGATTTTTTGCTAAAGTGTGATCAAAAATCGTCCGTAGGTCAAAGTCTGCTCCAGATTTGCTGGCGTCAAAGAAATTTTGGTGGAGCTTGACATCGACAAGGTCAAAGCGATAGTCAATACTTTCTAGATAGTCGTTATTAGCTGTCTCATCGCTATTCCAAAATTCCCCAAAGACATAGAAATCCTCACCGTATTTTGCAGTTATATCGCGGATAAAATTTCTCATGAAGAAGGAGTCAATGTGCTTGATAGCATCTAAACGAAATCCTTGAACGCCAGTTGTTTCGATAAACCAGTAGGCCCAGTCGTAGAGATTTTGAAGGACTTCTGGATGCTTGAAGTCAATATCGGCATACATGAGATAGTCATAGTTTCCGTTTTCATTGTCCACTAACTCATCATCCGCCCAGCCTTTATTGTCTCCTTGGATGAGATAGATACCAGACTTATTGTTTTTGGCATCATAGTCCGTACCGGTAAAGTGGTACCAATGCCATTCAAAGTCATTGTAGGTTTTATTGCGGCCTGGGAAAGTAAAATGCATCCACGCTTCTATTTCAAATGGTTCTGAGATTTCTATGTTTCGGTCGTTGGGATCCACTTCAACGACAGTAAATCGTTCTTTGTAATCCGCAGCAGCTTTGTGATTAAGAACTACATCGGCCATGGGTTCAATGCCATTGGCTTTGAGAGTTTGGATAGCCTTTAGGTAGTCTTCTTTAAAGCCATATTTGGTGCGGACAGTTCCTTTTTGGTCAAACTCACCTAGGTCGAAGAGATCATAAACTCCGTAGCCGACATCATTGGAGCTCGTTGCCTTAAAAGCTGGTGGCATCCAAATTTTGCGAATGCCTTTTGATGCTAGATGAGGAGCATCCTCCGCCAAGCGATTCCAATGTTGTCCATCATTTGGTAAGTACCATTCAAAATATTGCATTAATGTTTGATTTTCCATACGAGATACCTCACATTCTTGGGATGGGTCTATTTTACCAAAAGAAGAATGATGACACAAACGTTTATACAAGTTAATTTTATATTTTTTGATGAGGAGCTAAAACTAGCATTGAATTTAAAACGCTTACATAGTATAATGGACAAGTAATAAACTTTATAAAAAGAAAGGAGTTCTTTATGAAAAAGAAAGGACTAGTGAGGTTACTCTTATCAGTCTTGCTATTTGCTCCTTTGGCATTAGGCCAGGTTGTTCAAGCCGACGAGGCGAGTCAGGCGAATGTCGAAAGCAAGGAGATGCTTCATACAGAAGCTGTTGCAAAGCCTTCTGAGCCTGTCTCTTCAGTCCAGCAGCCAGCAGTTTTAGAGGTTGAAAGCAAGGAATCGTCAGATTCTGTAAGGCCAGAAAAGCAAGAAGGAGAGTTGGTCACTGCTGAAAAACCAGCTGCGAGCTCTGAAAGATCTGCTTCGTCACTGGAGTCTCCGCCATTAGCTTGGGCTCAAGATGCTAGCTTAGTGCCTTCTGCTGTGCCTGCTACTGCCAAAGGACAAGACCTGTCTGCTTATACGGGGAGTCTTTCAAACCCAGCTTTAGCTGATAAGGAACTGACCCTGCAAGAAGCAGTCGATGAGCTACTGAAATGGGCAGCTGTCAACGAATCTCAGTTAGGTACTAGTGCTCAAGATAGGGTGAATCTGGCTAAGAGCATGGGAATGATTGACAAGGAGGCTGATTTGACAGCCCGTGTACAGGGAAGCAATCTGCAGACTATGTATGCTGTTGCCAAGCGCCTGCATGATGCCTATCGTGCGGAAAAGAAAGCACCGCTCTTTTTG
This sequence comes from uncultured Streptococcus sp., assembly GCF_938036805.1. Taxonomy (GTDB): domain Bacteria; phylum Bacillota; class Bacilli; order Lactobacillales; family Streptococcaceae; genus Streptococcus. The sequence goes on from NZ_CALHWC010000142.1 coordinate 6,253, forward strand.
AATGGTAGAGCGCAGCCAATTTTCCCATACAGCAGTGGAGCTAAGGAGGATAAAGACTATTCGTATGAGAAAAGCGATATCGTCCGTTTTCCTGTTTATGTTGAGACAGATAATGATACGGATGGAGACGGAAAACGTGACCTCGTCAAGGCTATCGTACAACTTCCTAAAGCAGTAGCCCAAGGCGATTTTAAGGCTTCGACAATTTTAGAAGCTCGTCCTTACGTCGCAGGGACTTTGGATGAAAACTATGTGACCTTGGAAAGTCTCAATCTGCCGACAAACGGTTCTTATGATATGAAGAGTTTGCACAATAAGCCTGCTAAGCGCCAACCAGTCTCTAGCATGAGCAGTATTGATGCGGCGAAGAAGGCCAAAGCGTCAGATTGGTACTACTATAGCCCTTATGAAGGGATTTATGATTACGAGAATTTAAACTGGTATGATTACTTCCTAGTGCGCGGCTATGCCTTTGTTTCCAGTGCTGGTCTGGGTACTAAGGGTTCAGAAGGTTTCAATACAACTGGATCTGATTTGGAAGTAGAAGCCTTTAAAAATATTGTCGAATGGGTCAACGGTAAACGGACGGCCTATACAGACAGAACTAGCAATATTGAAATCAAGGCTGACTGGGCCAATGGCAAAGTCGGCATGACTGGCCTATCTTGGGCTGGTACGACAACTTTCGGTGTGGCAACAACGGGTGTGGAAGGCCTGAGAACCATCGTTCCAGCCGCAGGAATTGCTAGCTGGTATGATTATTTCAATAGCCAAGGAACAGCCTACAGCAATCCGCCATACAGCGATCTGTCTTGGCTATCACTCTACGTTTCAACTCGGATGCTTGATCAAGACGATTGGGCTTCAATTTGGAACAAGTATGCTGACTACATCAATCAGCTAAACAAGGACCAAAAAGCTCACGGTCGCAATTATAGCCAAGTTTGGCGGGAACGCGATTATACCCTAAATTCAGGAAAGATAAAGACTAGTGCCCTGCTGGTACATGGCTTAAATGATCACAATGTCAAAACCAAACAGTTTGAACTTATGTATGATGTCTTGAAAAAAGCGGGACAAAATGTAAAACTCTATCTCCACCAAGGAGACCATGTCCATCCAGCAGCTATCTCTCGAGGTTATGGCATCAAAGCCAACAATCAAGATTTCTACGACTTGCTCAATACTTGGTTCTCTCATTATCTTTACGATGTCAAGAACGATGTTAGCAAGCTTCCTGCTGTTTTGGCACAAAACAACTACGATCCAAATAAATGGACGAGCTATGACAATTGGAAAAGCACTAATCGTTTGATTTTGACAGCTAAGTCCAAACGTCTAGAAGAAACCATTTCCAGTGACTATGCGGGGGCTGGGATTGACACTAGCAAGCGAGATGAAACTGTCAGTCAAGGATCTTCTAAGGCTAACATGACCTTTATGACAGAAGTCAAAGAAGATACGACTATCAAGGGCCATATTCCAGTTCACTTCAAGGCCGCTTTGGCTAAGGGCAGTGGCAAAAATCTGCAGGTCAATGCGCTCTTGGTAGATGTATCAGACCAAGAGTTTGATGTGGTTGGAAATGGTGATACCAGCGATGACAGCAAGGCTGGTGACTTCTGGATGGGTAGCAATCTCAGCAATCTGGATGTTAAAAATTTTGCGACAACCAAAACTAAGTACAAGGTCATTGCTAAGGGCTGGCTAAACTTAGCCAATCCAGAATCAGGTTATACACCGTCTAGCTCAGAAAAGAGTATTAAGCCAAAAGTCGGCCAATTCCATGATTATACCATGTATTTGCAACCCAATCTTTACACGGTGAAAAAAGGTCACAAGCTAGCTCTAGTCTTCAATACTTATGATCCTAGCGACCTGACGATTAAGCGTCAGTATGCGGTGACTTTCAAGACGGATTCTATTAGTGCGCTAGTACCGACTGTGGAAGCTAGTCGTTCTCAAAAAGCTGATTATGTAGCAAGTGCCCTTGATACGGAATATGCTAACTTACCTGAAATTCTTGGTGAAAAGCTAGTTGCACCAGAAATTAGAGAAGTTCCAGAATATATTTTTGAAAGACAGGAGCCGCAACAAGAAGCTCCATCAGTCGATTCAAAGGTTGGACGTAAAGAAGATGAGAAAGGCGCGACGGACCATGTGCAGCAATTAGGCAGTCAGAAGGTGGTGCCTCAGGTGCAGCAATTGGCTAGTCAACCAGAAGCGTCTCAAGTGGAGCAGGTAGCCGTTCAACAAGCTCAACAAGCCGCAGCTTCCTTGCCAAAAACCGGTAGCCATTCAGAAAATGGAATGTTCTATCTAGGCTTGGTGCTTCTTGTCAGCACATTGGGGATGTCTGGCCTCGTTAAGAAGTATTCTCGTCGTTAGTCATTACAAGATAAAAGCAGCCAAACATGCCTGACTAGGTAAAGATTGGCTGCTTTTGCCTTATCGTCTTTCAGCTGGCCTTGGCCTGCAAGTCAGAAGTGCCAGCAAACAGAGAGGTAGAAAGAATGAAACAGTATATTCAAGATATTTTTGACCAAAGTATGGCGATTGAAAGTTTTACCCATACGAGTTCTGAGCGGAAGATTGAAGCCTTTCTTCAGGAGCGGATAGGGGAGATTCCTTATTTTCAGGAGCATCCAGAACAGTTTGGCTGCTATCAGATTCCGAATGATTTTTATAACCGCAGTGTCAACTGGGCTCTGGTCAAGCGAGATACAGCTGACACCGTGATTCTTTTTCATCATCATGATACAGTGGATATTGAGGACTTTGGCAGTCTCAAAGACTGGGCTTTTGATAATCATGTCCTCAAAGAAAAATTACCCTCCATTTCTTCAGATTCAGATCTTTTAGCGGATATTGCGTCGGACAAATGGCAGTTCGGTCGGGGGGCTTGCGACATGAAGGCGGCTCTGGCCTTGCAGCTGGGAGTGGTGGAAAGATACAGTCAAAGCCAGTCTGGTCAGGTCAATTTGCTTTATCTTTCGGTCGGAGATGAGGAGGCCTATTCCCAAGGCATGAGGGCAGCAACAGCCCTGCTTGCTGAATTGAAGGAGCGCTTCCATCTTCATTACCTTCTGGCTGTGGATTCTGAACCTTTTGAAAGCCAGTCAGCGGAGGAAAAGGTTCTTCATATAGGAACAGTCGGCAAATTGATGCCAGTTGTCGTGACTCAGGGCATCCTTTCGCATATGAAAGAGCCACTCAAGGGGATCAATGCCCTGTCCTTGCTAGCCAAGGTTGCTGAAAAAATTGACCTTAATCCGGCTCTATCTGACATGGCCTATGGCGAACGCTCGCCCCTGCCATCTTGGTCTTATCTGCGTGATTTGAAGGAAAATTACGATGTGTCAACAGTGCTGCGTGCGGCAGGTTATTTCAGCGTCCTTTATCTAGAAAAGAGTCCGAGTGAGCTGCTGGCGACCATAAAGAAGCTCAGTCAGGAAGCAGTGGAAGGCTTTTATCAAAACTACTGTCAATTGCAGAAAGTTTATGAAGAAAGCAAGCATGTACCGAAACCGCGCGTGCTGACCTATCAGGAATTACTGCAAGAATGCCAAGAAAAAATCGGTTTTGAAGAAACTTTGCAGCAGATATACGAGGAGGCCCAGCAAGCCTTGCAAGAAGGCGCATCCTATCAGGAAATCAGCATCCAAAATATCCAGAAGGTTCTAGATTTCTACGACCGTAAGGAAGCTTTGGTTGTCTTAGCAATCGCGCCACCTTACTATCCATCCATGAATTGTCGCCGTCTGTCAGACAGTCCGATTAGGATTGACAAGGTCATTCAACTCTATCGAGATTATCTGGACAAGGAAGCTGGTTGTCAGCTCCAAGTGGACGAATTCTTCATGGGAATCTGTGACCTTAGTTACTGTGCCTTGGAGAAGCCTGCCGCTGAATACCAAGACTTGATTGCCAGTATGCCTGTGCCTGAAAATCTCTATCATCTGGATTTCCCAGAAATTGCGGCCAATCATATCCCCGGCATCAATCTCGGTCCATGGGGCAAGGACTTGCATCAGCTGACTGAGCGTGTCTATGAGCAGGATATGCTAGAAACCATTCCCAATTTCTTGCTCTATCTGCTGGAGAATGCTCAATCTTTCAAGGTTTAAAGGATGGTTCTGCCTTGTTTTAAAGCAAAATCCGAACTTTTTCGCTAGTTTCTAGACAAATGACTTTTAGGATAGTATAATAACCTCAAAACATAGCAAAGGAGATTCTCATGATTGAATTTAGAGATGTTACAAAAGACTATGATGGCAAGCTAGCGCTTAACCACCTGAATCTGACCTTGGAAAGCGGTGAGATTGTTGGTCTGATCGGTCACAATGGAGCGGGTAAGTCAACGACCATTAAATCCCTGGTCAGTGTCATCAATCCGACGCAGGGACAAATTTTTGTGGACGGCAAAGAGCTATCCAGTAATCGTCTAGAAATCAAGAAAAAAATCGGCTATGTAGCTGATTCTCCTGATCTTTTCTTGCGCCTGACAGCCAATGAATTCTGGGAGCTAGTGGCGACTTCCTACGATATGACTACGGCAGAAGTAGAGGCTCGTTTGGGTGAACTGCTGGCTATTTTTGACTTTGCTAGCCATCGTTATGAAGTAATTGAGTCGTTTTCACATGGTATGCGGCAGAAGGTCTTTGTCATTGGTGCCCTTTTGTCCGATCCAGATATCTGGGTCTTGGATGAGCCCTTGACGGGCTTGGATCCTCAGGCAGCTTTTGATCTCAAGCAGATGATGCGTGAGCATGCTAACAAGGGAAATACAGTTCTGTTTTCAACCCACGTGTTAGAAGTGGCTGAGCAGCTATGCGACAAGATTGCCATTCTCAAAAAAGGAGAGCTGATATTCTACGGAACGGTTGAAGACTTGAAAGCCCAGCATCCAGACCAGTCCCTCGAAACCATCTATCTAGGTCTGGCTGGCCGAAGAGAAGAGGTGAGTTCAGATGCGCCTTAAAGCGATTAAAAAATTAGTTGATATCAATATTCTCTATGCTATCCAAGCTTCGCAGTTGCAGCAATACCGCAAGAAGCAGGAAAAAAATCCAGAGGTCAAAGTCAATGTCTCCTTGCAGGCTATTCGAATGTACTTGATTTTGGGGTTGTTCTACCTATTCATCTTTGGTATCATGAGTGCTTTCAATCACATGGTGGGCAATCCGGGACATTTTGCCAATATGGTCTCCATATTTGCTGTATTCTCCATGTCGCAGGGCTTCTTGGTTTTCTACAATGTCTTTTATGAAAGCAAGGATTTGCAGTCCTATCGGCCTTATGCCTTTAGTGAATCAGAAATCATTGTCGGAAAGAGCATCTCTGTTGTTCTGACCCTCTTGATTGCGATTCTGCCCATGTATAGCTATTTCATCGTGCTTGGTCTTCAAGGTGGAAATCCTTTAGTCGGCCTGCCTCTGGCCTTGGTTTCGATTGTCATTTTAAGCTCGGTTATAACCTTTGTCATTTTGATTTTGGTGCATTTTATCACCAAGACAGCCTTTTTTAGAAAGTATAAGACTATCCTATCCAATGTGATTCTGGGTCTGGTTTCCCTTGGTTCGGTAGGACTTTATATCTTTATCAATCAGATGAACAGTCGTAGTATCGCCAGCAATACAATGGTTACACCTTATTTCCCACCAGTTGTAGCCTTTTACGACTTTATCATCAATCCTCTCAGCTTGACTGCGATTTTAGGAATTCTAGCTTGGCTTGCCGTGGCGGCTCTGCTCTTCTTGGTGGTTAAGTTCAAGGTCATACCAGAATTTTATGAAGCAGCCTTGATGACGGGTGCAGCAAGTGGCAAACGTGAGCGGGTGCACGATATCAATATGGACGAGGCCAAGAATTTCAAGAAGTTCGTCTGGCGCTATCACATTCGGCTGCTGAGTGAAGGTTCGGTCATCTTGCAGGCTCTCTTTATGTCGGCACTGATTCCTTACATTATCATTTTTAGTATGGCCATGGGGGCAGTCAAAGCAGATCTAGATGTTAGCCCGTTCTTGATTCCGCGATTTTTACTTCCGCTTAGCTTCCTATCTATGTTTATCGCTACCCTCAATTCGGGTGGGAATAATCTGACCTCTATAGGTTTATCCTTGGAGCGGGAAAATTTTGATTATCTGAAGGTCTTACCTTTTGAGCTAAGAAAATACGTTCGTCTCAAATTTTGGTATCTCTTTGCTATTCAGTCCATTCTACCAGTGATTCTTCTTTTGGTGACTAGTTTTATCTTCCATGTTCATTTGGTGACGTTTCTCGTTATGCTGCTGGTTTGGTTTATGGCCAGTCTGGCTTGGAGCGCTTGGGGCTATCATCGGGATTATAAGCATTTGGTGACCAATTGGTCTAATGTCAACGAGCTGATGACTCGAGATAACAGTATGGGTAAGACCCTATTGGCACTAGCCTTTACTATTGGAGTAATGATCGTGATTGGTGTTCTCTATGTGATTTCATACTCCCTATCTCTCACGGTTCTCTATCTCCTTTCTGTTCTGCTGATTTTGATTTGTGGACTTGTTTCTTATCTGATCTATCGCTACTATATGAAAAAACTTGATAGTGAGATTGCTAGTTTTAATTGCTAATTGACCATAATAAAAAGCTTAGCAGCACGGTGATTTGATTACCTACTTCTAAGCTTTTTAGTTGCGATTTATTTTATAGTTTTCCGATATAAACTGTATGTCAGCTGATTTTTATCCTTTTAAGAACGCCAGTTAATCAAGACATACATTAAGCTGGAGCCAAACATATCCGCCAAGGCGTGCATGAGAAAGAAAGGCAGGAGGTTCTTGACCTTGTACTTGTAAAGAAAATAGTAGAAGAGACCATAGACCACTCCGATAACCAAGGCCCAGAGCATTCCTTGGTAAGTATGGAAAGAAATCCGAATGATAGTAGAGTAGGCCAGTGCCCACCACTTATACTTATCCTTGACCGAGGTCATAAGACCCAGAAAGAAGAATTCTTCATAGAAGCCATTGAGCAGTCCGTAGAGGATGGCCATTGGTGTCAGATCAGCAAATTTCCGGAAGATTTCTAGCAAATCTACATAAGACCAGAGAGTTGGATCAAAGTAATTATACTCGCCGCTTAGCGTCGTAACAATGTCACCAAAGAACCCCACTGCGACAAAGGTCAGAGGTGTCCAAAGCAGAACCGACCAGCTCAGACGGATAGGGAGCTGCTTAAAGTCAAAGCGCCGAAGCAATAGGTAAAGAATAGTTAAGGTCAGCATCAGGAGCTGAAGATTGAAATTGCTAGAAAAAGCCGCTCCCTCGCTGGCTGTATTAGTCACCGTTTCAGTCGCTCCTGTGCTGGTAGCTGGTGCAAAGCTAGCTAGATAAAGCTCCGTTGAGCGGTAAATAAACTGCCCAAACATGAGAAGGGTAATCACAAGAATGTCAAACAATTTCAGCTCTTTCAGAGGCTGTGATGGGCGGATTTTTGATAAAATAGTCATTCATTTCCCTTCCATAACTGGCAGATTTAAATGCCAGAGATCATCTTTTCTATCTTTATCTTAGCAGAGAAAGCTTAAATTTATATTATTTCAAAGCTCTTAGTTTTGAGAGGTGGTTAGTGCAGATCTGTTGCCGGCTTGGTTGAAGAGCTGCATTATGCTATAGAGAAGAGGCTGGGACAAAAGTCCTAGCCTCTCAATTGTCTTTGGAGTGTCGAGCAAGACGCAGTGGTTGAGTGGACTCTACTACGCTGATTTCATCAGCTTTTACAGCCCTACTCAACTGTGCGGAGGTGGGACGACGAAATCGAATTCTAACGAATTACCGATTTCTGTCCCACTCTCACATGAAATAGACAATTGCTAGGTACTGGAGGGCAGAAGCAGCTAGGATGAAGAGGTGCCAAATCATGTGGAAGTAGGGCTTCTTTTTGGCATAAAAACCAGCGCCGACTGTGTAACAAAGACCGCCTGCTAGCATCAGTCCCCAAAACACTGGCCCAGTTTGTCCGATAATTTGCGGGATGATAAAGATCACTAGCCAACCCATAATTAGATAGAGAGCCAAGCTGAATTTCTCATTGACCTTTTTAGCAAAGATCTTATAGAGAATACCAAAGATGGTCGTGCCCCACTGAATTGCGATAATCAGATAGCCCCGCCAGTCATTCATGAGTGAAAGGACGACTGGTGTATAGCTGCCCGCGATAGCGATATAGATCATGGAGTGGTCAATAATCCGTAGGATGTATTTGTGGGTAGAGCCGTAGGACATGGAGTGGTAAATGGTAGAAGAAAGAAACATGAGGAAAAGGCTAATGACAAAGATAGAAGTGCCAACAGCAGAAACGAGGCCATGCCCTTCATAACTGTAAATAGCAGAGATGGGCAGGAGAATCAGCATCAAAACAGCTCCGACGGCATGAGTGACAGCATTGGCAATTTCCTCTCCAAAAGAGAGTTGTTTACTGAGTTTAAGCGCGTAGTTCATCGTTATCGGCCTCCTTTTCGGGTACTTGGATAAAAGCAAGGGTTTGCTGGTAGAGTTTTAAGGTCTGACAGGCACTGGCAATAATGGGCGTCACTTCAAGTTTCCGTCCGTTCATATAATCCACAAAATCATTGTAGAGCTCTTCAGACTGGGTCTCAGCGTTGAGCATATCTAAAGTCGCAGCAATATCTTGAATAGAAAAAACAGTTTTCAAGCTTGTAATAGCAATCAAGCGGGCAACTTGCTGGCGATTGTATTTTTTCTTTAGAGGTTTTTCAAGGTAGGCATGCTTGACATAATTATTGATCATGGATGCCGTCAAGCCTTTGTCGGATGCAGTAAAAGTTGGCTTACAGACCTTGTTGACGTAGAGCAGGACTTGGTCCAGATACAGGTCAAGAACAGGTAATTCATCCCATCTCGGGAACAGATTTTTCGTTTCCAAATTTTAAACTTTCTAATATCTAGTTTTAATAACTAGATATTATCATTTTTAAAAATTAAAGTCAAGAATAAATCCAATTAGTCCAAAATTTGCTATAATCATGAGTAGGGAAAACAGGAAAATAGACTCTGAATCCAAGATGAGAAAGGGAAAATATGAAGATTTTAATTCCGACCGCCAAAGAAATGAATGAAAATCAGAGCTCGCTGGGGCGCTCCCAGTTGACGCCCAAAAGCAAAATCATAATAGAAGAGTTGTTGCAATTCTCAGCCGAAGAGTTGGAAAAATTATATAAAATCAGTCCGCAAATGGCTGAAATAGAATACCAGCGGATTCAAAATCTGAGCAAGAATGAAGCAGAGACTTATCCAGCATTGCACTTATTTGACGGGCTCATGTATCGCAATATCAAGCGAAAAGATTGGACACAAGAGGAGAAATCCTACATTCAAGAGCATTTGCTGTTAACGTCTAGTCTATATGGGGTCATTCCTGCCTTGAACCCGATTGCCCCTCATCGGCTGGACTTTTTGGTGGGGCTGAAGCCCAATGGTCAAACGCTGAAAAAATTTTGGCGGGACGATTATACAAAAGCAGTAGTGGATGAAGATATGCTGATTTCGCTCTTGTCTAGTGAATTTGAGGATGTTTTTGACAAATCGGTCAGAGAGAAGATGCTTCGCTTCAAATTTTTAGAAGAAAAGGCTGGCAAATTGAAAAGCCATTCTACTATTTCTAAAAAAGCGCGTGGGCAATTTTTGACTGCTTTGATGGAAGCGCAGGTCGATAATCTTGAGCAAATAAAACAGCTCTCTTTTGCTGGTTTTGCTTATCGAGCAGATCTTTCAGATGATAAAGAATTAGTTTTTGTAAAAGAAGAATAAGAAAAGAGGCTGGGACAAAAGTCTGACCTTAAATATAAAAAGCGAACAAAACTAGTTTTCTGGTAATCAGAATTCTGCTTTGTTCGCTTTTCGCATTTAATTATAGATTTGAAGGGCTTAATAATTAAGATTTTTAAAAATTGAAATATTTTTGTCCCAAACTCTTTTACTCTATTATTGAGACTTACCAAAAGAAAAATTAGCTTAACAGGTATTCTACCGCAACTTTTAACACATTCATTAACTACATTAGAAATAAGAGAAAGACAATTCGAAACAGAGACAGGGCGAGCAAATGAAGGGGATAAAACAAGTAAAATACTTTTCCAATATTGGCCCCTTTTTGACCGTTGTAGAAAGAGGTCACGAGGAGAAACAAGAGACAGGTGGCAGTCAGATCAGCTAGACCATCATAGGAGAAATTGAAAGCCAAAATTAGGATTTGCACACTGCTCAGTGCCAAGACACCGCCAATTTTTCGGAAGATTGGATCTTTAATCTTCGCAAAGGCATAGATACCAAAAACTCCCCCCGCCAGTCCGCCGTCAGCAATAATGGACAGAGTAAAACAGAGTAGAATAATTAGAACTTTTCTCCAGGTTGCTGTTTGCTGATCACTGTAATAAAGAGCACAGAGTCCCAAAAAGAGAGTAACAACCGTATTTTGCATGATAAAGCCAAGACCAGTAACCCAGCCCATCAGAGAGAAAGGGATGATACTGATAAGAGCCAGCAGCCCCAATCGTCTCATATACTTGCTCACATCATGACTGTGTCGATAGCCTTCTGCGATACAAAATGCAAAGACTGGAAAAGCCAGACGGCCTATTATGTGCATACTATTGGCCAGCCAGTTAGGAGAGAGGATATTCATATTGGTAGCCAGTGGAAAAGATACCCAGGCGATATGGTCAATCAGCATGGCAAGCATAGCAAGCAGTTTCAAACTGCTATTGTCAATCATTTTTTTCATAGGATCCTCCTTTTTCCTTTCCTAGGATACAAGAAAGAGGTTCTTCTTTCCATTTCTTTAGCTTACATTTCTCTCATTTTTCTTACAATTTTGTAAGTTGGAATTTCACCTTTTTACCTCATCGATGAATACTTCTGATTTTTTCTTGACAAATAAGACTGAAAAGGCTGGGACAAAAAGATTTTAATTTTAGGAATTCTTTATTATAAATTTTTAAAATCGATAGATTAGACAAAAAAGCGAACAAGACAGAATCCTGAGTGTCAGATAACTTCGTTTTGTTCGCTTTTTATATTTAAGGTTAGACTTTTATCCCAGACACTTTTACATAGTCTGATAATTGTTTTTGATTCTGCAATTCGATGAATTTCTCAGGATAGGTTTGGCGAACTTTTTCATAGCGACTCTTAGTCTCTCTTGTCCGACCATCCCAAAGGATCCAGCGGATAAATTCCCAATCCAGTCTTTCGGTACAGCCAGAAGCCATACTCTCTCGCACTTGATTGCGATATTTTAGATAGCGTTTAAAGGCCCGATAGAGGCAGTTCCAGCGAGAAAAGTTCAGAAAGATAATCTGATCAGCCTGAGCCATTCGTCCCTCAAAGTAGGCAAAAGAGTAGTTGCCATCGATGACCCAGGATTGTTCTCGATGGAGGAAAGTTGCTAAATCAGACTTGACTTGGTCTTGACTACGAGTCTGCCAGTTTTCTTCAAACTGAATCGTGTCCAGATGAAGGACGGGAATATGGTGGAAGTGGCCTAACTGCTGGGCCAAGGTTGACTTGCCAGAGCCTGAGTAGCCGATGATAGCAATCTTCATATAAATTCTCCCCTATAATGAGCAACAAAAAAAGCTCCGTGGAGCTCCTTTGTATGCGTGATGCATTATTTAGCAAGTTTAGCTGAAAGACGTGCTTTATCGCGGCTTGCTTTGTTTTTGTGGATCAAACCTTTTGTTTCTGCTTTATCGATAGCTGAGCTAGCAGCACGGAAAAGTTCTTCAGACGGGTTTGCTTCAAATGCTTTGATTGCAGTACGCATAGCTGATTTTTGAGCTGAGTTTTTTTCGTTTTGTTTAACGTTCAATTCAGCGCGTTTGATAGCTGACTTAATGTTTGCCAAGTTATTCACCTCCATTGAAAATACTAACTATCTAATTATATATGAAAAGTTGTGATTTGACAAGCCTAAATTATTTTTTTAGATAGATTTCATCAATTTCATGATTTTTAGCCTTGTGCAAAATCACTTCGGCCCTGTTACGGGTTGGCTCGATATAGTCTATCAGATTCACCAGATTGATTGTTTCCCAGATATTATGAGCCAGCGCCATGACTTCTTCTTCGGGCTGGGTCGTAAAGCGATGGTAGTAATTATTCGTGTCGTGCTTGGCTAGTGCCAGTAATTTTTTAAAGCGATCTAGATACCAAGACTCGATATTTTCGACTTCTGCATCTACATAGATGGAGAAGTCAAAGAAGTCAGTCATGTAAAGGCGTTCATTTTGCGGATTTTGGAAAACGTTGATACCTTCTACGATGACAAAGTCAGCTGCTTTAATTTCCTGCTTTTCATTTGGGACAATATCATAGATTTCGTGCGAGTAGACAGGAATTTTATAGTTTTGACCATTTTTGATGCGGTCTAAGAAATCCAGCAAAAGTTCCATATTATAGCTTTCAGGGAAGCCCTTGCGATTTAAAATGCCTGATTCAATCAAAGTTTTATTGGGATAGAGGAAGCCATCGGTCGTCACCAATTCAACGGTTGCATTTGTGAAAGTTCGTGACAGAAGGATTTGCAGCAGGCGGCTAGTCGTTGATTTTCCAACGGCAACGCTACCAGAAACTCCGATAATAAAAGGTTGTCTTTTGATTTCTTTTTGTAGAAAAATCCCTTTTGAAAAGGCGAGGTCTTCTTTGGAACGTTTGTAAATTTGGATAAGATTGGTCAGAGGCAGATAGACATCTGTTACATCCTGTAGACTGATTTTGTCATTGAAACTCTTGATAGAATTGAGCTCGGACTCAGTGAGCGGTGGATTTTTCTTTCGATGCAGATTCTGCCAAGTTTGGCGGCTGATTTTTTCAAAATGAAGAAATTCGTTTGTCATAAGTTACTCCTATATGATGGATTTTAGTATAACATACTTTTTGAGAAATGAAAACGATTTACAAATCTAGAAAATTTATGATAAAATGGTTTTATGACTAAAATGTATTTTGCAGAAAATCCGGATGCCAAACATGACATTCATGAATTGAAAGTGGAACTATTAGGACAACAGATGACCTTTTTAACGGATGCTGGTGTCTTTAGCAAAAAAATGATTGATTACGGCAGTCGAGTTTTGTTGTCTGCCTTGGAATTTAACAAAAAAGAGACGCTGCTGGATGTCGGCTGCGGTTATGGAACACTGGGCTTGACTCTGGCTAAAGCGCAAGAGCTGGAAGTCACTCTCGTGGATATCAATCAGCGAGCACTAGACTTGGCTAGAAAAAATGCGGATGCGAATCAAGTATCTGCAGATATTTTCCAGTCCAATGTTTACGAACATGTGACCGGACAATTTTATCATATTATCAGCAATCCACCGATTCGAGCTGGTAAGCAGGTGGTGCATGAAGTTATTTCAGGTAGTTATGATCACTTGCTAGCGGATGGGGATTTGACGATTGTTATCCAAAAGAAACAAGGAGCTCCCAGTGCTAAAGCTAAGATGGAAGAAGTGTTTGGCAACTGCGAGACTCTCAAGAAAGACAAAGGCTATTATATCCTAAGGAGTGTTAAATAAAGATGCGAGCAGTTGATATCATTCAAAAGAAACGAGATGGACTAGAGTTGTCCAGTCAAGAGATTGAATGGCTGATTGAGGGGTATGTGGCTGGAACAGTGCCAGATTACCAGATGTCAGCCTTTGCTATGGCTGTTTACTTTAAGGGAATGACTACTAGGGAAATCTCTGATTTGACCATGGCCATGGTGGGCACAGGTCAGCAGTTTGACCTGTCAGCTATTTCAGGGATTAAGGTCGATAAGCATTCGACTGGTGGAGTGGGAGATAAGGTTACCTTAATCTTGGCTCCTCTCGTGGCTAGCTTTGGCGTGCCTGTTGCCAAGATGAGCGGTCGAGGCTTGGGGCATACGGGTGGTACTATAGACAAGCTCGAGTCTGTCAAGGGCTACCAAGTAGAGCGCAGTCAGGAAGACTTCATCAAGCAGGTTCAGGAAATTGGTGTATCCGTCATCGGTCAGTCAGACCAGCTAGTTAAGGCGGACAAGCTTCTCTATGCTCTACGTGACGTGACTACTACAGTTGATACCATTCCTTTGATTGCCAGCTCTGTTATGAGCAAGAAAATCGCCGCTGGTGCAGACAGCATTTTGCTGGATGTGACCGTTGGTGAGGGTGCCTTTATGAAAAATCTAGGGGATGCCCGTGTCCTAGCCCGTACTATGGTAGATTTGGGCAAGACAGTAGGACGCAGGACGGTTGCAGTTATTACGGACATGAGTCAGCCTTTAGGTACTAGCATTGGTAATCGTTTGGAAATCTTAGAAGCACTGGAAATCCTTCAAGGAAAAGGACGCGAGGATATTACGGACTTTATCTGCGTGCTTGCTCAGATTATGCTTGATTTGGCAAATGTTGAGAAGTCAGTCTCTGAAATTAGAGAGCATCTGACAAATGGAGCGGCTTTGAAAAAATTTGAAGAAATGATTGCGGCTCAAGGTGGTGACCTAGAGGATTTGTATCGACCGTCTCAGGCGGCTTATGTGGTCGAAGTGAGAGCAGAGCAATCTGGTTATATCACAGAGCTTCCAGCCATGGAATTTGGCTTGTTTGCAATGAGGTTAGGCGCAGGACGAGCAGTCAAATCTGATGAACTAGATTATGAAACTGGAATAGTGTTCGAAAAGAAGGTTGGAGAAACAGTCGAAATTGGGGAAATTGTCGCAAAAATTTACGCAAATGAAAAAATTTCTCAAGAACTAGTTACAGAATTCCAAAAAAATGTTAGAATAGGTAGTGAAAGCGTTGCAGTAAGCGAGATTGTCGAAGTAATCGCTTAATTCTAGGAGAATTCAACATGAAACTAAACAAATACATTGACCATACGCTTTTGAAACCTGATGCAAGTCAGGAGCAGATTGCCACTTTAATTGAAGAGGCAAAAAAATATGATTTTGCTAGCGTCTGTGTTAATCCGACTTGGGTGAATTTTGCTGCGCAAGCACTAAAAGCTACGGATGTAAAAGTCTGTACGGTCATTGGTTTTCCTCTGGGAGCGAATACTCCGGAGCTCAAGGCTTTTGAAACGAGTGATGCAATCCAAAACGGAGCAAATGAAATCGACATGGTCATCAATATCGGTGCTCTAAAGTCTCGAAACTTTGACTTAGTCGAAAAAGATATTCGTGCTGTTGTGGAAGCTGCCAAAGGAACCTTGGTTAAGGTCATTATTGAGACCTGCCTCTTGACAGATGATGAGAAAGTGAGAGCTTGTCAAATTGCTCAGAAAGCTGGTGCGGATTTTGTCAAGACATCTACTGGTTTCTCAACTGGTGGTGCAACCGTTGAGGACGTAGCTTTGATGCGTAAGACAGTTGGGCCAGATATGGGAGTCAAGGCTTCTGGCGGTGCCCGTTCTTACGAAGATGCACTTGCATTTATCAAAGCTGGTGCGACTCGCATTGGAGCATCCTCTGGTGTAGCGATTATGGAGGGAGACGTGGCTAATGGCGACTACTGATTTGATTGATTTAGTTGTAGAAACCACGAAGAATGCCTATGTTCCATACTCTCAATTCCCTGTCGGAGCTGTTTTAGTAGCTAAAAATGGACAAGTTTTCACAGGTGTCAATATCGAAAATGCTAGTTTCGGCTTGACCAATTGTGCAGAGCGAACAGCCATTTTTAAAGCTGTTTCTGAAGGCTTTTTAGACTTTGAGGAATTAATTGTTTACGGAGAAACGGAAAAACCGATCTCCCCGTGTGGTGCCTGCCGCCAAGTAATGGCAGAGTTTTTTAATCAGGATTTACCAGTGACCTTGGTCGCTAAAGATAAATCGACGGTCGTGATGACGGTCAAGGAGTTATTTCCATACTCTTTTACAGACTTAACTTGAGTCTGTTGCTGGTCAACTGACCAAAATTAAACTTGCAACTAAGTTGCACATCTTATATAGGAGGTTCAGAAATGAACAAGAAACAATGGCTAGGTCTTGGTCTAGTGTCTGTCGCAGCAATCGGACTTGCTGCATGTGGGAATCGTGCGTCTAAATCAGATAGCTCTAACGCTAAAACTGATTTAAAAGCTGCTATCGTAACCGATACAGGTGGTGTTGATGATAAATCATTTAACCAATCTGCATGGGAAGGTTTGCAAGCTTGGG
>NZ_CALHWC010000143.1 GCF_938036805.1 uncultured Streptococcus sp.
GCATCTGATTTGTAATCAGAGGGTCGCGTGTTCAAGTCATGTAGCCGGCATTTTTTTGGATAGAGATGCGAACGTAGTTCAGTGGTAGAACACCACCTTGCCAAGGTGGGGGTCGCGGGTTCGAATCCCGTCGTTCGCTTTGAGGCCGGGGTGGCGGAACTGGCAGACGCACAGGACTTAAAATCCTGCGATTGGTAACGATCGTACCGGTTCGATTCCGGTCCTCGGCATAGCGGATATGCGACAGAGCACCCTTAGCTCAACTGGATAGAGTACCTGACTACGAATCAGGCGGTTAGAGGTTCGACTCCTCTAGGGTGCATGAAGGGAAACGAGGTCCTATGACTCCGTTTTTACTTATGATCGGGAAGTAGCTCAGCTTGGTAGAGTACTTGGTTTGGGACCAAGGTGTCGCAGGTTCGAATCCTGTCTTCCCGATATGCTAATTCATAAAAGACAACGGCTATATGCTGTTGTCTTTTATATTTTATAGATTCTGGTTTTAGGCCTTTCTATAATTTAGAAGTTTCGCAAATAAGATAGTATCTATATATGAACTGCTCCTTCTATTTTTGATTAAAGTATTTGGCTTACTTCATATTTTTTGGGCTCTTTGTCAACTGTAGTGGGTTAACGAAAAGTCATACCCTGGAGAGGACTGAATTGGTTCTCTCCTTTTTGATGTTCAAAGCGATGAGAATTCTCGTTTTAAAGTTTACAAAGTTCCGAAAGCCAAAAGCGTTGCGCTTGATGACTTTGATGAGGTTGTTAGTAGCTTCCAGTTTTGCGTTTGAGTAGGGCAGTTCCAGTGCATTCATGATCTTGTCCTTATCTTTCAAAAAAGTCTTAAAAACAGTTTGAAAGATAGGCTTCACACACGAAATGGTATCTTCAATGAGTCCAAAGAAATGGTCAGCCCGTTTCTCTTGAAAATGAAACAGTAAGAGTTGATAAAGCTCATAATGTTCTCGGAGTTCTTGAGAGTACGAGAGAATCTTTTCAAGAATGTCTTTATTAGTCAAGTGCATGCGAAAAGTTGGGCGATAAAAGCGTTCATGACTTAGTTTCTGACTATCTTGTTGGATGAGTTTCCAGTAGCGTTTGAGTGCCCTATATTCGTGCGATTTTTTATCCAACTGATTCATGATTTGGATGCGAAGGCGGTTCATAGCCCGGCCGAGATGTTGTACAATGTGAAAGCGGTCGAGGACGATTTTAGCAGAAGGAAATAGTTTTCTGGCAATATCGTAGTATGGGCTAAACATGTCCGTAGTAATGACTTTGACTTGGTTTCGGACTTGTCTGGAATAGCACAGGAAGTGATTGCGAATGGTTGCTTGGGCTCGCCCATCTAAGATAGCTATGATCTTTCTAGAATCAAAATCCTGTGCAATGAAGCTCATCTTGCCTTTCTTAAAGCTGTATTCATCCCAAGACATATGAGTTGGAAGGAAAGATAAATCTGTCTCGAATTTAAACTCTTTCAGTTTACGAATGACGGTGGAAGTGGAGACAGCTAGGCTTTCAGCGATGGCCGTCATAGGGACTTTCTCGATTAATTTTTGAGCGATTTTCTGCTTGACGATGGTTGCGATTTGGTGGTTCTTCTTGATTAAGGAAGTCTCAGCGACAGCCATTTTTCCACAGATTTTACAGCGAAAACGGCGTTTCTTTAAGCGAATCAGGGTTTTGTATCCCGCACACCCTAGATAGGGGATTTTAGATTCTTTCTGGAAGTCATATTTAGCCATTTGTCCTTGACAGTAAGAACATTTAGGAGCAGGATAATCTAGCTTAGCGATGACTTCTTTATGTGTACCAGCATCTAGAACATCCAAGATTATGATGTTCTTGTCTTTAATTCCGAGTAAGTTTGTGATAAAATTGAACTGTTCCATAAGATTCTTTCTAATGATGGTTTGGTCGCTTTTCATTATAGGTCTTATGGGACTTTTTTTACAACAAAAGAAGCTCCATAATTCCTACAGTGATTTTACCCACTACAGAAATTATAGAGCCATTTTTTGATGTTTATGCGTGCCTATTGACTTGATTGAATTTTCACTCGATTTTTTGTATACTAATATGAGGATAATCATTTATTGATGGGAGATTTTTATATGTTAAAGCAAGATTGGCTCGAATATTTTGAAGCCGTGAATGGCCGTTCAGCAACGGATGCGGAAATTACTCAAGCTTTGCTGGCTGGTGAATATGTTGAACCTGAGGTGACAAGTACGAACCAGGTTGGAAGTGAAACTGGCTCAATCATATCAGACTCAGTGCAAGCACAAGGAGTTACTTCAAACGGTGAATATTATGCTCAGACGCAAAATGCTTTTCAGGAACAGAATGGGCAAGGATTGTTCACTCAGCCAACTGGACAGCAATATCAAGAGCTTCCTCAGCAACAGCCTAGCCAAGATCAATTTGTTAATCAAACACAATCGTTTGCTCAGCAGGCCTATCCTTATCAACAGCCAAAAGGTGGACAACCTAACCAGTTTGTTGGTCAGCCTCAATCTTCTGGTCCGCAAGGCCTCAATCAGCAAGCTTATCAAAACAATCCGCAAGGGCAGTTCAATGCGCAGAATTTCCAGCAAGGTCCACAGGCCTACTATAGTCAGCAACAGCCTGTGCAACCAAGTGAATTTTCTAAAACAATGAAAGGTTTCTGGGCTTGGCTTATTTCTGCTTGGAAGTCGCCAACTTCAGAAGTTGAAAGTAGTAAATTAAATGGCTATCTTTCTCTAGGCTTGACTGTTTTCTTTGCAGCTATTGTGGTGAATTATAACTTTTATAATCTTATTTATTCGGTAAGTTTTGGCTTTTATAGTGGTCCGACTTTTAATTTTAGACTGTTATTGGTCTCACTGATAGCGGCAGCCCTCGTTCTTTTCTCCATTATTTTAGGAGGCTTTGCTGTAAAACGCATGGTCTATAAGGATGGAAGCTTTAGCTTTAATAAGGCATTTGACTGGTATGGCAGACTCTATGCGATTGTCTTACCTTTTGTGGCTCTTTCTGCTTTATTTAGCTTACTTGGGATTATGTCTGTATCCCTCTTCCTAGCATGGATCGGCTTAGTGTTAATTGGGGTCGGTGCAACCTTTGCTTTGATTTATTCAAAATCTAGCACGTCAATGGATCCTTTTTATAAATATTTACTAGCAATTATTGTCAATGGTGTGATTACATTTATCTTTACTTTCATCGCTTTCTCATTGCTGATGAGTCTTATGATGATGTAAAGTTTTAGGAGGTGATTTATGGCAACGAAAGAAAAGTGGGTTGAGCTTTTTGAGCAGGTTATTGGTAGAAAGCCAACCGCAGATGAATTTTTAGAAGGAAAACGTTCTGATTTTGATCCCAGAAAGATTATTTCTATTGCAGCTCCAGCAGGACAAAGTAACGATGGGGCAGCTGAAGAGAAGCAAAGTTCGGTGACTCAGGAACAAAATTTGGGGCAAGAGGAGCAAGCCCTAGAGTTTTTCAAAGAAGAATCTGTTGTGCATTCTCCTAAAGAAGAAAAGCAAGAGATTTCAGAATCGGATCAATACCAAGAGCAACGGGAAAATTGGCTGCAAGCTTTCGAGACGAATATTGGCAGAAAGCCGACTAAAGAGGAATTTTTAGAAGCTAGAAATCAAGGTTTTCTTAATTTGCCTGTTCGCTCTGAATTACTGGATTCGGAATTACCACAGAAAGCGATAAAAAAAGCAGAAAAAAGAATGTCAAAGAAGAAAGTCATGTTACTTGCTTTTCCTTTGATTTTGCTTTCTGTTTTGGTGGCAGCCTTTCTTTATTTGAGCTCGGTGACAGGTGTTAAAGTAGTGACGGACGATTTTGCAAAAGCAGTTACTAAAAAGGATTATGATGGAATTGCAAACCTTCTCTCTACGAATTCAGATAAGTGGACACGCGCAGATGCGAGGGCTTTAGTCGAACACTTAGAAAGTCAAGAAATCAATATTGAGACCGAGCTGGACAACATTGCTAAGTCAAAGGGCAAATCAGCCTATATTGATGACAATCAGAATAAACTTTTAGGTGTGACTGAAAAGAGCAAAAAATTTGGAATTTTCCAGGAATACCAAATAGTAGCCTATCCAGTAGAGGTTAAGGTTAACACGAACTTAGACAATGCGAGCATCAAAGCAGGAGATAAGAAAAGCCTTCCTTTGAATAAGAATGCTGAAACGAATATTGGCAAATATCATTTTATCAAGCAGGAATTCACCCTCAAGGGTAAGACGGAAGTCGGAGAGATTGAGAGCAAGATTCAGCTTGATTTAGCAACTGCTAAGAATAATGAAATTAAATTGGATCTTAAGTCTGAAAAGAAACGATTGAAGGTGACTATGCCAGCAGAAGCTTCAAATGCAACAGACCTTAAAATTGTTGTAAATGGCAAGGAAATTAGTGGTGGCTTGGAAACAGATATTCAAGTTGTACCACATCAAGAACTGGAAGTTTATGCTAAGTTTGTTGTTGCTGATAACACTTTTGTAACCAATAAGGAAAGTATTGTTGTCAAAGGAGACACGCTTGATGTTGCTTTATCTTTACCTAAAGAAGTGACAGATAAGATCAAAGAAAAGGATGAAGAAGCTAAAAAGCTAGAAGCTAACAAGGCAAAAATCACCAATTTCCTTAGTGAATATCGCAGTGCTATTTTCAGATCGGTTTCTAATCGTTCTAATTACTACGCTCAATACTATGACACTTCTAGTCCAGTATACAAAGAAATGGTTGAGTGGACTACAGGTGGCGGTGTCAAGAAGGCGAAAATTGATTATTACGATCCAGGAGCCTTGGATATCCGTGATGTGCGGGAGGAAAACGGTTCTTATATTGTAACGACTTATGAGGACTATACAGTGCACTATATGGATAATACTCCAAATAGTGTCAATCGTAAAAATAAAACTTACTATTTGAAGCCGGCTGGAAATTCTTTTGTGATCTATAATATTGAAGTTTCAGAAAGTTAGTGGGATACAATGAAATTTAATAAACTTATTTTTTTAGCAATATCAGTCTTGGTTTTGAGTGCTTGCTCAGCAGCCAAAGACAAGACTGAAAGTAGTACAAACAAGCAGGCAAGTAGCTCAAAGGTAGCTGTTGAAAAGAAAGAGAATGAAAAAGACCAGGCATCTAGTCAAGATACAAGGAGTGAATCGGAGAGCGCTGAGTCTAAGAAGGAGCAAAAGCAGGACGTAACTGTCGATAAAAATGTTTCTTACAACGGAAGCTATTATAGCGTTCAAGGGAAATATGACGAAATAGTCATAGCCAATAAACACTATCCATTATCAGCTGACTACAATCCAGGTGAGAATCCGACTGCTAAAGCAGAACTACTTAAGTTAATCGCAGATATGCAGTCCAAAGGTTATCCTATTAGCAACCAATATAGCGGTTTTCGTAGCTATCAAACTCAGGTCGGCCTTTATCAAAGTTATGTGAATCGAGATGGACAAGCTGCGGCTGATCGTTATTCGGCAAGACCAGGCTACAGCGAGCACCAAACTGGTTTAGCATTTGATCTGATTGATAGTAGCGGCAATCTGGTTGAAGAAGCGGGAGCTAGTCAGTGGCTCTTGGACAATGCCTATAAATATGGTTTTGTAGTACGCTATCCTGTTGGCAAGGAGAGTTCTACTGGCTATGTGCCCGAAAGTTGGCATCTACGCTATGTAGGAAAAGAGGCCAAGGAAATTTCCGAATCTGGTCTCACACTGGAAGAGTATTATCATTTTACAGGTGGTAATTATGTCCAGTAAAATCTAATTGCAGACTCAGCATCTACCTTATTCTCAAAAGTTAGAAGCTATATACTTCACTTTAAAAGTGGAGTTGAGCTGCTGGATGATTAGAAAAATGCATAGTAAAACCAGTCCTCTGTTTTGTACTGCTCCCAAAAAGTTAGACCATTAATTTAAGTAAAGGATTTAGTTCTGTATTGCACAGGACTAAGTCCTTTTAGTTTGACCTTAATTCGTTTGTTGTTGTAGTAATCAATATAGTCCACAATAGCTTGTTCCAATTGGTTAAGTGACTTAAATGTTTTCTCATAACCATAAAACATTTCTGATTTCAAAATGCCAAAGAAGGACTCCATCATGCCGTTGTCTGGACTATTGCCCTTGCGTGACATAGATGGCTGAATTCCCTTACTTTCTAGGAACCGATGATAAGAATCGTGTTGGTATTGCCACCCTTGGTCACTATGGAGGATAGTATTCTCATATCTCTTATCTATAAAAGCTTTCTCCAACATGGTTTTCACTTGTTCCAAGTTTGGTGAAGTAGAAAGATGATAAGCAATGATTTCACTGTTAAAACCATCTAAAACGGGCGATAAGTAGAGCTTTTGACTGCTTGCTGGAATGGCAAACTCTGTCACATCCGTATAGCATTTTTCCATTGGCTTCGATGCTTCAAACTGGCGTTGAATGAGATTCTCTGCTTTCTTGCCAATCTCTCCTTGGTAGGAAGAATACTTCCGTTTCCGACGAATTCGAGCCGTTAAACCAAGGATTTTCATCAAGCGTTGAACTCTCTTATGATTCACCATATAACCACGATTCCTTAATTCTAAATGGATCCGACGATAGCCATAGTTACCTTTATGTTCATTATAAATTGCTTGAATTTCGGTTTTAAGTTCTTGATTCTTATCTAGTTGATCTAGCTGTTTTAAGTAATAGTAGTAAGTTGAGCGAGCTAAATATGCCGTTTTAAGAAGTAAATCTAATCGAAATCCTCCTGAAACCATTTCTCTAACTGTCTCTGCCTTTCTCTCTCTAAGGCTTCGTCCCTTTCCTCTAACTCTTTTAACTTTTTTAGGTAGGCCACCTCAGTCCGTAAGCGTTCATTCTCCTCCTGAAGTCGCTCTAGTTCTGTCATTTCTTCCCAAGTTTTCTTCCGTTTACGTCCCATTTTAGCTGGTCTCCCTCTTGTTTTCTCAACAATAGTATACCCGTTTTTCTTGTATTGTGCCAGCCAATTTTTCAACAGCGAGCGATCAGGTAAAGCATAATCCAAAGCTACACTTCTTTGTGAACAACCTTCCAGCAGAACTTTCTCAATCATTTCTTGTTTTAATTCAGGGGAATAGTAACGATTCTTCCCTTTTTAACGATTTCTATTCCATAACGGTCAATTAATTTCACCATGTATTTTAGACCAGAAACATCCACACCAAATCTTTTTGAAAGCTGTTTGAAGATTTGTCCTTGTTTTCTTAGTTCATAGATCTGGACTTTGTCATCATAAGTTAGTTTCATTTAAAAACACCCCAAAAGTTAGATTTTTTCTGTCTAACTTTTGGGGTGCAGTTCATTTTTGGAGACTGGTTTTTTGTTTTGTTAGCACTAAGACCTAACTCATAAGATGACTAGAACTCGAGTTGACTCTGGTCCTATTCTTTTATAATTTCAATCTTTTCGATTTTAATATCTGTTTTGGGTTTATCTTTATCGCCAGTTTCTGTGGCAGCGATTTTGTCTACTACGTCCATTCCTTCAATGACTTGACCAAAGACGGTATAGCCGCCGTCAAGGCTTGGATTTCCGCCGTTTTTGTAAGCTTCAATGATTTTAGCTGGGAAGGTGTCGGTCGGTAATTGTTTGGATAAGTCTTTCTTGCTTTGGTTGATGAAAAATTGACTGCCGTTGGTGTCTTTTCCAGCATTAGCCATGGCTAGTGCACCGCGCAAGTTGTAGAGGTAAGGAGAATATTCATTCTTGAATCCATTTCCTGAGTCAATAGCCTCATTCTTGCCTTTCCAAATGGATTCGCCACCCGTACCATCTCCTTTAGGATCGCCGGTCTGAATCATGAAGTCGTTGATAACGCGGTGGAAAATCACACCGTCATAATAGCCTTCTTTTGCATGTGTCAGAAAATTTTCGACAGCTAAAGGAGCGTATTTAGGAAACAGCTTGAGGCGAATGTCTCCTTGTGTTGTGATAATCTTGACTTCAGCCTCATCTTCAGCAACTTCTGTAGATAGTTGTGGGAAGTTGGCATTCTCATTGGTCATGGCATCCTTGTACTGTTCACGGAGTTTTTGAGCTTCCGCTGCCTCAGAGCTAGTATCGGTAGCAGAAGACTGCTTAGGAGCGCTGGAGGACTTGGTAGTAGAATCTTCTTTAGTGGAGCAGCCTGTCAGAGCAAGTGCAGATAAAAGACTAAAAAGAATGATTTTTTTCATAAATAACCTTTCTATGCATAAGTTTATGAACTATTGCTATTTTACTATAAGTGCCTTAGTTTTTCAAACTTTCCTGCGTCAGAAATTCCAAGAGTAGCGATTTAAGGATTTCTGGACGCAGATTGTAGTTGTAAAGTTCTTGCAAGCTGACCCATTTGGGCTGGTAAATGTTTTGAAGACTACTGCGCTGGGCTTCCTCGCCCTGCATGAGGGGTGTATCAGCCGTAGATAGTTCGGTGTAGAAATAATACTCCTCTTTTCCCTGATTGTTCAGGGAAAAAGCTGTGTGCAGCTGGTCAGCAGAAAAACTAAGATTGACTTCTTCTTTTATTTCCCGTAAGGCGGCTTCTAGAGGTCCTTCTCCAAGTTCGATAGTCCCACCTGGAATCACGAAATACTCTTGTCCATTCTTCCAGCGATGAATGAGCAAAACCTTATCCAAGAAAGGATTGTAGATAATCACTCCTGCTCGCATACTATTCTCCTTTCTGCTGTTTTCTTCTAAATAGTCTAGCAAAAATAGCTAAAGATTACCAATCTGAGCTATAAAAACATTTTCTTGAAATTTCTGCATACGAGAAAAAAATATTTATGATAGATTGAATGTGATACATCAGAAATGGAACGTTTATGCCTAGAAATTTTAGATAAGCTATGTTGTTCATCTGCTTTTATAACGGCTTTTTTAGTAGAGCCATTGGTCAAAGAACTGGCCGTTCGTTTTTTGAAAGATCATCATAAGCGCTGGCAAAATATTAGGGTGTATCCTTGTTAGTGGAACGCTATTTGGGAGTTTGGGGAACAAATTTTGTAATGGCGGTTTCCCTTAACTTTCTCTTGGCTGGTCCGTTCTCGCCTTTTATACTAGGGCGTATTCAGAAACCTTTCCCTAATTAGGAAAAAGTCGAAGATTTTGAGGACGATAGTGAAGTTCCGAGAATTATTTGAGGAAAATTATGGTAAAATAAGAAAAGAATCATTGGTTTCGTTTGATAAAAATTTGTCGTTCGTTTGAAGGGGGCTTGATTATGGCAAGACGTTTAACAAGAAGTGCTGATGATAAAATCATTGCGGGAGTTTGCTCCGGCCTAGCTCGGTATTTTAATATAGATCCGGTTATCATCCGTGTCATCTGGGGAGTCTCCTTTTTCGCTTATGGGATTGGACTTCTTCCCTACCTCATTTTCTGGGTAATTTTACCAGAAGAATAAGGCAGAAACTAGTTGCAAAAGGCAGCTAGTTTTCTCTTTAGAAGATCTTAAAATATGGTATAATGAAAGTTATGGCAAATAAGAAAAATACAAGAAACGGTCGGACTACTAGACGGCCGACAAAAGCGGAATTAGAAAGACAGAAAGCAATTCGACGGATGATAGTCACCTTTGTTTTGGCTATTGCTTTGTTGTTTGCTGCTTTGAAGCTGGGCGCTTTTGGCGTCACCATTTATAATTTAATTCGGGTTCTGGTAGGGAGTCTGGCTTATGTGGCGATTCTAGCTGCCTTGTTTTATCTCTTTTTCTTTAAGTGGCTGCACAAACATGAGGGGAAGATTTCGGGCTTTATCAGCTTTTTCTTAGGACTAAGCTTAATCTTTCAAGCCTATTTTGTTCATGTTTTGCATTTGAAAGGGCAGGTTTTATCCACAACGCTTACGCGAGTCCTAACAGATTTGATGGCCTTTAAAGTGACCTCATTTGCTGGTGGGGGGCTGATTGGGGCGGCTCTTTATGCTCCGATTTCTTTTCTCTTTTCAAATATCGGCTCTTATTTTATCGGGCTACTCCTGATTTTGCTAGGGGCTCTGCTCATGAGTCCATGGTCGCTTTATGATCTTGCTGAGAAATTTAGCGTGGCTTTCCAAAATTGGCGGGAAAAAGAGGAAGAAAAGCGTCAGCTCCGTTTTCTTGAGCAGGAGGAGAAAGCTGCACAGGCAGCTATGCAAGCCATTGAGGTAGAGCAGGCAGGAGCTGAAGTGGATCCTGAAACGGGAGAGATTCTAGATGCCGAGGACTTGTCCTATTCGCCTATGGACTTTGACGAGGCGGACTATGCTGAAGAGGGAGACTATAGTCCTCATGAGCCGCTAGATTTTGGCCGAGACGAGGAAATAGAAGAAGCAGAGGCGGACGTAGAGGTAGATTTTACGACCAAAGAAAGTCTAGATTATAAATTACCGACCATCAATCTCTTTGCGCCTGATAAGCCTAAAAACCAGTCTAAAGAAAAGCGGATTGTCCGTGAAAACATCAAGATTTTGGAAGAAACATTTGCTAGCTTTGGGATTAAGGTTACTGTCGAACGAGCTGAAATCGGACCTTCTGTCACCAAGTACGAGGTTAAGCCAGCTGTCGGCGTTCGGGTCAATCGGATCTCTAATCTGGCGGATGACTTGGCTCTCGCTCTAGCTGCCAAGGATGTGCGGATTGAGGCTCCCATTCCCGGGAAATCTCTTGTCGGGATCGAAGTGCCCAACTCTGAAATTGCGACCGTGACCTTCCGAGAACTCTGGGACCAGTCCAATACAGATGCTAGCAAGCTCCTAGAAATCCCGCTCGGTAAGGCCGTCAATGGCTCTGTTCGCTCCTTTGACTTGGCTAAGA
The DNA here is from genome assembly GCF_938036805.1 of uncultured Streptococcus sp. Taxonomy (GTDB): domain Bacteria; phylum Bacillota; class Bacilli; order Lactobacillales; family Streptococcaceae; genus Streptococcus. The sequence goes on from NZ_CALHWC010000143.1 coordinate 10,822, forward strand.
TGCCCCACCTCTTGGTGGCTGGCTCTACTGGCTCTGGTAAATCTGTGGCTGTCAACGGCATTATTGCCAGCATTCTCATGAAGGCCAGACCTGATGAAGTAAAGTTTATGATGGTGGATCCTAAGATGGTGGAGCTGTCCGTTTATAATGACATTCCCCACTTGCTTATCCCAGTCGTAACCAATCCTCGCAAGGCCAGCCGTGCTCTCCAGAAGGTTGTAGACGAGATGGAAAACCGTTATGAACTCTTCTCTAAGGTCGGTGCTCGTAATATTGCTGGCTACAATGCTAAAGTAGCCGAGTACAATGCCCAATCAGAGTACAAGCAAGTTTCCCTGCCTTTAATCGTTGTCATCGTGGACGAGCTGGCTGACCTTATGATGGTGGCTAGCAAGGAAGTGGAAGACGCCATTATTCGTCTGGGACAAAAAGCGCGTGCAGCTGGGATTCACATGATTCTGGCTACTCAGCGGCCATCTGTAGATGTTATCTCGGGTCTGATCAAGGCCAATGTGCCCTCTCGGATCGCCTTTGCTGTGTCCAGCGGGACAGACAGTCGGACTATTCTAGATGAAAATGGAGCAGAAAAACTCTTGGGTCGAGGAGACATGCTCTTTAAGCCGATTGATGAAAACCATCCAGTTCGTCTGCAGGGTTCCTTTATATCGGATGAGGACGTGGAGCGAATCGTAGCCTTTGTCAAGAATCAAGCTGAAGCTGATTATGATGATAGCTTTGATCCTGGTGAAGTATCTGAAAGCGATATGGAGTCTGGTGGGAGCGACGATGAAGGTGATCCCCTCTTTGAAGAAGCCAAGGCATTGGTTATCGAGACACAAAAGGCCAGCGCTTCTATGATCCAGCGGCGACTCTCCGTCGGCTTTAATCGGGCCACTCGTCTTATGGAAGAACTGGAAGCAGCAGGCGTTATCGGACCAGCCGAAGGAACCAAGCCGAGAAAAGTTTTGCAGACGAGTTAAACGTTTTCCTGAGCAGTTGGTTAACAAGAATAACATCCTGTAAATGCAAATCTGCCAGCAGTTAGCCGGCAGATTTTCTCTACTGAGGAATGAAAGGAAAAAGCTATGAAACTAGATAGCATTCACCATATTGCAATTATTGGCCATGATTATGCCAAGGCCAGGGAGTTTTATGTGGACAAGCTGGGCTTTGACATGCTGGAAGAGCACCATCGACCCGACAAGCAGGACATTCTCTTTAATGTCCGTAAGGGAAATTTGACGCTGGAAATTTTCATCAAGGAAGAGGCTCCCAAGCGGCCAGCCTTGCCAGCTCCAGAGCATACTGGTCTGCGGCATCTGGCTTTCCGAGTGACAGATGTCGAAGAAACGCTAGCGGAATTTGACCGTTTGGAGATTCCCTATACCGAGCTGCGTTATGACGACTTTGATGGCCGTAAGATGGCTTTCTTCTTTGATCCCGATGGCCTGCCTCTAGAGATTCATGAATAAGACTAGGAGACTCGGAGGGACTTCGTTTCTCAGCAGAAGAATAACTCATAAGATTTACATATGAAAACCCATCGGCTATGACTGTACTGACCCCAAAAAGTTAGACAAATAATTTAAGTAAAGGATTTAGTTCTGTA
>NZ_CALHWC010000144.1 GCF_938036805.1 uncultured Streptococcus sp.
TCAGCCAAGGTATGATTCTATCAGCCGAGCACGGCGACCAACTGACTCTCCTTACTGTGGACGAAAAAGTGCCAAATGGAAGTTTGATTGGGTAGAGAATTTGCAGCCTATTATTTCAATTGCTAACATTCGTGTTAATCTCATCTAATATAAAGCCCCCAGCAAGCTTATTTTGCTGGGGGTTCTTTTGATCGAATGAGACGATTGGTAGAAAATAGAGGAAGAGAAGGGGGCCCTAACCTTCTGGAAATTCATGGTTCAAGATTATGAAATAGCATTACTACCTGTCTTATACTAAGGGAAAAGAAGAATTTGTTAGAGTAGCTTTCCTCAGTTGATGTGGATTAAGGTACATGGTATTTCTTTATAGAAGAAAGTTTTTTTCTGAAAATCTTGTAAAAATGTGTTAGATATGATAAACTGATAAAAAAGTAAAGAGGTTTGTTTTATGATTAATGCTTATAAAAATTTTGTCAAAGGCTATTGGGATTTTTCTGGTCGCTCTACACGTTCTGAGTACTGGTGGATTTACCTAACCAATTTTATTCTTGCTGTTTTTTTGTACATGATAATTTACTCAACTGTAGTATCTAATCCAAACAGTATTGAGGCAATTGAAACAGTAAATTCCTTGACTAATTTTGGTATCATTTGGTTAGTCATCTTTTTCTTGCCTGGCTTAGCTCTAACCATTCGTCGTCTACGAGATGCTGGTTTTCACTGGGCTCTGATTTTTATCACTTTTATTCCTTGGGTAGGCTCAATTGCACTCCTTGTTTTGTTAGCTTTTCCAAGCAATAATATTGTAGAATTAGATGTTAAAACCGACCGAGAAACGCAGTAATTTAATGATTAAGCAAGAAAAATAGTATGCTTAGTCATTATGCTACTTGCATCAACTGTTTTTCTCGTACGATGGTGTTTGATAGTTGATTTCTGTTTTCTCTTTGTTGAGAGCTCAGCTTGCTCCATCATACTACATGCTGCTTCCAATTTTAGAAAATTAACCTATTTGTTAGAATAAAACACTCCTGAGTCTAGTTTTCTAGATTTTGACAGGAGTGTTTTTCTTTTATATTAGAGAGTTGCCAAGTGCTGTATTTATAGCTTATTACTCATTGTGTTCATCTGTTTGAGCTGGGTCATTGCTTGTGAAAGGAAGATTCTTAGTCAATTCGGATAGATTTTCCTTGACCTCTTGGACAAGTTTGCTAGGCTTCAGCAGATTGATGTCGTCTTTCCAAGACTGGTAGCGCATGTCTACCAGTAGTTTGGCGAGGCGCGTCAGCATATCCCGCTCCTCATCTGTGAGGGCGTTGGCATTTTCAAAAACAGCAAGGATTTTGTTGAAATTTTCCAGCTTGGTGAGGTCATTGATGGAGCTGATACCAGCATCCAGGATGAGGCCGAAAAAGAGGTCGAAAAAGTCTTTTAGTTCCTCATCAGAAACGCTATCTACCCAGTTTTTCAGAGTTTTATCTACTTGAAGGCTGTCTGGATTGAGGTTGTCCAGCAGGACAAAAGTCTGGTCAGCAATCTGCCAAGAGAAGGTATCGTGCTGGGCCAGACCGCCGATAGCTGTACTTTTGACAATCTGAGCATGCTTGGGCGTTTCGAGCATCATTCCGACGATAGAGCCCTGCGGAATGTAGCGCTTTATCTTGTCTGAAATAGTCTGGTAGCCTTGACTGGTGATGACCGAGTGATTCAGTCCAGGTGCATCATAGCTGTAAATGCTCTGAATTCGCTCTTGATATTCTGGCTCGATCTGACTAGCAGCGTAGGATGCTAGATTGCCTCCTTTTGAGTGGCCCGTCAGGATGAATTGACCAGGCAGAGCATCCATTGCTTTTCGCAGATAATTGACCGCCGTTTTTTGAGCTGGGACCTGATCCATATAGGTCATGTGGAAGTCCTCTTTCCAGCCGATAATGGAATCATCGGTTCCGCGGAAGGTCAGGATATAGCTATCGGGCTTGATTTTGAAAATCATAGCTGCAAACTGCTTTTGAACATCCGGGTCAATGTCATTGACATAGCCCATGAGTTTGATATTTTTAAAGCGGGTGGAGCTGGCTGCTTTTTCTAAAAGTTTCAGCCGATTTTTAGTCACCAACATGGATAAATCCTGAGGCACCTTTTCAGCAGCTTCAAACAAGCGGCAAGTACAATCAGGGGACATCTGATCAGATACAATCTGGTCAAAAGGCAGATAAGTTATTTCCGTCAGCATCAGCATATCCAGTTCATTAAAGGGGGTCTCGTAGATACTATCGTAAGCTACTTGGTCTAGGTAATCAAAAATTATTCCCATATTTATCTCCAATATTCTATCTTCTTCCAGTATAGCATAAGTGGGGCAGGTTGTCAGAAGCAAAGAGAGCAGCAATAGAAGTTTGAATGATTTGTCAGTTTCTTACCTCATTTCTTGAAAATTTCTGAAAATAAGCTGAGTCTCAAACTAAAAAAGTCTCTGTGATTTGAAGGAGAATTTGATATAATAGCAGTAAGAAAAATGAGTGAGGAAATGGAATGCACAAGATTTTACTGGTCGAGGATGATGCGGTCATCCGTCAAATGATCAAAAAAATGCTGGAGCAATGGGGCTATCAGGTTGTGGCGATTGAAGACTTCATGCAGGTTTTGACGACCTTTGTCAAGGAGGAGCCCCAACTGGTGCTGATGGATATTGGTCTGCCCCTCTTTAACGGCTACCATTGGTGCCAGGAAATTCGGAAGATTTCGACGGTGCCGATTATGTTTCTGTCTTCGCGTGACCAGTCTATGGATATCGTCATGGCCATTAATATGGGCGCAGATGACTATGTGACCAAGCCTTTTGACAATAACGTCTTTCTGGCCAAGGTTCAAGGCCTGCTGCGACGTTCGTATGAGTTTGGGACGGATCAAAGCCTTTTGGAATATCAGGGTGTGATTTTAAATCTTAAATCCATGGATTTGGTTTATGGGGGCGAGCTTGTAACGCTGACTAAGAATGAATTTCAGATTTTGCGGGTGCTCTTTGAGCATTCTGGTAGCATCGTGGCGCGTGATGACTTGATGAAGGAGCTCTGGAACAGCGATTTCTTTATTGATGACAATACCTTGTCCGTCAATGTTGCCCGCCTGCGCAAGAAGTTGGAGGAGCACGGTCTGAAGCATTTCATTGAGACGAAAAAAGGGATAGGGTACGGTTTAACCAATGGACATGCAGGATAAATTTTTCTTTTTGAAGCATCATCTGTATTCCCGTCGCTTCATCTTGTTACTCTTACTGATTGTATTTTCAATTATGGGGATGTTTGCCTTTATTTTCGAGGATGGGCGCAGTCTGCTAGAGTATCAGCTGCTCTTAGCCTTTCTCCTCGCTAGCTTTTTCTTGGGAATGGATCTAGCTAGTGCCTATAAGGAATATCGTAACCAGCTCTTTTATGCCTCAGGTCGGCCTCAGACAGCCTTAGAGGCTCTCATTTTTGAGAAACTGGCTCTGTTGGAAATGGATAAGAAGAACCGTGCGATTGAGGAGAGGGAGAAGCTAAATGACCTGATGGACTATTATACGCTCTGGGCTCATCAGATTAAGACGCCTATTGCAGCTAGTTCATTGCTGGTCGGAGAGATTGAGGACAAGAAGGTCAAGAACCAGCTGGAGCAAGAGCTCTTTAAGATCGAGTCCTATGTCAATATCGTCTTGCAGTATCTCCGTCTGGAGAGTTTCCACGAGGATTTGGTCTTGAAAAAGGAAAATGTTGAAGACTTGGTCAAGGAGATTGTCAAGAAGTATGCGATTTTCTTTATCCAAAAGGGCTTGAGCCTCAATCTGCATGATCTGGACCGAACCATCATCACAGATAAAAAGTGGTTTGTCGTTATTTTGGAGCAAGTGCTGTCAAATAGTCTGAAATACACCAGTCAAGGCGGGATTGAAATTTATTTTCAGGAGGATACGCTTTATATCAAAGACAGCGGTTTGGGCATTCAGGATGCGGATTTGCTGCGGGTTTTCGAGCGAGGTTTTTCGGGCTATAATGGTCGTTTGACCCAGCAATCGTCTGGCTTGGGACTTTATCTGTCCAAGAAAATCGCAGATGAGCTGGGGCATCAGATTAGTATCGCTTCGCAGGTCGGCCAGGGAACAACTGTCATGATTAGCTTTTCAGAGAAGAAGATGATATTTGAATAAGGCATTCTTACAAATTTGTAAGGTTGGCCAGTGAAATTGAAAGGTTAGGTTATGGTACCGACCTTTCTTTTTTTGTAAGATAGATGTATAAAGAAGACAAGGAGATATGAAATGAAAACAAGAGAATTGAATGCTTTCCAACTCAAGCTTTTCATGGCCTTTTTAATGGTTTTTGATCATATTGGTAAGATTCCAGGGCTTTTGCCGACGGGCTGGGACGGGATTTTTCACCTGCTGACCCGCTGTGTAGCTGCTTGGTTTGCTTTTAGCGCAGTAGAAGGCTTTCTGCATACGCGCAACCGCTTGGCCTACAATGCACGCTTGTTTATCTGGGCGGCTATTATGCAGCTGGGCAATACCATCTTGACCATGCTCTTTCATAGCAAGGGGATTCATCTTGAGAATAATATCTTTCTCAGCTTAGCCTGTGGCGTTCTGGTGCTCAATCTTGTATTTGGTCTCTCCAAAAATAGTGAAGAGATTATGGATGAGAAACGCTATTTGCGGATTGGAGCGGCAGTCTTAATTGGTTTGGCAGGAGTTTTTTTGACAGAAGGCGGCATGACCATTATTCCTTTGATGCTGCTTAGCTATATCTTCCGCAATCAGCCTGCTCTTAGAACTCTTTCTTACATGGTCTTGGCTTTTCTGCTCTTTTGCCTAAGCATTGAAATTTACCCAACCATGGGAGCGACCCTTTCGATGATGCTCTACAATTCAGACTGGGCCTTTATTACCGTCTTGCCCTTCCTCCATCTCTACAATGGCGAGCGAGGCTATAATGGTAAGTGGGGCAAGTATTTCTTCTATGTCTTTTACCCAGCCCATCTCTGGATTATCGCACTAATTGCTTATCTGGTACAGATATAAAAATATTGGCATTTAAAAATTAGTAAAATATGGAAATAAAGCTGTTTCTGTATTAAAATGGAATTATAGAAAAGGAGATCATGATGACCTTATTAGATGTACAACACGTGAAAAAGATTTATAAGACTCGCTTTCAGGGTAGCCAAGTAGAGGCCTTGAAAGACATTCACTTTACGGTAGAAAAAGGTGAATATGTCGCCATCATGGGGGAGTCAGGCTCTGGGAAATCCACCCTGCTCAACATCCTAGCCATGCTGGACAAGCCGACTGAGGGCCGCGTCTTTCTCAATGGAACTGACACGGCTACCATCAAGAATAGCCAAGCATCCAGCTTCCGCCGAGAGAAATTAGGCTTTGTCTTTCAAGATTTCAATCTGCTGGATACCCTGTCGGTCAAGGATAATATCCTCTTGCCTTTGGTGCTTTCTCGCCGTCCTATTACCGAGATGATGCAAAAGCTGGTTGCCACCTGCAATGAGTTGGGGATTAACAAGCTACAAGAGAAGTTTCCTTATGAAATTTCTGGTGGTCAGAAGCAGCGGGTGGCAGTTGCTCGCGCTATTATCACTGAGCCTGAGATTTTACTGGCGGATGAGCCAACAGGAGCCTTGGATTCTAAGTCTTCGGCTGCTCTCCTAGATGTCTTTGACGATATCAACGACCGCGGCCAAACCATTCTCATGGTGACCCACTCGACTTCAGCGGCTAGTCGCGCTAAACGGGTACTTTTTATCAAGGACGGGATTCTTTACAATCAAATTTTCCGCGGCAACAAGACCGAGCGGCAGATGTTCCAAGAGATTTCTGATACTCTGACAGTTATGGCAAGTGAGGTGGGCAACTATGTTCAAACTAACGAGTAAACTGGCTTTATCAAATCTGATCAAAAATCGCAGTTTGTATTATCCATTTGCCTTGGCGACGGTACTGGCAACAGCGATTTTGTATAGTTTTATCTCACTGGCTCACAGTCCAAATATGGAGACCTCTTATGGTGGTACAGCAGCTCGCATGACCTTGCAATTTGGTATCCAGGTCATTCAGATTGCCGTCCTCATCCTTATCACCTATGCCAATAGCTTTGTCATGAAGAACCGTTCGCGGGAGCTCGGTGTTTATAGTGTGTTGGGGATGGAAAAGCGTCACCTGCTGCTTATGACCTTCTTTGAACTCTGTGTCTTTTATCTAGCTACAGTTGGTCTAGGTATCTTGTCTGGTCTAGCTTTAGATAAGATGCTCTACGCCGTTCTTTTGAAATTGATGGGAATGCCGGCCGTTCTTGCCTCGACCTTCCAATGGCAGAATGTTTGGATGACTCTAGTCAGTCTAGGTGTCGCTTTTGCGGTGATTTTGTTGCTCAACTCTACCCGCCTTCTACGCTATAGTTCTCTTAACCTAATGAAAGAAAAGAAAGCAGGCGAGAAGAAGGGACGCTTCCTTTGGGTGCAAACCTTGCTGGGGCTCCTGCTCATGGGTGTGGCTTATTATATGGCTTTGACCGTTACCAAACCTGTCGCTGCTATCGGTAATTTCTTTATAGCCGTGATTATGGTTATCCTAGCAACTTATCTTCTTTTTAATGCAGGTTCGATTACACTCTTGCAATTTCTCAAAAAGAGAAAAAGCTACTATTATAAGACCCAAAATTTCATTTCTGTTTCCAATCTTATCTCACGGATGCGTAAAAATGCAGCAGGATTGGCAACTATTTCCATCTTGTCCACCATGCTCCTCGTGACTCTGGTTGGTACAATCAATATCTATGTTGGAGGTCAGGATTATATTACCACCTTGCATCCAAAGGATTACAATGTTAGCGTCGTCCTGCCGACATCAACTGATCAGACGGAAGCTCTGTTGGACAAGGTCCAGCAAGTCGCTCAGGAAACAGGGCTGAAGAAGCCAAGCTATACTACCTATCTCTATCAATCAGCCTTCATCATGAAATTAGCTGGTAATGATATGACAGTTCCAATGCAAAGCGAGCTGGATTCGGATCCAAGTATCTTGACCAAGTCTGCTGGCACGATTACGGTCATCAATCGTCAGGATTATGAAAAAATGACAGGGAAAAAGATAGACTTGGCAGATGATGAAACTCTTGTCTATGGAAAAAATGTTTCCTTAAATAAGGACAAGCCACTCCGAGTAAATGGCAAGGATTGGAAGATTAAGCAGATTTTACCATCGAATTTCACACATGGGGAAATCCCTAATCCAAACGACGTTGCCATGGAGCAGGGCATCTATATGGTTGTCAATGATAGTAAAGAAGTTGGGCTAAATGTTGCACACTATTACTACATTGGAGTTGCTTCAGATACTAAAGGCAGTAAAAAGTTTGTCGAGCAAGTCCAGCTGGCGTTGAGAGATACTTTGGATCAAGAACAGGCCCAAGATGGTAGCTACGCAATGGCCAGTGACCGTCATAGCGCAGAAAAGAGCTATCAGGAACTTACTGGAACCTTGCTCTTCATCGGTGTTTTCCTCTCTGTTATCTTCCTTCTAGGAGCTGTTCTTGTGATTTACTACAAGCAAATCTCTGAAGGCTATGAAGACCGCGATGGCTTTATTATCTTACAAAAAGTTGGTTTAGATGAAAAGCAGACTAGAAGTACCATTCGCAAGCAGATTTTGACTGTTTTCTTCCTACCTCTCATCTTTGCTTTTCTACATATAGCAGCAGTCTTTCATATGCTGCGTTTGATAGTTGCCCTATTGGGTGTGACCAATCTTCCTCTTTTAATCCAGACAACACTTGTAACTTGCGGCGTCTTCCTCCTGACCTATATTTTAGTATTCTTACTAACTTCTCGCAGTTACCGCAAGATTGTCGCTCGCTAATAAGTTTCCCTGACCCTTGGTCGGGGATTTTTTGGTGTCTGGATTTTTACCTCTCATCTCCCTCATTTTACCGCTTGTCCAAAAAGCCGAGATTTTTCAAAAAAGACTTGCTATCATAGTCTCAGAAGTTAAGGACAGGAGAAAAGATCATGTTAGTCCAAGTAAAAAATCTTACCAAAGTTTATGGAGACAAGGTAGCAGTTAACGGTCTGAATTTAGAAATTGAGGCAGGTAGTTTTACAGCAATTCTGGGTCCTAATGGAGCGGGCAAGTCGACAACGATTCAGATGTTGATTGGACTTTTGCAGCCGACATCAGGACAAATCATTTATGCAGAACAAACCAAGCTGGGCGTAGTCTTTCAAAATAGTGTGCTAGATGCCAATTTGACAGTAGTTGAAAATCTGCGAATCCGTGCCAAGCAGTACAAGCAGGTGGAAACTGGTAAGATTGAGCAATTGATCGAGCAACTGGGGCTGACTAGTTTTGCTAAACAACGCTACGGGACGCTTTCTGGTGGACAAAAGCGTCGGGTAGACATTGCCCGAGCCCTGCTCAATAGTCCCGACCTACTTTTTCTGGATGAGCCGACGACAGGCTTGGATATCCAGACTAGAGAAAGCATCTGGAAGCTGCTCAAAGACTTGCAACAGAAGGAAAAGATGACTGTAGTTTTGACCACTCACTATCTCAATGAAGCTGATGATGCGGATAAGATTTATATCGTAGACCATGGCCAAGTCATTGCGCAAGGCTCTGCTGACCAGATCAAGGAGCGCTATGCCCGCAATGTTTTGCGGATTCTGACCCCAGATTCAGAGGGCTTGAAGGCTGTTTTGTCGACTAGCTGCGAATGGGAGCAAGGCAAGGAGAATGAGTTTTTCTTTTATCCAGAGACGACCCAAGAAGCGCTGATGTTGCTGAGCCAGCTTGGCTCCTATATTGAACAATTTGAATTTCAAGCAGGAACGATGGATGATGCCTTTATGGCTCTGACAGGAAGAGAGGTACGTTAAATGTTAATGTTGATCAAACGAAATTTTTTACTCTATTTTCGCAATCATAGTGGGATGATCCTATCTCTCTTTGGCGCCATTATTCCCTTTGTTTTATATCTGGTTTTCCTAAAGAACAACATGAAAGGCTCTTGGTCAGACAGTAGCCATGCGGCGGAACTGCTCGACTTTTGGTTGATTAGCGGAACGCTGGCGGTCACCGCCTTGACAACCACCCTATCAGCTTTTTCACAACAGACCGAAGACCAAGAAAGAAAGGTGACCGCTGACCTCTTTATCACAGATTTGGGGCAATGGGGCTTGCGGTTTAGCTACTTAATCAGTGCCCTTGTGATTGGTTTTGTCATGCAGGTCTTCATGTTTGCTGTCATGCTGACCTACTTTATTCTAGCAGACAAGATTTCCTTTGAGTGGGCGCTGCTTCCTCAGCTGGTCTGCCTCATGCTACTCAATAGCTTGCTGGCTAGTCTCCTCAATGCGCTAGTTGTTCCTTATTTCAAATCGGTAAATTCCTTAGGGCAATATGCGACGGTCATCGGTGCGGCCTCTGGTTTTCTAGTAGGGACCTATATTCCGATTGGGACTCTGCCTAGCCTTGCCCAAAATCTCATGAAACTGACTCCCTCAACCTACATGACTTCCCTTTTCAGACAGGTCCTGATGAAGGATTCTCTGACTGAAGTTTTTGCGGACCAGAGTCAGCTCCAGCAAGAATTTGAGAAGCTCCTAGGTATCCGTATCGAATGGCAAAAACTCTTGACAAGCCAAGAAACATACTATATAGTTGGAGTAGTGCTCACGGTAGCAGCCCTGTTCTGGCTAGGTCAAAATTGGCTGCTGAATCGACGGATGAGCTTCAAGTAAAGAAAGTAGGAGGCCTAGGTTTGCAGACAAGATTTGAAGAAGATGCTCAGATTTCTTCCCAAGACCCGCTGGTCGTCGTGAAAGCGGATCAGCTGGCTGGCGAGGCCAAGGTCGTCCTAGACTATCTGGAAAACTTCAAGGTTGGTCCAAGTGGCGTCCTGCCTATTAAGTCGGACGATAAGTTGGTCATGCTCAAGACAGAGGATATTATCTTAGCCGATATCAATCAGACAACCCTTATGATTTACAGTACTGAGGGCGTTTACACAACGACAGAAACGCTGACTCGCTTTCAAAATCGTCTCAATAGTCGCAATTTTATCCAGGTATCTCGCCACGCAGTCATTAACATCGATCATCTGGAATCCTTGTCGGATAGCTTTTCGGGTAATATGACTGCTAAGCTGACCAATCAGCTCAAAACCGATGTCAGCCGCCGTTATGTCAAGCTGCTTATGGACTATTTGGGAATTTAGGAGGAAAATAATGACCTTTAAAAAAATTCTGATCGGCATGCAGGATGGTCTGAGAACAGGTAGCTTGGTCTTTCTGCTGGTAGGCCTGTTCTCAGGAAAAACATTTTTGTTGACTCCTAGCTCTATTCTCAGTGTCCTCCTTGTCAGCGCCTTGATTGGAGTAGCAAGCTATATCTTTGATGCGACAGATCGCTTTCCATTTCCTTTCCTAATTTTCTGCCACTTTGTAGTGACAGCGACCATCGTTTGTCTAGCTGTGATCTGCAACGGCTGGGGGACCATGCTTTTCGGCTGGTTCTTCTGGCTAAACTTTGTTTTGATTTACCTCTTGGTTTGGTTTCTTATCTCCGTTGATTCGATGATCAAAACCAAGAAAATCAACGAGGCCTTGAAAAATCGTAGAAAACACTAATGTATCCAAGATGCAAGCAAGTTTTATCAAGAACTTGTTTGTTTTTTTGTTTAACAAAGGAGCTATTATATCAAACTGCCGTCTTCCTTCCAAAGTACGATTTCCGCTTTTCTTGACAAAGATTTTTAAAGTGGTATAATTTGAATGAATATAAAATTTGATTCATTCATAAAAGGAGAAGATCATGGACAAAAAAGCTGAATTATTGGCTGAGGCTAGGCAGGTGTTTGCTGAGAAGGGCTATAAAAAGACGAATATTTCAGATATTACCAAGCGTGCCCGCATGGCTGTTGGCTCCTTTTATAAGTACTATGAGTCCAAGGAAGCTATTTTTTTAGAGGTTTATGTAGCTGAGAATAACCGCATACGTGAGGAAACCATGCAGCGCGTGGATTGGCAGGGTGAGCCAGAGGCAGTCGTAGAACAGCTTTTTGCCGTCACTTTTGAGTTGATTTCGCCTAATAAAATTTTGGCTGAGTGGACCAAGCCGGGCATTTCTCAGATCTTGCACGACTACTATAATCAGGATGCTGGCCGCGCGGCCAATGCCTTTCACCAGTTTCTGATTCGGACTTTCAGCCAGCGTTTGCAGGAGAAGGGCTTTTCACAGGAGGAAGTCGCCCAAATCATGAAGGCTTATGATTTGATCTACTACATTGACATGCATGTGACAGAGCAGGATTTTCCAGGCTATTTTGAGAGTATCGAGACCTTGGTGAAATATTTTTTAAAGGGAGTTTTTTCTAAATAAGAATTTCCTTTTCTTGGAAGATGATGTGAATGAATTTATAAGAATATTCATTTAGATAAGGAGGTGGATTTGTGTGATATAGAGTGATGGATTAATTAAATTAGAGACAATGCTTGAATGAATAGTACATAACATTCATTCAAATAGAAAGTGAGGAAAATGATGATGAAACAAGGTGGAAATCTATTGAGTGGAAGGACTATTTTGGGAGTTTGCCTAGTTGCGATTGGTTTTTTGACCCTTGGTTATGGCGGGGTGGAATTTGGCTTTGACCTAAGTTTGGGATTTCAGTCTTTTCTGATTGGTGGTCTTATTTGTATCTTGGTTGGATTGCTTGTGATGCCAGGTGTAGCAGTAGCTGTCAAGCTGGTGGTCTTGGCCTTGACGGCGATCAGTATCTTGCTCTATATTCACAGTATGCCTGATTTGGCAATTCTCTTACAACTGATATCGGATGTAGTGGTTGTAGGCTTTGCTGCTTTTCTGGCAGTGCTTTTGTTGAGAAAGTAGGAGGAAAAAATGATTATAGTTTATGATTCAGTAACGGGTGTTGGGAAGCAATTTGCAGAATCGCTGGGCTATCCGACACAAAGTATCAAGGAAAAGTTGGAAGAGCCTTGTATTCTGATCACGCGAAATGCTGGGGCTGGGAAAATTCCCTGGTCCACTAAGCGCTTTATTAAGAAACATTCAAGCTTGATTAAGGGTTTTGTCAATAATGGAGATTCGGTGAAGCATGGACGGACCTTCTGTGGGGCGACAGCTTTGATTATCGAAAAATATGGGCTGCCGCATATCTGCGATATTGACCGAGGTGGCAAGGAAGAAGACATCAAACTTGTACAGGAATACCTGGCTAAACTCTAAGAGCGGATGATTTATATGATAAATATATGGGAAAAGGATGGGTGATAATGACTCATCCTTTTTAAGATGACAAAAATGTAAGTTTAAAGTTTAAAATGAAAGGTTATTCGATGGTAGTGGGACGTGGAATTTTATATCATATAGGTGTAAGGAAAAACAAATCACAAATAATATCCAAATAAAAGGAGGCCCACTATGAAAACAAATCTCTTCAACCATAAACAAAAAACGCAAATGGCGCAAAAGATTTCTAAGGAAGAAATCGAAAAAACTAGACTGGGCTGTGCATCAAGCCAGTATTATTTCTGGTTACAATATAGTCATTAAGAAGCAGATGCAGTGAAGGGGCTGGAGAGTGGGACAGAAATCGGTAATTGCTTAGAATTCGATTTCGTCGTCCCACCCCCGCACAGTTGAATAGGGCTGTAAAAGCTGATGAAAGCAGCGTAGTAGAGCCAACTCAACCACTGCGTCTTGCTCAACAATCTAAAGACAATTGAGAGGCTAGGCCTTTTTCCCCAGTCCCACCACCTTTTTGCTCAAATAGAACTGAAAGTTTAGGGAGGCAAACTGGGAAAGTAACCCAAATCATACAGCCCTTTCCCTCTAATGAACATCAGGTTTTTCCATAACTGGAAAAACGCTAAGTGACAAAAATGTAAGATTCGAGTCCAAAATGAAAGATTAGCTTATGGAAACTTATCGGGCTTTTCGGTATGATAATAGTATCGTTTTTAGTTTGCTTTCAGTAGGAGGCAGTGGCTCAGGTAATCTTGGAGCAGAGCCAGCTAATAAAGCATTGGAAGCTAAGTTAAATAACCATTTTACACATAAATAAAAAAAGAGGTTCAAGTATGACATTATTAGATGTACAACACGTGAAAAAGATTTATAAGACTCGCTTTCAGGGTAGCCAAGTAGAGGCCTTGAAAGACATTCACTTTACGGTAGAAAAAGGTGAATATGTCGCCATCATGGGGGAGTCAGGCTCTGGGAAATCCACCCTGCTCAACATCCTAGCCATGCTGGACAAGCCAACTGAGGGCCGCGTCTTTCTCAACGGAACTGACACGGCAACCATCAAAAACAGCCAGGCTTCCAGCTTCCGTCGGGAGAAATTAGGCTTTGTCTTTCAGGACTTCAACCTGCTGGATACCCTGTCGGTCAAGGATAATATCCTCCTACCTCTGGTCCTTTCTCGTCGTCCTATTACCGAGATGATGCAAAAGCTGGTCACCACCTGTAATGAGCTGGGAATTAACAAACTTCAAGAGAAGTTTCCTTATGAAATTTCCGGTGGTCAGAAGCAGCGGGTGGCAGTTGCTCGCGCTATCATCACAGAGCCTGAGATTTTACTGGCGGATGAGCCGACAGGAGCCTTGGATTCCAAGTCTTCGGCTGCTCTCCTGGATGTCTTTGATGACATCAACGACCGCGGTCAAACCATTCTCATGGTAACTCACTCGACCTCGGCAGCCAGTCGGGCCAAGCGGGTGCTCTTTATCAAGGACGGGATTCTCTACAATCAAATCTTCCGTGGCAACAAGACCGAGCGGCAGATGTTCCAAGAGATTTCCGATACTCTGACAGTTATGGC
>NZ_CALHWC010000145.1 GCF_938036805.1 uncultured Streptococcus sp.
CCGTTTCCTTGGCAATATCGACAGCTGTATCAACAGAAATACCCACATCTGCTACTTTCATAGAAGGCGCATCATTGATGCCATCGCCCATGTAGCCAACCTTATGACCATTGGCCTTAAGCTGGAGGATGATCCTAGCCTTTTGGTCAGGTGAGAGCTTGGCAAAGACTGTCGTGTTCTCCACTGCCTGACTCAATTCCTCATTAGATAAAGCATCTACCTCTACACCTAGCAAGATATTTTCTACATCTAGACCAACCTTTTCACAGACTGCCTGAGTAACCTTTTCATTATCGCCCGTCAAAATCTTAGTAGCAACACCGTACTCAGCCAAGGTCTCAATAGCTGGAGCCGCAGATGATTTAGGTGGGTCCAGAAAGGCTAGATAGCCCGTCAAAATCATGTCGGACTCATCCTTCACTTCATAGTCGTAATCTTCTTCTAAGTCTGACTTGTAACTAACGCCAAGCACGCGCAGGCCTTGTTCATTGAGTTGGGCCACTTCTGCGAGGATTTCCTGACGAATTTCATTAGTCAGTTCCGTAATGCGATTCTTGTATTCTACATAGCTAGAGATGGCCAGCATTTCCTCCAAGGCTCCCTTGGTCACCATGCTGATGACATCCTCATCATCCTTGACGATGACACTCATACGGCGGCGTTCAAAGTCAAAAGGCAGTTCATCAATTTTCTTAAAGGTTTGGTCTAAATCACGGACAATCTCATGCTTTTCTGCTTCTTTCTCCGTCCTGTTAATAATGGCCCGATCCATGAGATTTTTGAGACCGGTTTGATAGTAGGAATTGAGAAAGGCCCGGCGGAGCACTGCCAAGTCCAAATTACCGTGAATATCCAACGGGTATTCTAATACAATCTCGTCTTGGGTCAGTGTGCCTGTCTTATCCGTACAAAGGATATCAATAGCTCCTAGGTCTTGGATGGCATTCAGCTTTTTAATCACGACCTTTTCCTGAGCCATGATAATGGAGCCTTTAGCCAAGCTGGCCGTGATAATCATAGGCAGCATTTCTGGGGTCAGGCCGACTCCAACGCTGAGGGCAAAGACACCTGCTTCCAACCAGTCGCCGTCTGTCAGACCGTTGATAAAGAAGACAACTGGCACCATGACCAGCATCAAACGAATCAAGAGCCAAGAAATGCTATTCATCTCGCGTTCAAAAGAGGTCGGCTCATCATAGGTGTTCAGTGTCTGCTCAATGGCTCCCATCATGGTCTCGTCACCAACCACCAGCACCAGAGCCGTAGCTCTCCCAGAAATAACGTTGGTTCCCATAAAGGCCAGCGACTCTGTTTCTAAAAGGCTATCAAAGTTTTGCCCATCCGCCTTGTTCAAACAGAGCTTTTCTACTGCATCACTTTCCCCTGTCAGGCCGGACTGCTGAACAAAGAAATCACGTGAATCCAGCAGCAAGACATCTGCGGGAATCATGTCTCCAGCACTAAGCTTGATGATGTCTCCTACAACAAGCTCATCAATCGGAAGCTCCTGCT
The DNA here is from genome assembly GCF_938036805.1 of uncultured Streptococcus sp. GTDB lineage: Bacteria > Bacillota > Bacilli > Lactobacillales > Streptococcaceae > Streptococcus. The sequence continues at coordinate 1,513 of NZ_CALHWC010000145.1, forward strand.
CTGCTCCTTCTCGGATAACCGTAGCTGTGTTGACAATCAGCCGAGATAGATTGCTAGCAGCGCGGTCGCTCCGCAATTCCTGAACAAAACGAATGCCTCCGGAAATCAACACCAGAACGACAATGATGATGGAAGTCGTCGGATCTTCCTCACCGGGCTTTGCCAGCCAGACATTTGTCACTAGGGACACCAGAGCAATCACCAGTAAGATGACTGTAAAGGGGTTAATAATAGATTCGTAAATTTTCTTGAAAATAGAGTCTTCCTGCCCCTTCGTAATGACATTTTCACCATAGAGATCACGATTTTCTTCGACCTGCTCTTCTGTCAGGCCACGAAAGGAAGTCTTGTAAAATGCCAAAGTTTCTTTTATAGGAAGCTGCAAAGCTGCAACTAATCTTTCTTTTACTGTTTTCATTGGTTTCTCCTTTATGTATGATTGATAATTTTCATACACAGAGACCAATCACTTTATGAGGACAGAACGACACAAATCAGCGATTGGCTGTGTATGTGCGGTTCCGGATGATCGTCAATTTGCATCGTGCTGCTCCTTTCTTTTATTCTTGATTTGCAGGAAATCAGCTATTTACATACTTAAACTACTTTCAGCAAAAAAGAAGACCCTGCCAATATCGGCAGGGTTGTTTGCATGTCAGGTTATTCGCTTCATTATTTTAAACATATAGAAAGCAAATATTTACCGTTCAAGCTTTAACTCCATAAGGCGATGTAATGAACTTAGTCTTGACCTTGGCGATCAGGACTGTTGACCAACGAGTAGTGTCTCCACTGCTTTGCGGTAGTCATCCGTATCCTTATGGTAGCCTCACCTACCGATTTACACTCTTACTATACTCCACTTTAAAAGGAATGTCAATAAAGAAATGTGTTTTTAGTTTATTTTGGCAAAACTGCCGCAATCCGTCGACAAATCTCTTTAATCATGGCCTTCGGCGCAGCTGTGTTGAGACGAGCATGTCCTTTGCCCTCTTGACCAAAATCACTTCCTTGATTCAGGACGACTTTAGCCTCTTCTCGCAGCAGCTGGAAGAGCTGGTCATCTGTCAGGCCATAAGCTGAAAAGTCCAGCCAAACCAGATAAGTTCCTTGAGGTTTCATGACCCGCAGACGCGGTGCTTCCTTAGCAAAATAATCGACAACAAAATCAATATTTTCTTCTAAGACAGCCTTAAGCTCCGTCAACCAAGCTTTACCATAACGATAGGCAGCTTCTGTCGCTAGAAATCCAAGACCTGAAATTTCATGCTGGTTATTGGCCAGTTGGCGCTTTTGAAACTGCTGCCGTAGGCTAGGATTCTCAATCACTGCATAGGAATTTTTGGTCCCAGCAATATTAAATGTCTTAGTCGCACTGGCTAAAATCAAGCTGAAGTCCTTAAAGTCAGGCGAGACTGTATTGAAAGACTGGTGTTTATGGCCAAACAGCGTCAAATCTTGGTGAATTTCATCTGAGACCAGGAGGACGCCATACTTTTGGCAGAGGCGACCAATTTTCTCTAACACTTCCCATTCCCAAACTCGACCTCCGGGATTGTGCGGATTGCAGAGCACATAAATCTTGACTTCATTGTCTACGATGTCCCGCTCCAGCTGCTCAAAGTCAATCTGAAAGAGACCGTCCTGCTCCACTAAAGAATTTGTAATCAGCCGACGATTGTTGAGCTTGACACTGCGGGCAAAAGGCGGGTAAACAGGAGTATTGATCAGAACGGCATCGCCTTCCTTGGTAAAGGCTTGGATAGCCGTTGAAATAGCAGGAACAACCCCTTCTATAAATACCAAGGCTTCCCGATCAAAAGTATAGCCATGCTCATCCCGCTCCCAAGCTAGAACGGCATTGATCAACTCCTCACTAGCATAGGTATAGCCATAGACTAACTGATCAGCGTAATCATGAACAGCTTGCTTGATTTGAGGCAGGACTTCAAAATCCATGTCCGCAATCCAGGCTGGCAGGACTTGACTGTCTTTCTCCGCTTCTTTCCATTTATAAGTATGCTGACCAATCCGATTGGGTGCTGTTTCAAAGTTATAATTTCCCATATTAGTCCTCCAAGGCTGCGCGTAAATCGCCTACCAAATCTCGACTGTCCTCAATGCCAATCGACAGGCGCAGCAAATCATCAGTCAAGCCATAGGAATGACGCACTTCAACAGGAATATCTGCATGAGTCTGGGTCGTCGGATAGGTAATCAAACTCTCTACTCCACCCAAACTTTCCGCAAAGGTAAATACTTTCAGGCTATTTAAGAGATGAGGAATCTTGCTTTCATCGACAACTTTAAAGGAAATCATGCCGCCCTTACCTGGATAGAGAACCTCTTTGACCGCAGGAGATTTCTTCAGAAAAGCGACTACTTCTTGCGCATTCTGAGTAGAGCGCTCCATGCGGAGAGCCAGTGTCTTGAGACCGCGCAAAAGCAAATAGCTGTCAAAAGGCGACAGGACTGACCCAGTTGTATTGAGGTTATAGAAAAGCTTGTCATAGATAGCAGCATCATTGGTCATGATGGCTCCAGCTAAGACATCATTGTGCCCGCCCAGATACTTAGTTGCAGAGTGTAGGACAAGATCAGCTCCATCCTCCAGCGGTCTTTGGTAAATAGGACTGTAGAAGGTATTGTCCACAATGACAGCTGCTCCTCGCTCATGAGCCACTTGGGAAATGCGGGCAATATCAAACTCCACCATAAGAGGATTGGTCGGTGTCTCGATATAGACAATATCTATATCCTCTGTCAGATTATTCAGTAGTTCTTCTTCTGTATTGGCATAAGTAAAGACAAAGCGTCCTTCTGCTTCAGCCTGGGCAAACCAGCGGAAAGAGCCACCATAGAGATCTCGAACAGCCAAAACCTTACTGCCGACTGGAAAGGCGCTAAAGGCCAGCACAATAGCCGACATTCCAGAGCTAGTTGCTAGGGCATAGTCTGCACTTTCGATAGCAGCTAGAGTCTCTTCCAGGCTAGCCCGCGTTGGATTCTTGGTTCGAGTATAGTCATAACCTGTGGACTGGCCAAACTCTGGATGCTGGTAAGTCGTTGAAAAATGCAGGGGGGTTGTTAAGGCACCCGTTGTTGTGTCTGTCTTGACTCCCGCTTGAGCCAACAAGGTATTTAATTTCCGTTCTTTCTCCATCTAACCGTTCCTCATTTTTTAAAATATTCTACCTTTCTATTGTAACATCTTAAGAAAATCATGAGCTTTTTTCTTTTCAAGAGCCAGCTATAGTCTGAAACTATAGAGTAACAATTCGCGAAAAAAGAGCCGCTGAACGACCCTTCGTTTCTTATTTTATTCTCAAGCGTTGGCGCAAACTATCTGCCTTTTGTCCGATAAAACGGTCTATGAGCCGAACCTTGAGAGACAGTACGATATAGACAAGCATTCCGACTCCTCCAACGGCAGCGACATAGATAAAGCTGTACATCCGATTAGTTGGCTGGAAGATAAAGCTTAGTAGATACTCGACAAGCAGAACCAAGATCACCATGGCAATTGTGAGAATCATACTCAACAGCAGACGCTTCAAAAGGTTCTTAGGATTCAAGCCAACAACCTTGCGAATTTCTCTAAACATGAAGAAGATTGGCAGTAAAAGACCGACGGTCGTTGAAATCAAGGGACCATAAGCATGGAAGAGATTGATCATCGGCACCTGTAGGCTGAGCTTGACAAGGACTCCGTAAAAGAAGTAAAGAATGGCCTTCTTATTTTGGAACAGGGCCTGAATCATCGGAGCCAGAACTGTGTAGGTGCTGAGAATGATGGTTTGCAACATGGCGCAGATGAAGAGTCCCAAGGCCAGACTATCGGGCTTACCATAAAAAATGGTATAAAGTGGACTGGCTACCATGACCGCTCCCACCGTTGTTGGAAAGATAAAGAAGAGCAACATGCTAAGATTATCTTGCACTAGGCGAGCACCTGAGCGAAAGTCACCCTTGACATAATTTTCGGTCAAGAGAGGAATTCCGACACCACCGATAGAAGTTGCCACCGCAATTAAAATCATGGTGATTTTATTCGGATTAGCTGAGAAGTAAGCGAATTGTACCAAGAGCTCTGATTTCGTGTAGTCGCTAATCTGGGTCATGATATTGATAAAGGTCGCTTGGTCAATGATCTGGAAAAGCTGAATGGCAGAGCCTGTAATGATGAAGGGAATAGCTTCTCGTATAGTATCCCAAAGGAGGGAGCGGCTACTAATTCCCGCAGATTTTTTTGGCTTTCTCAAGATAGAGCGGAGCATACCCGTTTTTGCTAGATAGAAAAGTAAAACGAGCATACTTGCCAGCATCCCGACAAAAGCAGCAAAGGTAGACTGGGTAACAGCTTCAACATAGTCACCTGAACCGATTTTCATAATGAAATAAGCCGTCAGTAGCATCCAGATAACCCGAATCACCTGCTCCGAAATCTGGCTGATCGCATACGGTTTCAGATTGTTAAACCCTTGGAAGAAGCCTCGAATGACACTCATAGACGGAAAAATGAGCACAGCCCAAGACAAACTCTGCATAACTGGAATCAAGTCAGCCCCGCCACCAGACATTGAGGCAAAAACTGGTGCCATCAAGTACATGATGACTGCAAAGATCAGCCCCAATACCAGCATGAACTTGAGGAACTCTCGAATAAGGGCAAAGCTGTGTTCCTCCTTGTCAATCGTATTGTACTTAGCAACCTGCTTGGCAACAGCCACCGGCACTCCTGCTGTGGAAACCAAAAGGAACCAAGCATAGATATTGTAGCCCATGGTAAAGAGACCATTGGCCTCTGCCCCGTGCTGGCCCATCCAGATGTACCAAGGAATGATATAGACAGCCCCAAGAAGGCGGCTGATAAAATTACTAGCAGTCAGCCAGGCAGTGCCCCTTAGCATTTGCTGCTGCTGGCTTGTTGTTTCATAGCTCATAGAAAACCTCTTCTATTTGTTCTTCTTTTATTATAAACTTTTCCTTGCCTCTTGTAAAACATAGCCTTTAGGTTTACAATAGAGATATGATAAAAATTGAAACTATACTAGATATTTTAAAAAAAGACCAGAATTTTCGTGAAATCATCGCTGATGGACGTTACCACTTCAACTATCAGGGCTTAACCTTTGACAAGATTAGCTATGATAGTCGTCAAGCTGATAGCAGAACCCTCTTTTTTGTCAAGGGCGAGCAGTTCAAGCGGGAATTTTTAGAAAAGGCTGTAGCAGCTGGGCTAGGTTTTTACCTGAGTGAGACTGACCTAGAAGTCGGAATTCCAGTGCTTCTGGTCAATGACATCAAACAAGCCATGAGCCTCATTGCTATGGAATTTTACGCCCATCCAGAGCAAAAACTCAAACTTTTGGCCTTCACTGGTACCAAGGGCAAGACCACATCGGCTTATTTCGCTTTTAATATTTTAAAACAAAGCCATAAACCAGCCCTGCTTTCTACTATGAATACCACTCTGGACGGCAAAACTTTCTTTAAATCAACCCTGACCACTCCTGAAAGTTTAGACCTCTTTGAGATGATGGCCCAGGCTGCAGCCAATGGTCGTACCCATCTCATCATGGAAGTATCCAGTCAAGCCTATCTTAAAAAGCGAGTCTACGGCCTAACCTTTGATGTGGGTGTCTTCCTCAATATCAGCCCTGACCATATCGGCCCGATTGAGCATCCAACTTTTGAAGACTACTTCTACCACAAGCGACTCTTGATGAACAATAGCCGAGCTGTTGTCGTCAATAGTGGCATGGATCACTTTCAAGTTTTGGCTGAGCAAGTGGCCAACTATGACCACGACTTCTATGGAGCAGACTCCGCCAATAGCATCCTGCAATCGCAAGCCTTCTCCTTTGAAGCGCAAGGGAAGTTGGCTGGTTCCTACGATATCCAGCTGATTGGTCGCTTCAATCAAGAAAATGCCATAGCTGCTGGTCTAGCCTGCCTACGACTTGGAGCTTCATTGGAAGATATTCAAGCTGGTATTGCCCAGACACGAGTTCCGGGACGCATGGAGGTCTTGACCCAGTCAAACGGTGCCAAGGTCTTCGTAGACTATGCCCACAACGGCGACAGTTTGGCTAAGTTGCTGTCCGTCGTACAAGAACATCAAAAAGGACAGACGGTACTTGTGCTAGGAGCCACTGGCAATAAGGGAGAAAGTCGACGCAAGGACTTTGGTCTCCTACTCAACCAACACCCTGAAATCAAAGTCATTTTAACCGCAGATGATCCAAATCGTGAAGATCCGATTGCTATCGCAAAAGAAATTGCTAGCTACATCTCCTTTGAAGTGGATATGATTGCTGACCGAGAGGAAGCTATCAAAAAAGCCCTCAGCCTGACTAGTGCTAAAGGCGATGCAGTCATTCTAGCTGGTAAGGGAGCGGATGCCTACCAAATCATCAATGACCAAAAGGTTCCCTATCCTGGTGATTATGCACTGGCAGAAAAATACATATAAAAAAGGACTTTCAAGTCCTTTTTTATTATCCATTCCACATCACTAAGACATAGAGCAAGCTGCTGCCTACCATATCAGCAAAGGCATGTGCCAAAAAGAAAGGCAGCAAGTTTTTAACCTTGTATTTATAAAAGAAATAATAGAACAGACCGAAGACCACGCCAATCAGAAAAGCAGAGACTAGCCCCTGATAGGTATGGACAGAAAAGCGAACTAGTGTTGAAAAGGCTAAAACCCACCATTTGCTCTCTTCTTTTACTGATGTGAGCAAGCCCAAGAAAAAGAATTCCTCATAGACACCATTGAAGAGAGAATAAAGAATAACGACAGGTCCCAAGGCAGCGAGTTTGCGAAAAACTTCGACAAAGGTCCAGTCGATATGCTGCAAGATTTCTAAGTCAAAATAATTATAGGAACCGACTAAGGCCGCTATTACATCAGAAGTCAGACCGACAACTGCAAAAATCAAGGGCGCCCACATAATGGACCAAGACAAGCGTAATTTCAGCTGTTTGAAATCATAATGACGGATACCTAGATAGAGCAGAGCCAGCACCAGCAAGAAAACTTGCAATTTCAAATTACTCAGTAAAGCCAAACTTTCATCTTCAGGTCTAGGTACGATTGCTTGTCCCGCAGAGCTGACCGTGGTGAGCCAATTTACTGTTGAGGAGTAAATAAATTGGCCAAACATAATGGCGGCTAAAATCAACATATCGAACCATCTAAGGTTCTCCAGTGGTTGCTCGGGATAGATTTTTTTCAACATCGTCATCCATATTCCTTTCCCAAATTCTATATACTACTATAGCACAGAATATGGCAAAATGACAGATGGGTCTGTCTAATTTTTCTTTATTCAAAAAACTATCAGTCCAATTGGAACACTAGGCGCTCCTTGTCAAAGCTAGCCTGCAACTCATACTTACCAGACTCATTCTGACGAATATAGCCTAAAATCACCAGACTATCGACAAAAATATCTCGGCGCTTCTGCAGGAGCTCATCCTTGCGGACATACTTGAGGAGGAAAGTTGTCATATACTTGAGGGCATACTCTGGATTCACATCTCCCAAGACAGCATAGAGAGGCTGCTGTGCCTCAGATAGCGGATACTGATGCTGCATTTTATAGAAATAATTGGACAAGGTCAGCTCATCCCTTTGAAAATCGGTCTTTTCCAGTAAAATAGCAGCGTTTGTTTGATTAGCAAGCAGGGTTTCAAAGCGCAAATCCAGAAATTCCTGATAGATCGGACTATCATCTCGGATAAAAACTTCCTGATCCAAAGATAGATTTCCTAGTTTCTCCAAAAGCGGGACTTGCTGATAATAGCGCTTATTCTCCCGCCGAATATAGCCCGCCTTGATACATTCCTCCATGAAGCGATCTAGATTGGTAAAGCCCGCAAATTCACGTTTGATTTCTCTTAAAATCACATCATTATGCTGATCCAGATAATTAATTAGTTTTTCAAATAAGGGCTGTCGTGTCAGCCGAGTCGGATTGAGAATTTTAATCATGGAGCTCTCCTTTAAAAATGAGCTTGGCTGACTGAGCCAACTGACTGGGATTGGTTCCAGGATGTCCTACGGGCACTGCTAAGCCCAATTCCTCATAGTAAACTTGCCAAAAATTAAAAATCAGGTTTTCCTCATCTCCAAACTGCATGGGAATGGTCTCAAAAATTGGCAAAATCTGAGCAATATATTCCGAACAGTAAAAGCCCTCGCTCTCAGGATAGAAACTAGCATTATAGGGCTTGCCCAGATGGGATTTGGCTTCTTTAAAGGCGGCAGAGACATCTATCTCTGGATAAGCAAAGACATGATAGGTGTCCTCTTCTACCAAAAACTGGCACAAAGGCTGCTGGTTCACTCCCTTGTCCTGCGTCGCATGGTAAATATCACCATCAAAGAAGATACCCACATGACTATAGGAGCCCGTCGCTGTCCGAATCGCTGCTGCCATATCCGATTGCCCGACTGTGAACAGCAGATCACCATTTTGTAAATCTTGAATCTTCATTTCTCTCGTCTATCAAAAAAGGAGCCGAAACTCCTTTACGTGTGCGGAAAACCAGTGTTTCCTATCTTTTAGTTGTCATTTAAGCTATTAAACATTAAAACTTTCAGTCAACTGAGGCACCACTTGTTTCTTACGTGAAACGGCACCAGCCAAGAAAGCATGATTGTTTTCAAGTTTAAAGTTGAAGGCTGCTTCTACCTTGTCCATATTAGCACCAAGTGCAAGGATTTCTGAGTTTGAGTTCACGATATCTGTAATCATCAAGACAAAGTCAGAATAACCATTTGCTTCATTAGCTGCTTGCATTGCTGCTTCGATTTCTGCTTGACGCTCCAAGACCTCAGCGATATCAACAGTATTGACTTGGGCAACACGGACATTGTTTCCGTTGAGTTCAAAAGTCTTGGCATCAATGTCGATCAATTCTTCAGCAGATTTGCTTGCCAAGTTAGTACCAGCCTTAAGCATAGCCAGACCGTACTCTTCCAAGTTAACACCCGCCAATTCAGCCAATTCTGGTGCAATAGCTTTGTCAGATGGATGGGTTGTTGGTGATTTCAAAAGAAGAGTATCTGAAATCAAACCAGATAACATCAAACCAGCAAGCTCTTTAGGAACTGCCACACCGTGCTCCTTGAACATACGGTAAACGATAGAAGAAGCAGATCCAACTGGCTCCAAGCGCATGTAAAGTGGGCTTGCAGTCTCAAAGTTGGCTACGCGGTGGTGGTCCACAACGCCATAAACTTCCACTTCAGCAATATCTGACACTGATTGTTGGAATTCATTATGGTCAGTCAAGATGACTTGCTCAGCGCCTTCTGCTTTAGCAGATGTGATCACGCGCGGCGCTTCTACTCCAAAATAATCTAAGACAAAAGCTGTTTCTTCATTTGGCGCTCCAAGTGCTACTGCTTCTGTATCCAAACCGTAAGCTTCACGCGCTAGGTAAGCAAAAGCATAAGAAGACCCGATGGCATCTGAATCAGGATTTTGATGACCGAAAACTAAAATTTTAGACATGATGAACCTCTTCGTTTTTAATAATATTTATTCCACTTATTTTACCACAATTATGGGCATTTCTCAAAAGCAGAAGGACATTTTCTTGAGAAAAATTGCAGTTTTGCAATAGAAGCTAAAGCTGAACCTTCAAAATAATCAGTCAATCTTAACCTTCTACACAAGCATTATCTTCGATGAATGTCCTCCAGAAGAAATGCTTGCCTTATCATTTTTATTTCCTGTAAAAGAACAAGAAATTTTTTATAAAAATCGAGGCCGGGACAAAAGTCCTAGCCTCTCAATTGTCTTTGGATTGTCGAGCAAGACGCAGTGGTTGAGTGGGCTCTACTAGGCTGATTTCATCAGCTTTTACAGCCCTACTCAACTGTGCGGAGGTGGGACGACGAAATCGAATTCTAACGAATTACCGATTTCTGCCCCACTCTCTGGAAGATTTATCAATTTAAGGATATTGGCAATTGTCACTATTGCTTAAGCGACTGTCTTTTCTCACGCTTAGCCAAAATAGGCAAGATGACTCCCAAACTGATCAAGACAATCGGAGTCAAGATATTTGTCATCAGAGAGAAGCGCCAACCTGCTGGATCCGTTGCGTAGTCTACCTTAGGAACCATTCCTAAAATACAAGCAAAAGCTGTGAAAAGGAAGCACCAAGCTCCAATAGCAAAGCCGACTTTTGGATTTTTAGTAAACTTGTACTCTGCATCCTTGTACTTCTTCCAAGCTTTATTGAGTAACATATAAGCCACAAATACCCAGAGATAACGCATGGGCATAACGATGGAGTTAAGATTAGTCATCCATTTAACCAAACCATCAATTTCCTTGATTCCAAAAATTGGTAGGACAATCAGGAAGCTTACCAAAATCCCTGTCAGGATATAACCGTTAATCAGTACACCTTTTGATGTCCGCTTGCGTAGCCAGCTTGGAACAAATTCCTCATCGGCATTATTGAGCAAGATTTGCAGAGGCGCATCAATAGAAAAGGCCAAGGCCGCAATCTGTCCGACCATATTGGTCAGGGCATAGATAACTACTAGCACATTGCCTACACCCCAGTAATTACCCAGCATTTGGAAGGCTTGATAAGCACCGTTGCGCATCAAATCTTCAGGAATATTGCTACCGTCAAAGAGCATACCCATGGCTAGAGAGCCTAGAATAGCAGAGGCTCCAACCATGATAGCCATGATGATCATCCCTTTTGGAAATTCCTTGGCGGGATTGCGTGTTTGGTTAACGTAAGGCGAAATCTTTTCAGCCCCACCGACTGCAAAGACTAAGAGCGAGATAGTCGTAAAGTATGAAAAATCAAAATTAGGAATGTAAGTGCTAAGCTTGTCCATATTAGCCGTTGCGAACTGCATATCCGGCTTGATAAAAGGCGCACCGACCGCTAATAGAACAAAAAGGAAGGACATAATCAGCATCGCACTTCCAGCCAAGCCCCCAATCACTTTAAGTGTGGACAGCCCCTTGGTGGATAAGTAGAGAAAGGCACCGAAAATCAGCAAACTAAGAATAACAATCCAGTGAATATCAAGACTGCTCAAAAAATCGCCATTTCCTTGGATGGCCCATCCTAAAGGAATCAGAACTCCCTGTGGCTTTTGAGCCAAGTAGGGAATATGCACAACCCAGTAAGTCCAAGCTGCAAAATAAGCCAAGCGCTTGGTAGAAGTCTTCTCCACCCAGTCGCTGACACCACCTCCGCTTTCCTTGAAAGTCGAGCCTAGCTGCCCCACGATGAGGGCATAAGGAATAAAGTAAATGGCCAGGATAAGAATCCAAGAAACAACGACCGAAATCCCTTGTTGGGAGTAGTTGTTGACCACATTTCCCAGACCCCAAACCATATTAAAGGCAATCAGGGACACCATCAGCCAAGTCAGCTGGTTCTGATCTTTTTTCATCATTCATCTCCTTTGAATATAAAATAAATAGCTACATAAAATTATACCATGTTTTTATATTTTTGTAACCGTCTTCAGCATATTTTGTCCAAAAAAAGAGCTACCCGTAGGTAGCTCAAATTCTATTCTTAAAGTGAGTTCACATCAACCTTGATACCAACACCTTGAGTAGTTGTGATAGTCAAGTTTGTTACGTAAGTTCCTTTAGCTGTAGCTGGTTTTGCTTTTTGGATTGTTTCGTTGAACGCTTTGAAGTTTTCAACCAATTTTTCAGCTTCAAATGATACTTTACCGATGATTGCTTGAACGTTACCTGCACGGTCAGCACGGTAAGTGATCTTACCACCTTTAGACTCTTCAACTGCTTTAGCAACATCCATTGTTACAGTACCAGTTTTAGGGTTTGGCATCAAGTTACGTGGTCCAAGGACACGTCCAAGACGTCCAACAAGAGCCATCATGTCAGGTGTAGCGATAACTACGTCGAAGTCCAACCAACCGTCGTTGATTTTTGCAACAAGGTCATCTTCACCAACAAAGTCTGCACCAGCAGCTTTTGCTTCTTCAGCTTTTGCACCACGTGCGAAAACAAGAACGCGTGAAGTTTTACCAGTACCATTTGGCAATACCATTGCGCCACGGATTTGTTGGTCAGCTTTTTTAACGTCGATGTTCAAGTTGTAAGCAACTTCTACAGTTGCATCAAATTTTGCAAAGTTAGTTTCTTTTGCAAGTGCTACAGCTTCTTCTACACTGTATGCTTTTGTGCTGTCGATTTTCTCAAGAGCAGCACGAAGTTGTTTGCTTTTTTTAGCCATTTTCTATTCTCCTTGTAAGTGGTTCAATCGATTTTCATCTCCCACGTCACTTCTCGAAATGATGAAGTCTTGCGGGTTATATTGGGGGTGTTATTGATTAGTCAACAACAGTGAATCCCATAGAACGAGCAGTACCTTCGATCATACGCATTGCAGACTCA
>NZ_CALHWC010000146.1 GCF_938036805.1 uncultured Streptococcus sp.
ATGTAGTGCTCATGCATAGTGATTTGCAGGATGTGGTCAAGGCTATCAAGCTCAGCCAGGCGACCATCCGTAATATCAAGGAAAATCTTTTCTGGGCCTTTGCCTACAATACACTAGGTATCCCGATTGCTATGGGGTTATTGCATCTTTTCGGTGGTCCCTTGCTCAATCCTATGCTGGCTGGTCTGGCCATGAGCTTAAGCTCCGTGTCAGTTGTGGCCAATGCTCTGCGCCTAGGACGCTTTAAACTTTAAAATGGAAGAATATACGGAGGAATAAATCTATGAAACAAACAGTTCAATTAGAAAACTTATCTTGTCAAAACTGTGTTAAACACGTTACCCAGCACTTCCTATCTATGGAGGGAGTGTCAGATGTGACAGTAGATCTGGACAAGCAGACAGCAGAAGTTATTGCGGATAGATCCTTGAGTGTAGAGGATTATCAGGAGGCTTTGAGCAAAACCATTTATAAGGTCTTAGCGGTGCAGGATAGCTGAGCCAACTTGTAAAATAGGCTGAAAAAGTCTATAATATTAGTAATCATTTAATGGATAAGGAGAAAGCCATGAAGCAGAAAATAGTCTATCCTTTGTTATGTTGCTTAGCACTATCGACTTTGGCAGCCTGCTCTAGTAAGGCAGTTAATTCTACTCAAACGAGTTCGACTACTACTCAGGAATCTTCTCAAGTAGCTTCTAGCCAGAGTGTTGCAGAATCGTCTTCTTCTGCAACAAGCAGTCAAAGCTCAGCAGAAGTTAGTCCAGAAAAGACGCAAGAGGAGAAAAAAGCAATGGATATTTCGGCCTTGGTCAATGGAGACTACTCCAGTGTAAAAGGAACCTGGCAAAATGCTGCTGGTCATCAGCTGGTTTTTAATGACAAAGGGTTGGTTTCCGATAGCTATGAGCTGTACGGAGCATCTCTGACAGACTATGGTACTGCTTCTGGCGGTGTATACGGCGGTGAAACTGGTGGTTTCTTGCTAGAGTTCATTCCAAAAGGTGTCAAGCTTGCGAATAAAGAAAATTTCCAAGATAGCTCAGATGCCAGCCAAGATCGTCTGTGGACGGGAGTTGGGATGAATAGCTTTGATGAACAAGGTCAATTTTATTATCGTGTTACTAACTAGTCGTGTAGGATAGAAATTTTCTATCCTATTTTTTGTTTTAAAAGAGTAGTTAGTTAAAATATGATAAAAAATTGTGCAAACGTTTGAATAAATGCTTGAAATAATGATTAAAAAAGGATATAATATTTTTATGAAAGCGCTTTGAAACTTTTAGGGGCTTCAAGGGCAACTATTTTCACATAAAGTAAAGGGGAACTTATGGTTGAGTTAAATCTGAAAAATATTTATAAAAAGTATCCAAACAGTGAGCACTATTCTGTTGAAGACTTTAATTTGGACATTAAGGACAAGGAATTTATCGTTTTCGTCGGTCCGTCAGGATGTGGGAAATCCACAACGCTGCGTATGATTGCGGGTCTTGAGGATATCACAGAAGGAACAGCGTCGATTGACGGCAAAGTGGTCAATGACGTTGCGCCGAAAGACCGCGATATTGCTATGGTCTTCCAGAACTATGCCCTCTATCCACACATGACTGTCTATGACAATATGGCTTTCGGTCTGAAACTGCGCAAGTACAGCAAGGAAGATATTGACAAACGGGTGCAAGAAGCGGCTGAAATTCTTGGCTTGAAAGAATTCTTGGATCGCAAACCAGCGGACTTGTCTGGCGGTCAACGTCAGCGGGTTGCCATGGGTCGTGCCATCGTGCGTGATGCAAAGGTTTTCCTAATGGACGAGCCTTTGTCAAACTTGGATGCGAAGTTGCGTGTTTCCATGCGTGCTGAGATTGCCAAAATCCACCGCCGTATCGGAGCAACAACCATCTACGTAACCCACGACCAGACAGAAGCCATGACCTTGGCTGATCGTATCGTTATCATGTCAGCGACCAAGAACCCTGCTGGAACTGGCACGATTGGTCGAGTAGAGCAAATTGGTAGCCCACAAGAAGTTTACAACCACCCAGTTAACAAATTTGTGGCAGGCTTCATCGGTAGCCCAGCGATGAACTTTATTACTGTGACACTTGAGGGAAATCAAATTGTTGCCAATGGCTTGCGTTTGACAGTTCCAGAAGGAACACTGAAGGTGCTGCTTGAGAAGGGCTATGACGGTAAGAAATTGATCTTCGGTATTCGTCCAGAAGATATCAATACAGAAGCTGCTTTCTTGGAGACCTTCCCAGATTCTGTGGTTCATGCGACCATTTCTGTATCTGAGCTTTTGGGTTCTGAGTCTCACCTTTACTGTCAAGTTGGCGACAGCGAGTTTATCGCACGTGTAGATGCTCGTGACTACTCAGAAACAGGTGCTGGAATTGACCTTGGCTTCGACTTGAACAAGGCGCATTTCTTTGATTTCGAAACAGAGAAAACAGTTTATTAAAATATGAGTTTAAAAAAGATAGTCAGCAAGCCAAACGGAATGCATTTGGTCTGCGGACTATCTTTTCTTTATTTTGCTTTTCCGATAAGAATGGTGGCGGCAATGGTGACTTGGGTGAGGTCAGTCCAGTCGATCTGGTCTTGCTCGACATGAAAGAGCAGCGGTGTCATTGCTAAAAAAGCTGTTCGGCTTTCGGCAGTCAAGGATTGGCTGGACTCGACAGTAATCTCGGAGATTATATCGAAGTGCTCTTGGAAATGCTGGATGACTTCTTGGTTAGAGTAATCCTTGTTGCTGAGCTGTCTAGCGGCTTTTTGGCGAATTTCCTGAAGATGGTGCTCGGTGGGGATGACCTTGATGAGGAGGGCATTGTCAGACATGACTCTCCGAAATTCCTGATAATTGGCTGGAGAAAAGATATCTAAAATGATGTCCATGCTGGCATCTTGTAGCGGTAGCTTAGCCAAATCACCGACGAACCAATTGACTGCGAAACTACTGTCGCTCTTAGCTGCCAACTGGATAGAATCTTTTGAAATATCAAAGGCATAGAAGGTTTTTTGGGAATGGATTTCTTGGAGTTTGCGAGAGTAGAAGCCCTCGCCGCAGCCAATATCTAAGACTGTTCTGGCAGTTTCTGAGCTAGCAAGTAAGTTCGAGGCAGCTTCTAAGATAGCTTGGTAGAATCCCGCTTCTAAAATCAACTGCCGATTTTGAAAACTGGCTTTATCATAGTCTTTGGGCTGCTTGATTTGAGGTGCCAGATTGACATAGCCAAACTTGGCCAAGTCGTAAGAATGGCGATGGTGGCATTTGAGGCTATTTTCCATCAGCTGTAGATCTTCCTTGCAGATGGGGCAGGCAAAAGCGGTCGCAGTAGCAAAGCGCTGGAGTTTGGGTTTGAGGTTTGTATTCATAGTTTTAAGTCTAACAAAAAAAGGACTGGATGGCAAATGCCTCCAGTCTGTTTTATTAGTATGTAAGGACGAAGTATTTCTTCTTACCACGGCGGATAACGGTGAGTTCATTCTCTAACTTATCCGCGTCGCTCAAGACATAGTCAAGGTCTTGGATACGGTCGCCATTGACATAGATGGCTCCATTTTGAACATCTTCGCGGGCTTGGCGTTTTGAGTTGACCACGCCAGATGTTACGAGGATTTCCACGATGTTGTGGTTTTCGTCTGCTTGTACTTGATAGTTTGGCACGCCACGAAGTCCTTGTTTGAGTTCTTTGACAGAAAGGTTTTTGATATTTCCAGCAAAGAGTTGCTCGGTAATGTTAAGGGCTTCCTTGTAGGCTTCTTCACCGTGGACAAGAGTCACGACTTCACGAGCGAGGATTTTTTGAGCCAAGCGTTCGTGTGGAGCTGCTTCAAACTGTTTGCGGATGTCTCTAATTTCATCGAGAGACAAGAAAGTAAAGATCTTCAAGAAGCGAACGGCGTCAGCATCCATCACATTCATCCAGAATTGGTACATTTCGTATGGAGAAGTTTTGTCAGGATTGAGCCAAACAGCATTTCCTTCTGATTTACCAAATTTTTTACCAGTCGCATCAGTGATAAGGGGGACAGTAATAACGTGGCCAGTCTTGTCAACTTTACGACGTAGCAATTCTGTACCTGCTGTCATATTTCCCCACTGGTCAGAACCACCAATTTGAAGGGTTACGTTATGTTCTTTGTTAAGGACAAAGAAGTCGTAACCTTGCATGATTTGGTAGGCAAACTCTGTGTAAGAAATTCCTGTTTCAATCCGTTTTTTTACGGATTCCTTGCTCATCATGTAGTTGACAGTGAAGTATTTACCGACGTCACGGAGGAAGTCAATGAAGCTGATGCTGCCAAACCAGTCGTAGTTATTGACCATGACAGCTTTATTTTCGCCATTTTCAAAGTCAAGAAAGCGTGACAGTTGGCCTTGGATAGACTGAACCCAGCCATCAACGGTTTCCTTGGTTTGCAGGCTACGCTCTGCATCTTTAAAGGATGGGTCACCAATCAGACCCGTTGCACCACCGACGAGGGCATAAGGCTTGTGACCAGCTAACTGTAAGCGCCGGCTGGTCAAAATAGCCACTAAGTGACCTAAGTGCAGACTGTCTGCTGTTGGATCGTATCCAGTATAATAAGAGACCTGCCCTTCTTCTAAGGCTTTACGCAAAGCTTCTTCATCAGTAGTTTGAAAAATCAAACCACGCTCTTTTAGCTCATCAAAAATGTGCATAGTTGTCTCTCCTTTTCTAAGATAGCAAAGGATTTTGCCCTTGCTCAAGTATTTTTTTGTTTTATCCCTCTATTGTATCACAAACCCGACAAATAGCAATGAGTAGCCAGAAAATAATTCCTGTAAAAGCGCTAGAATTAGCTCTTTCTTGATATAATCTGCTGATGTTTGCTATAATAGTCGATAAGGAGAATCTATGTTGAAACCATTTATAAAAAAGTTAAAACAGTTTGGTAAGGGGGAGCCCTCACCTGTTAAGACGTCTAAGCCAAAAGGAGAGACATGGTCGGTACTGGATACTGTTTCCGTTATTTTTCGGACAGTAAAATTACTCTTAAATGTCGCTTTTGTATTTATCTTTTTTGGAATAGTATTGGGGGCTGGACTCGGATTGGGCTATGCCGCCAGCCTTTTTAGTGATGTCTCCGTGCCGAAGCAGGAGGAGCTGGTAAGTCAGGTCAATAAGATTTCTGGGATTTCGAAGCTGACCTATGCTAACGGAGAGTTGATTTCTGAAATCGATAATGATTTGTTGCGGATCCCAGTTGCCAGCGATGCGATTTCTGATAATGTCAAAAATGCTATCATTGCGACGGAAGATGAGAACTTTGAAACTCACAATGGTGTTGTGCCCAAGGCGGTTCTGCGGGCAACCTTGGGTTCTGTAGTTGGAGTTGGTTCATCCAGCGGGGGCTCGACCTTAACTCAGCAGTTGATCAAGCAGCAGGTCGTGGGAGATGCTCCGACTTTCAAGCGGAAGGCAGTAGAGATTGTTGATGCCTTGGCTTTGGAACGCTATATGTCTAAGGATGACATTCTGACTGCTTATTTGAATGTGGCACCTTTTGGCCGGAATAACAAAGGACAAAATATCGCTGGAGTGGAAGAAGCAGCTCAAGGGATTTTTGGTGTATCAGCCAAGGATTTGAGTATTCCGCAGGCTGCTTTTATTGCTGGATTGCCTCAGAGTCCGATTGTTTATTCGCCCTATGCCTCTGATGGTAGCATGAAGAGTCCAGATGATATGGCTTTAGGTCTAGAGCGGGCTCGGAATGTTTTGTATAATATGTACCGTACAGGTCGACTGAGTGAGGCAGACTATCAGCAGTACAAGGACTATGATCTGACGCAAGATTTTAAATCGACTGAGAGCCTTCAAAAGAGCTCGCATAGTTACCTCTACCATACAGCTTTTTCAGAAGCGCAGACGGCCATGTACCAGTATTTAATTCAGCGGGACAATGTATCTCAGCAAGAATTAAAAAATAATGCAACGGTTGAAGCCTATCAAGAGTTGGCTCGAAAAGAGCTGAGCGAGGGTGGTTATACGGTCACAACAACCATCAATCATTCCATTCATCAGGCGATGCAGAACGCTGTTGCCAACTACGGTGGTCTCTTGGATGATGGGACAGGAATGGTCGAGGTTGGAAATGTCCTTCAGGACAATAAAACAGGAGCCATTATTGGTTTTGTCGGTGGTAGAGACTATAGTTCTAATCAAAACAACCATGCTTTTGATACGGAAAGATCTCCTGGTTCGACTATCAAGCCGATTTTAGCTTATGGGATTGCCATTGACCAAGGGCTGATGGGAAGTGCAAGTGTCCTTTCCAATTATCCGACGAACTTCTCCAGCGGTGAGCCGATTATGCACGTGGACAGTCGCGGGACAGGCATGATGGACCTGCAGGAAGCCCTCAATACTTCTTGGAATATTCCAGCTTATTGGACCTATCGTGCACTTCGCGAGAAGGGTGTCAATGTCCGAGGCTATATGGAAAAAATGGGCTACCATATTGACAACTACGATATTGAAAGTCTACCAATGGGTGGGGGAATCGAGGTTTCGGTTGCCCAGCACACCAACGGTTTCCAGACCTTGGCTAATAACGGTTCTTATCAAGAAAAGTATATGATCGAAAAGATCACAGCTCCTGACGGCAAGGTGGTTTATGAGCATAAGGCAAAACCAGTTCAGGTGTATTCGCCTGCTACTGCAACGATTATGCAAAGCTTGATGCGGGGTGTGCTTAACTCTGGTGCAACTACGACCTTTAAATCAAGGATTGGTCAAGTCAATGGTACCTTGGCAGGTGCAGACTGGATTGGTAAGACAGGTACAACCAACAGCAATGGTGATATGTGGCTCATGCTTTCTACTCCTCGGATGACCCTTGGAGGCTGGATTGGTCATGATGATAATACTTCTATGGCTGCCCTAACAGGCTACAATAATAATGCGGCCTATATGGCCTATCTAGCCAATGCTATTTATGAGGCGGATCCAGAGGCTTGGGGAATCGGAGAGAAATTCAATCTTGATTCGAGTGTTATCAAGTCTGATGTTCTCAAGTCTACTGGAGAGAGACCAGGAACTGTCACAATCAATGGCCGCTCCATTAATCTAAGCGGTCCGACTGTTCCTAGCTACTGGGCTAAGAATGGCGCTCCAACGACGAGCTATCGCTTTGGTATCGGCGCATCAGATGCGGATTATCAGAAAGCTTGGGGAGCAATTTTGGGTGGTACAACTGGCAATACCAATCGTAATAGCCAATGAGAAATTGCCTAACAATTAGAACGAAAGATAGGGAGTACTAGATGTCAGGGAAGATTTCTTCAGATACTATCGCAGCAAGTTCCGCAATTAGTGAATTAGTAGGAGTGGATACTTCAGCCTTCAGGAACAATCAAGTTGAATTTGGTTATACAAGTGATATTGCTGGAATGGAAGCTGGTCGTCAAGCCTGCAATCAAATGTTGCAGGCTGTCAGTGATTTCAGTTCGGCCGTCTTAACTCAGGCTAATAAATTTCCAGAAATTGCTGCAAAAATTGAGAAACGCGATATAGAGCAGGCACAACGTTGGAGCAACTGATGATAAAAGATAAAAATCAAGAAAAACGTGAACAATTATATAAGCAAATCATCCAGCTTGAGAATCAAGAAGAAGATCTTTTAGTTATCAAAAAACGTTACGAAGAGAAGGTAATGGATTTTCGTGCAGATATCTGGACGATAAATGCCCAAATAGAAAACTTGATAGATCCCGTATCAGAGACAAGCCATACCAATCGTAAAATATGGGAAGAAAACCAAGCCTTGCAACAAACAATTGACAGCTACGTAGAGCAAGAGTTGGACAATGTTTCCAAACAAACAAGGAAAGTTCGGCAAAAATTAGATGAAAATCGAGAAAGATTGACGAAAGAAAGGAACTCTTTACCATGGGAGTAAAATACAGTGCATCGGAGTCCTCACAGCTGATGGAAGCTATGGCTAATAATATTCAAGTGGCCAATGAGGTGACAGACCGATTGTCTCAGGGATGTGACCACCTAATAGCTGCCCTAGACTCTGGAGAACTCATGGGAGCAGCCTATACAGCAGGTAAGGGCCTTTTTTCAGAAATTATCATTCCTGCCATTAAGAAGCTACAGGCTGCAGTGGACGACATTCAAACGGAGTTAAATTCATATAGGATTGCCGATGCTCAGGTATCAGAGTATGGCAACCTCGATCTGGATCAGCTGAAGAAGACAAAAGAATTGAGAGAGAAACAGCTAGCCTCTATCAAAAAGGCTATTGAAGCTAAAGAATCATTCTTAGAGCGGATGAAGTCTATTGCTACATTTAATATCGTTTCTCACATGGAGTCTCTGGTGATTCTTTCTAGTGCAGAATCGCAAATTGAATCACAAATCAAAGAGTTGGAAGAGAAGATTGAAAAGCTGGAGTTCTTTGTCGCTCAGGTTTCTCAATATTTCAGCGATAGTCTAGAAGTCCTTCGTCTAGCTATCCAAGGAGCCACACAACTAAGTGAAATCATTGTCGATAGTGATGGCAACTACTATGCGGACGGTGTGGACATGAATTGGGTCAAGAAGATGAAAGAGCAGAAGATTGAGACACATCAGTTGGATAAGAATATCCCAGTGACTAAAGCTGAGAAGGAAAAGAAAGTGATTGTGGATGATCTGCAGTCATCCTATAACATGGATGAATCCACGGCAAACGTACTCTATAAGCTCCAGCAGGGAATTTTGAAGAGGGCAAAACAAGAAGGATGGACTAATGAAAAAGTTATTTATGAGTATAATAGATTAGTTGCATCTCCAGTTTATGGGGTAAGGGCAACCTGGAGAGGTCTTGCGGGTGTTGTTGATGCCAAAAATACAAGTGATTTAGATATTATTTTGGCAGATTATGGTATTTCAGAGGAAGAACGCATACTCTTTAAAGAAAAAATTAGAAAACAGTATGAATCTAATCATAGTAAAGATTTGGCTCATGAAGCTATTCAAATTGCTAGTTTTACTGAGTTATCTTGGGGAGATAGAGACTTATCGAAGCTAGATGGTTGGAAGGGATTAAGCGCCCATATTATTAGCACAATCGGAAATTCAACTCGGATTGGAGATCTCTCTGTAAATACTGAAAAGTATGAAAGTTCCTTCAAAGGAGACATTGATTCAGGGAGATATGATGATGCCGATTTTAATTCGGATTTAGATGCTATTACTTCTTACGAAAGAATGATTTCTAAAGATGTAGAAACAAAAGATGTGTTTAAAGTTCAAGCAGATTACAATCATAGTATCCAAACAAACCAGATAAATCGTGTTGAAGAATTCTATACTGTGATGGGAAATGGGGATAAAGCTAACGGTAAACGGATGGTTGAAACTCTTATTGAAAATAATACGATAGGAGGCAACTTTATTAAATATGGCTTTGACCTCAATATTTTTATTGGAAAACCTAATGACAAGGAAGAGGGTTGGAAACAAGACTTCTATAATTACTTAGACAGAGGGGATGAGAAAAATGTCGGGACTTAAAAAAATACTAATCGTGATTGGTTCTGTAACGGTCTTAGTTGCTGGAATGAATTTTTATTTTCATGTTCAAAGCTACCAAGAACGTAGCCAACTAAAAGCTTCCTTTGAACAGAAGGACAACATAGCCGTCTTAGAACATTTAATGGCGTCAGAAAAGTATGCGTCTGACATCCGCAAAGCAGGCTATGTCGTTCCTCCCGATGGTGCTATTCGCTTGGATGGAGGAATTGAAGATATAGAGATAAAAGGAAGTTTAGACTTGAAAATTTCAAACCAAGGAAAGGATGAAGTCGCTGTTTTTTTTGAAACAACAGTAAATGAGGAAAAAATAGATGCCTACTATATTTTAGATAATCAATTAACCATAAAACGTAGATATTACTCGCATATTAATAATCAAAATAAAAATGAGAGTGTGACTATCCCCCAAGCCGAAGAAGAGCGACTATTAAAAATTGTTCAAAAAGAGCTTGAGGCTTTCATGGAAAAGATGTATCAGACTTTGTATGGATAGTTTGTTGTATTAGACTCAGGTGAGCTGACAGGAGCAGCCTACACAGCTGGTAAAGGTTTCTTTACAGACATTATCATCCCCAGCATCAAAAAGCTCCAAGAAGCGGTAGACGATATTCAACTGGAGTTGACCTCCTACAAAGATGCGGATGCTCAGGTCTCTGGATATGGTGATTTGGACCTAGACCAGCTTAAGGAACTGAAAAAATTGAGGGAAGAGCAGTTAGCTATCGTAGAAGCTCAGATTCAAGTGAGGGAGAACTGACTAAATCAAATCACGGACCTCTTTAGTCTCAATTGGGGGAAAGCCTTCTCTGAGAAGACCATCCTCTACAATACCAAGTCTCAAATCGAGTCGGGTATTCAGGATTTGGATAATAAGATTGAAAAACTAGAATTTTTTGTCTCACAGGTTTCCCAGTATTTCAGTGATAGTCTAGAAGTTCTTCGTCTAGCTATCCAAGGAGCCACACAACTAAGTGAAATCATTGTCGATAGTGATGGCAACTACTATGCGGACGGTCTGGACATGAGTTGGGTACAGAAGATGAAGGATGTGAAGATTGAGTCACATAAGCTTGATAAGGATATTTCAGTTACTCAGGCTGAAAAAGATAAGAAAAAAATTGTGGATGATTTGGTATCATCATACAATCTAGATGAATCCACGGCAAACGTACTCTATAAGCTCCAGCAGGGAATTTTGAAGAGGGCAAAGCAAGAAGGATGGACTAATGAAAAAGTTCTTTATGAGTATAATAGATTAGTTGCATCCTTTGTGCCAGATAATTTTGTAGCGTTTAGATATAAGGCAATCGCTGGAGTAGTTGAAGCGAAGGAGAGAAATCAACTGAGTAGAGAATATGGTCTTTCTGAAGTAGAAATCAAAACCCTTGTAGAAACTCTTCGCAATCAGCATAACAATCCAAATACTTATAAAGATTATGCCCATGAAGCAATTCAGTTTGCAGCATTTACTGAACAAAGCTGGGACTTGAATCTTTACTCAATTGCTCATGCTATAAGTGAGGTGGGGAATACTGCTAGAGTCAATATTTCGGGCAGCACAGCCTCACTACCTTATCCCATGGAAAGGTATGAAATTTCCTTCAAGGGAGATGTGGACTCTGGCCGTTATGGTGATACTGACTTTAACTCAGATTTGGATCCAATCAATAGCTATGAGCTAATGAAAAACGCGAATCAAAAAGATATTTTTAAAATACAATCAGACTATAATCAGGGAATTGGATCTAATAAGATTAACCGTGTTGAAGAGTTTTATAAAAATATGGGGCATGGAGATATCAAAGTCGGTAAAGATATTGTTCATTACATTGTAACAGATGGTAGTACAGGAGGCCATATGTTTATAACTCGTGGTCAGTCAAAGGAGGAACAAAAGAAGAATCAGGAAGCCTTTTTTGACTATTTAGAAAGAGGGGCTGATATAAATGTTCGTTAAATTCAAACGCTATAAATACCTGACTATTGTTTTGTCCTTACTTCTGATCCTTATTCCTTCCTATTTTGCTTATGATCGTTATCAATATGACGCATTTAAGCGTGCTTATGAACAAAAAACAATTTATGAACAACTAGATATTTTGATGAATTCCACTCGCTATGTGAATGCAGTCAGAAAAGCCGGTTATTCCATAGATGACTACAATGTAAAAATGATGGAACGTATTTCCAGCATAGAGACCAAAGGAGGTCGACCAGTAACTATTATATCTCCAGACGATGGAGTAACCATGATTACAGTTAAAAAGATAGGTACCACTCCTAATGTGACATCAACTTTTCAATTTAATAATGAACTAGAATTGGAATACGTGGGCTATATGAAAATAGATAGCACGTCACAAGAGAGAATTGAAGTTGATGATGAAACTACAAATAAGATAGCAGATGAGGTGAGAGCAGAGGCAAAAGCTATGCTTAAAGATATTTACCAATCCATGTACCCAAATGAAAAATAAAAATCTATCGTATATTGATGCGTTAATGAGTATTATTCAGATACGGAACGAGGCGAGTGCACTCGCGCAAGAAAAATTGTAGACTATAAATCGATAGAAGAGACTAAACAAAAATTTTTACAAAATTACTACTAGATAAAATATGTTGAGGAGGTGGGAATGCAATCTCATTTTGAATAACCTACTGAAAATCGGAGTGTGGAATATCTACAAAAGATTCGCCAAGTAGCTATAATTTCATTCTAAATATTGAAGCAGTCAATCAAGAATTGGAAGAAATGAGGTGATTGGATGAAGAAAAAACGATTATTCGTTTCGCTTTAGTGTACAGAATTGGGGAGAAGTAAAATTTAAAGATGTTTGGAAAACAGAATAGGGAAACTGATACCAAGGTTAGGTTACTTCAGAAATATTTCAAAACAAAACTTGCTCAATCTTTTTTAATGCTCATAGTTCTTATTTGGTCAGTATACGAGATTGGTGCGACTAGTTTAGCTAGCAACTCGGCCTTGACCAAGGAATTCATGCATAGTCGGTATGTTATGGTTTGGCCAATGGTAGATAAGAAGGCAACTCTTTATCACTATGCGGAAGAATGGACTAGTGACGTATTAAATGGAATTATGCATCTAGATTATGAAAATATTAGAATAACTGGTTTTCCTAGAAAATGGGATAGTGAAGTTGAAATATACTATGCTCTGTCTGAAGATAAGTATGCTGATAGAGTATATTTTTTCTTAGATGAACCAATATCCAGAGCCTATACTACTAGTTTAGAGCAAAATTATTATTTGATTCCAAAGAATGCAGCTGTTATTAAAGAGGAAACAGGCAAAACGGTTGAACAGTTAGGTCAAGAAGTGGGACATGCAAGGGAGGAGTTTTTGTCTGCTCTTGGTAAGATGAAAATCCTTCGTTTGGTCTATTTGATTCTTCGTATGATAGTACTGTTGCTATGTATCAGGTTGTCGGGTCAGCGGAGAAAATTGAAAGAGAACGAAATATTGCAGAATGGATAGAGTCCTAATATGATATGGGGTCTATAAGGAGATTCACAAATGACCTTGAAAAAACAATGGAATTGGAATTTAGGTTGTAGTTTATTGCTTGTTGGAGTTCTGGCAGCAGCTTTTCTCTTTTATTTATGGGCACAAAATCTTGGTAAATATACCTTACAACCTGGTCAGTCTATTAGTCTGAAAGTCAAACCTCGGACACAAGATGTGGAATACTATTCTGTATTAATTTTGAAGAAAAATGATAATAATAAGCTTAAATTATCAGGTTCAGGAGTTTGGTTTGAGGTAAATGGTGAGATTTTTTATGGAGTTGAAGAGCAAAAACTCTTTAAACGAAACTATTCAGTAAATGATAATGAAGAGTTACCCAACAATCAAAAAGGTATTCATTTAGTAAAAGATGGGATTGTTGTTAATTATCAGGGAGAAAAAGCTTTTGATGTCACGAATAACAAACCCTATACTATCACCATCACCAATGTAGACAATAAACCGGCTAAATTTGAAGCTCAAGTGGTGGATAAGTAAGGTAAAGCGTTGTCAACAACTTAGAATTAGCAATCAAGTTACAGACCAACTGCCTAAAGAGCGTGACTACCTCATAGCTACTCTAGCCTCTGGAAAACTCTTGTAAGTAGCCTATATACAGCAGGTGGACAATTTATCAAGCACGGGAAAAGATGGGATTTCTTATTGAAACCAGATACGGATAAGCATAAAAAATCAAAAGAAGATTTTTATGATTATTTGAAGTGAGGAGAAGATAAAAATGTCGGTACGTAAAAAAATAATAAGTATCCTACTTTTGATAATAACTGCTTTTGCCATTTGGTTGCTCTTTTGGCCAGATG
>NZ_CALHWC010000147.1 GCF_938036805.1 uncultured Streptococcus sp.
CTAAGGGGTCTCTTGGCTTTTCTACATTTACATAAATAGCCTGACCATCACTTTCCCCTATATAAATAACTTTCCTAAAAAACATCCTTTTTTCTTTCCTCTCTATATACCAACAATTAAAACAAGTCAGGTTGATATAGTTCTAAACTGGTTTATGATAATCGAACGAATTGATAACATGGGGTTATAATTTCCTATTTTCATTTTCTAATTCATCATTTAATTCATTTATAATTTTATTATTTATAACAGTTTTAACTATGCCATTCCATATAATATTTGGAACCAAAGAAAGTAATATAGCAAGCACAACTAATTTTATTATAAACTCTATGATTGTACTTGGCATAAAATAAAACCAATAAACAAAAGGAATAACTGCGAAGACAATAAACAAAAATACTAAGATGTTTGCAAGATAAGGTGTTTTTATCTGTTTCCAAACATCATTATGTTTTAAAGTTATATCGTGTATAACTTCAAAATATTCTTTCTGGTCACTACTATTTGGAGCTTCAACCAAAGGATAAGTATTTCTAATTGAAACCATCCATAACTCAAAAAGTATAAAAAACCAAACTCCTAAAAGTATCGGTAACAGAAAACCAAAAAGGCCGAACTCTTTTTGAGGAACAATGTGATTATCAGAATAACCAGCGATAAAAGCCATAATCGGTACAATCAAAAGCGGCGAAGACATCCAAGTTAATCTGCTAATTTTCTTAGCTATCTTTTGGTGATTCCCTATGCTTTCCTTATCGAGCTTTCTCCAAACAATATCTCTTGAAAAAGGATAGTACTCTGCAGCTAAACCTGTTCCTTTTAAATTAGTGCCCATACCATTGTCAACAGCAAATAATAATCTTATCTTTTTCACAATGGACAGCTCCATATTAGCTTTTTATACTTAATATTTCGATCTAGTTCTTTATTTACATCACTCCCTAAAGGCAATAATTTTTTACTCATTTTCTTCTCCATTCTCTTGTGTTGTTTCTTCTTGTAGCTGGCCACTTTTAACCAGC
The DNA here is from genome assembly GCF_938036805.1 of uncultured Streptococcus sp. Classification (GTDB taxonomy): domain Bacteria; phylum Bacillota; class Bacilli; order Lactobacillales; family Streptococcaceae; genus Streptococcus. The sequence continues at coordinate 1,026 of NZ_CALHWC010000147.1, forward strand.
TTTTTATAATATCGTTTGCTGTACCATTCTCGGTCACTGATTCCTAAATATTCTTTGTATTCCATAGGATACTTATGGATATAGTAGGCTTGAAAAATATGTACATTCATCATAAAAGCTATAAAATAGGCGCCAATGACAAACCAAACCTCCAAAAATAATCCAAAAATATAAAAATACCAAAGGACCGGTAGTTGATTCATTAGATGATAGACAAGTGATACCGGAAAGAGAACTACCATCGTTCCGACTGTAATCATCATCACGTTCTTAAGAATTGACTTTTCTTCTTCATCGTTCAGTCTCCTTTTCAGATTCTGGATACTATTAGTAATAATCCAGAAAAAGAGAACCATTCCTAACACAAGCTGAATCCAGAAACCCACCAATGTATAAGCATCATAAGCTACCGCACTGGCAAAATAAAAAGCTGATATAAATGCACAAATTGACATTGAAAAATAAAAAGGAAAGTAAGTCCACAACTGACTGCTCAAGCGTTTCTTGGGCCAAAAAACAGGAATCATCCCCACAAGAAATAGTAAATAAATACTAAGATTGAAGGGCTTTAAAAAGGAACTTAAGTTATGAATTAACATTCCTGCCTCAACCGAAATATAATGAATATCACTATCTGCACCTATCAACTCAGGCATCCCCATTAAAACACCATAAGTTAGAATCCCAAAAAAGAAAAATCCAGCAATAATAACTGTAAAGAGGCGATTGATGATCCCCATATGAATAGGATTTGGCATACCGGCTGTTAAGGCAAACTTTCCATTCGTTACGATTTTCTTACTTCGTTCAAAGTCTGCACCGAAAATACTGATTTTTCCCATTTTTTCCATTTTTAATCTCCAAATTTTATCTGTCAGAAAGCCTCATATTCTTGGGAATCTTCCATTTGAGGATAGGAAACAAATTTTGTAACAAAACAGCAACTGTCGCAACAACTACTCCCCGCGTCATTAAAGATACAGCACTCACCTTTTGGGATTTGAGTGTCCCCTAACACCTAGTTACTCGTTTCACTCTCTGTTTCTTTCTTAAACAAGATTTTCCCTTGACTGTATAGCTTCATAATCTTCACAAAACGAACTGGGTTATTTTGGTTATAAAGCAATATCATTGTACACCAGATTATCCCAGTCCCCTAAAAGTCAGAGTTAGTCTCAATAGGCTGACCAAATAACCGGATGTAACTATAAATAACATATATAGAATATAAATTCATAAGCACAAGAATCCATCGAACAATTCGGTAGACTGTGGCAGATGCCTTAGCTGGGTCAAAATGTTCATCCCTTACCATCAAATTATGTGACACTGCATAGTAAAACACCTTCTCTGTTGTCGGAACAGCCTTGCGAACATTTTTATAAAATCCTCGCTCAAAAATAGCAACCAAAAGCAAAAATTCAGCCAACCAAAATAGTAGGATATAGGTCAAACTGGTCCAGTTATAGACACCAATGGACATAGCTGAAAAGAATCCAAAAACCCCTGGCCCACCTGCCATCAGAAAAATAACCATTTCAGGAATGTAAGCATTGGTCTTATAAGCACCTTCCGTATTGAGCAGAAAACTTTTGGGAGCTGCTAAAGCCTCTCCAGTCTGCTGGTCATAATAGACCGCCTGATCATCGCACTCGCCAATAAATACTCGACGACGTCTAAGAAAAAACATTCTAACCTCTTTCTAATTGCTTATTGAAGTTCTTTTACAAAACTTTATAATCTTTACTGCTTCACTGACTTTTATTCAATTTCAAATCAGCTAACCCCCAACTTTATAATTATGTAGCTCTTTTGTCACAATAGCTCTATCTGGTCCGACACTCACTTCTAAATATACATCAGGATTGTCGTCATCTCTACATACTACACTCAGTTTTCCAGATTCAAATTTCTCCGTTATGTCTAAAATACTAGGAATATTATTCTGATTATATATAACAAAAGCAACTCCAAGTAAAAGCCCTGCAAACATTATCTTAAAAATCTCTCCTCCAATCTGTTGCCCTAAAAAACTGTTGAAGTGGAAAATAAAATCATAGATATAGTAGAAACCCACTGCAGGAATAGTAAACAACAAAGCATTAAATAAAAAAGTATTATTGCGCTTCTCTTTTTCGCTCAAGTTCTTTTCTTTTAAATCCTCTGAATTACAAATAGTAAAAAGGCAGACCTTTTGAGTAGTCACTTGAGCAATATTGATATTTCTGTATAAAGCCCGTTCTACAAGGATAGTGATAAAAGCAAACTCTGCTATCCAGATAAGAATAACACTCCAAAAAGTTGTCATGCTATATGTTCCTTGTAAAAATAGACTAAAGAAGGAAGTAAGTCCGCCACCGCTAAACATAAAGAAAACAACTAATAGAGGAATATGCCGATTCATTCTGCTTGATTTCTCTGTATCTAATAGTTTACTCTTTGGAGCTTCTAAAACTTCGTGGGTCTTACGATCATAATAAATGGCTTTGTCATAATATTGATTCAGATAAAAACGACGTCTTCTAAAAAACATATTTCTCCTTTTTCTAATCCTTATTCTAGTTCTGTCAGCAAACCTCTGTGCCAAAAACTGAATTAACCAACTTTTTCATTCAACATCTGTACTGTAGAAAAATTCTTATTTCATATTCCCAAACTTATTTTGTACTTGGAATATTGGCTAATTTTTCAATTCTATCATGAAGGTCTTCTACATTCAAGTTTTCTCGAAGGTATTCACAGAGCATTCCATTTTCATAAAAGATTTGCTCTGAAAGCTGACCTTTTGGTTCATCAGGACACTGAATCATAACAATACTGAACACTCCACCAGGACCAGTCTTCTCAATTGCATTCCTCTCAAAATGATAGGTGAAAGCCCGAAATTGAGAATCATTGTAGTTACCTGAAATTACATAGGCAACTTTTACCATATTTCCACGACCAAATGGATAATGAGTAAAATTAGCGTATTTTGCTACATAAGGATTCTGAAAAAGTTTCAGTGTTAGGTCATTACTTGTTTTTTGCTTAGAGTAATCTCTGTAATAATCGTTACCTTGTGCTTTATCAAATTGATAGCCATGCTCGAAGCGAAGGCTTGGTATACTTTATTCTTTTTAGCGGAATGGCTAATCGCCCAATAAACTATCCAACCTACGAAAGCAAAAATTGCTAGCATTAAGACAATAAAAATTATTACAAAATCCATCATTTTCTCCTATTTTTCTTAAATAAAACGATTCAGTCGACAAAATCTTTAGTAATACGATAACTGAACCACATTAAATATCAATTTAATTTTCCTGTAAGCTCTAAGAAGCTCATTTCTCACAGAAACTAGGCATTCTTACACAGGCTCTTTTCCTTCTCACACCTTCTCCGCCAGTTCTTCCCATTCTAGCATGGCTTCTTCTTGGGCAGCGGTCAGCTGGTCGATTTGCTGCTGGCTCTCCATGAGTTCGCCAGCATCGTTGGTGGCCTGCATGGCTTCCTGAAGCTGACTGATCTGGCTGTCCAAGTCCTCGATTTGCGCTTCCAGTTGTTCTAGGCGACGGGCCAGACGGCGCTGTTCTTTCTGGTTTTCCTTTTGAAGCTGATAATCATTGGCAGGAGCAGGCTTGTCAGGACTAGCCTGCTCCGTCTCCTCACGCAAGGCTTCCTGCTCTGCCTTTTTCTCCAGATAGTAGTCATAATCACCCAGATAAAGGGTAGAGCCTGTCTCAGAAAGCTCGATGATCTGAGTAGCCACGCGATTGATAAAGTAACGGTCGTGGCTGACGAAGAGCAGGGTGCCATCAAAGTCAATTAGGGCATTTTCCAGCACTTCTTTGCTGTCAATGTCCAGGTGGTTGGTCGGCTCGTCTAGGATGAGGAAGTTGTTGT
>NZ_CALHWC010000148.1 GCF_938036805.1 uncultured Streptococcus sp.
TGATCAATATCATAATCCTTCAGATAGTCCAATATCTCCTCTTTTGACACTAGACTCTTACGTGGAGGCTCCTCACCTCCAATAGAGCGATAAATTTCATCTGCTGTCCTGACATAGCCCCTTTTTTTAGACTGATTAATAAAAGCTTGAACAGTAAAATTCGAAACTTTGGAGAAAGCAATGGAAACATTTTGTTTAACGAAACCGTTCTCATATACATAGTCAATGTTGAGATAAGTATCTCCTGATAACTTTTTACTATACATAACAGCAAGCAAGCCATCGGAATTGATATATAGCTGCAAATCTTCATCATCTGCCAACCTAGGTTTGGCACGGCGATAGTTTATCCAGGCCGGCTCACCTACATATGGCGTATTACTTCTTATAATCTTACTCATATCTGGCAAACCCAGAATATTTTTATAATGAACACTCGCATAATAGATTTCATCATTATCATATAGAGAATAGTGATTTTTACTTTCTCTTTATTAAGCTGGACAACATTACCTATTGGTAGTAACTTAAGTATTAGATATCTCCTCGGATAATTTCTTTAACATCAAAAATCTTTTGATTGGTCGAACCTTAAATGTTAAAAAATAGGAAACTGGGAAAAAAAGACTAAATAGGATATAGTTATACAAGTTTGCTTCTTGAAGATAGGTCAATAAAAATTGAAATGTCATTACAGAGAAAACAATACCTGTCAATGAGAGGAACAACAAGTTATTCTTGCACTTCTTAATAAAGTCAGACCAACCAAAATAATTACTAGGATTAAAACTTATCAATTCTTGATCATGTTTGAGTTTCAGAGCCCATTCTACTAAAAGAACAATGGTGAATATCATGCTTATAAGCAAACCATATTTTACAAAAGAATTTGAGAAAGTAAGAAAGCCGATGGAAGATAGTAAGTTGGTTAGCACCAGTCCAGAAGCTAACACTGCCCATTTAATGTCCCATACCTTATCTGGTTTATAAGAGTAAGAATAGAGTTTCCCTGATTCAAAATGATAGAAAATATCTTGTTCTTGAAAATTTCCAAGAAATAACAAACTTTTAAATGTAATCACTTTGGTCTCCCGTATTATGGAATATTTTACTTATTCAGAATTTTATTTTTACTAGCACTGCAGCTAACAACTAGAAAGCAAATACCTTTATTTTATGGCACTATCTTTCTCATCTCTTTCTATTGTATACTGACAATTCTCACTATAGCTTAGATCACCAGCTAAAAGTGTACACATCAGTAATATAAGACCATGAAACATCAGAAAGACTAAAGTCCCCCAATTTAAAATGAAAAAGCTAAACAAAAAGATTAGGAAGTTAAGAATCAGAACGCCCTTAAACTGCTTTTTCATCCAAGGAGCTAATTTAGCTAATTTTATTTTCCCTTGTTCTTTTTTATAAAGACTAAAATTAAATTTCTTTGCTAAAGACCGAGATGATAAAAAATGGATTAGATTTGCAAGTACGACTGCTAGTATAAAAGCAAGAAGCCAATAAAGCCATCTTTCAGTGAACGAGAAGCGATGCGAATTAAGGTAAGCATATAAGCTTTCACTAGTTCGAATCCGCCCTGCCCAGACCGAAACAGCTAAAAATACTGGTGCTGGAATTAGAAGGGTCTCCAACCAATGTTTTTTACGCATTCGGATTTCCAAAAACTGCGACTCTGTCAATCGGTAAAGCGTTCGATTGCTAAACCAATTCAGATAAGGAAAAAAATAACCCCACAATGTCGGTAACTTATCCAATAGAAAGTATTCCTTACCATCCTCTAATAATATATAACGAAAATTTACATGATGTGCTTGCATAAAAACCTCTTTGTGGTGCATTTCAATATCATTCTCATTTGTATTCTTAAAAAAGAACTCGTGTTAATTAACTTTTATCTCCTCAGCTTCTTCTTTAAATACTACTTGCCCTCGCTCGAATTTTCTCACTGCTAAGAGCCAGCGAATGGGATTGTTTTGGAATAGAGAAATCACAACCGCAGCTGGAAGCACCCCTGCCAATGGTGAAAATAATAATGAAAGATCGAACCAATCATGGTCATAATAAGGAATAAGCATTCCTGGTATTCCAAACATACCTACAATCCCCACACAAAATAGAAGAATCAATATAATAAACAAGAAAAAGAAGATCTTACCAAATGTGGCCTTCTTATCGGAAAAACCTTCCCAAATTAAACTTCCATTCACCGCATCTTTAAACTGTTCCTCGCTTGCTAAAACTGTGGATCGAACATTTTTATACAAGGCCTTTTCCAACATATAAGTACTGCCAACAAAAACTAAAAATATAGCTAATAAAATGATTGGAATCATCCTCTCGTTTAATCGAAATGGACTAGTGAAAGAAAAAATCACAACTCCAGTACCTCCACCAAATAATGCAAAAAGCAAAATCAAAGGAATAATGGCTCTATTAGATCTTCTTGCCCCTTCTGTATTTAAGAGGGCACTTTTGTTCGCCACTAAGGCTTCTTTTGTCCTCGTATTATAGTAGACGGCTTCATTACCGCTCTGTCCAATAAAAATTATTTCTCTCATTTCTCTTCTTTTAATAATTTACTAATCAGGCTTCTTCATCCCTTAGCCATTCCACCTTTATCTTCGTACATACTGAACCAAGCGGAACATCATGAAGGCAAATAGAATTCCTGCAACGATCCAAATGGTTCGTAAGGCGTAAAATTGGAGCAGATAGGTCGAAATAATGGCTCCGATGACAAAGCTTCCTAACAAAGCAACAAAGAAAATGCCCTCTTTCAAGTATGGTTTTTCCTGTGTTCGCACAAAATTTCCAAAAGCCACCATCGTTTTCTTGATATTTCCTGTCATAAAGGAATTATTGTAGACTATACCATCCACTTCGCCAAAAGCTGTGGCAACGACCCCCATACAGAAAGCAATCGGAGGAACAATCAGCATATTAGGCACGGTACTTGGCATAAAACCTACCAGAGTACAGATGAGAACCATTGGTGAAATGCTACTTACCCGCCATATTGATTGTTCAAAAAAGGGGCGGAAAACAGTTATCAGGAAGATACCCAGCATAAAAGCCAGCATGGTAGCCAGTTTCACTTCAATTTCTCCAGTTTTATGGTGAATCATCTCAACGGACAAAAAAACAACATTCCCTGTCTGTCCAGCGACCAAGGTGCCTCCACGCTTCATGAAAGTGTAGGCATCTACGAATCCTGCGCAAAAGGTCAGCAGGCAAGCAAAAAACTTCGATCGGGAGTGAAATTCCCTTTTGACTAACTTTTTCATCATTGACCCAAAAAGTCCAGTGTAACACCAGACTTCCTTTCTATCCTTCTCTAGCTTCCTCCAAAATCTTTTCAATCTTGGTGGTAATCAAATCAATCGCAACTTTATTAGAAGCGCCCTCTGGAATGATGACATCCGCATAGCGCTTGGTTGGCTCAATAAATTGATGGTACATAGGCTTTACGACACCCAGATACTGCTCAATGACACTATCCAAACTGCGTCCACGTTCTTCCATATCCCGCTTAATCCGACGAATAATACGCACATCATCATCAGTATCGACGAAAATCTTGATGTCCATCAAATCACGGAGGCGTTGGTCTTCCAAGACCAAAATCCCCTCTACAATGAAGACATCCTGCGGTTCTTGACGATAGGTTTTATTACTGCGCGTGTGCTCCGTATAGTCATAGGTTGGGATGTCCACTGGACGGCCAGCCAAAAGCTCCTTGATCTGCTCAATCATGAGATCTGTATCAAAAGCAAAAGGATGGTCATAGTTGGTTTTGACCCGCTCCTCAAAGGTCAAATGCGACTGATCCTTGTAGTAAGAATCATGCTCAATCATAGAAATCTTTTCATTTGGAAAATTATCTAAAATCGCCCGAGATACACTGGTTTTTCCCCCACCAGAGCCACCTGTAACACCGATAATAATAGGTCTGTTTTGCATTGTTTTCTCCATTACTTGTTATCCTATCTATTTTACCGCAATTCATGATATAATGAAAGGGTGAATCAAGAAAAATTCAGGAAAATCATTTTAAAGGAGAAAGTATGTTACGACTAGGTATCATCGGTACGGGAACTATTTCCCACGAGTTTATTAAAGCAGCCCGACTAAGCGGTGAGTATGAGTTTACAGCTGTTTACTCGCGAACTTTGAGTGCCGCGGAGCGTTTTGCGCAAGATTATAAAAACGTCGAACTCTACACCGATATGATTGAATTCTTATCTGCCGACCTAGATGTGGTTTATATCGCCAGTCCCAATAGCCTCCATTTCAACCATGCCAAGGTAGCCATTTTGGCTCGAAAACATGTCATTGTTGAAAAGCCGGCTGTATCAAGGCCTGAAGAATGGCAAGAATTGGTCAAGCTGGCAGCTGAGCATCAGGTTTATATCTTTGAGGCAGCTAGAAACTACCACGAAGCAGCTTTTGCAGTCATTCAGGACTTCCTAAAAGACAAGAAAATCTGGGGAGCCAATTTCACTTATGCCAAATACTCCTCCAAGATGGGAGCCCTGCTGACTGGACAAGAGCCTAATGTTTTTTCTGCCAAATTCTCAGGCGGTGCTCTGATGGATCTGGGTGTCTACACGCTTTATGCAGCTGTCCGACTCTTTGGTGCTCCACAAAACACCTGCTATACAGCTCAACAACTGCCAAATAGCGTTGACCTTAACGGTTCTGGCAGTCTGATTTATCCTGATTTTCAGGTTCGTATCCAAGCTGGGAAAAATATTCATAGCCAGCTGCCAGCTGAAATCTATACGGACCAAGGCACTCTGACCTTAGACGGTATCGAGTTCATCCGCTCTGCTATTTTCCAAAAGCTCAATGGAGAGACGGAAAGTCTAGCTATCCACCAAGCAGAGCATCAAATGCTGGAAGAGGCTCAGGCTTTTGCTCGTGTACTTAAAGGCGACCGGAAAGAGCTTTATAGCGACTACCTGCAGGCTGCTACTGCTGTGCATGAGTGTCTGTTTGCTATGAGAAAAGATGCTGGCATTAGATTTGAGGTTGACCATGATTAAAGAAACATTTCCAACAGTCTGGCAGGAACAGCTAAATCAGCTCGGTTTTGCTAAACTGACTGCCATCCAAGAAAAAATATTCCAGCCCATTTTCCAGGGAGAAACGGTGCTAGGCATCAGTCCGACCGGTACGGGCAAGACATTGGCCTATCTCTTTCCTATTTTATTGAGATTGAAGCCTAAAAAAGCGCAGCGGCTTTTAATTTTAGCTCCAAATACAGAGCTGGCGGGACAGATTTTTGATGTTTGTAAGTCTTGGGCGGAGCCCTTAGGCTTGAGCAGTCAACTCCTCCTCTCTGGTAATAGCCAGAAAAGGCAGATTGAGCGACTCAAGAAAGGTCCTGAGATACTGATTGGCACACCGGGTCGGATTTTTGAGCTCATCAAGCTCAAGAAAATCAAGATGATGAATGTTGATACTATTATCCTAGATGAATTTGATCAACTTCTCAGTGATTCCCAGTATGCGTTTGTTGATAAGATTCTGCATTATGCACCGCGTGACCACCAGCTGATTTACATGAGTGCTACTGCTAAGTTCGACCAAGATAAGATTGCCGAAAATACTCTGCGCATCAGCATTGACGACCAGACTTTAGACAATATCCAGCACTTCTATATCCAGGTGGAAAAGCGTGACAAGGTCGAACTCTTGCGCAAACTATCCAATGTAGAAGAATTTCGTGGTCTAGTCTTTTTCAACAGCTTGTCAGATTTGGGCAGCGCCGAAGAAAAGCTTCAGTACCGAGGAGCTAGTGCGGTCTCTCTAGCCAGCGATGTTAATGTAAAATTCCGCAAGGTCATTCTTGAGAAATTTAAAGATTACGATATCACACTCTTGCTGGCGACTGACATAGTTGCGCGTGGCATTGATATTGATTCTCTAGAGTGCGTAGTCAACTACGAAGTGCCGCGCGATCTGGAAACCTACACTCATCGTTCTGGCCGAACAGGTCGCATGGGTAAGGAAGGCTATGTCATCACCTTCATCAGCCACCCAGAAGAACTAAAAACTCTCAAAAAATATGCCTCTGTCCGCGAAATCATCTTGAAAAAACAAGAACTGTATGTGTGTCCTTAAGCGAGAATTACGGTAATCAATATTCTTATGTGATGATGGCAAAGCAAAAAGCATTGGAAATTTAATATTTCCAATGCTTTTTTTAATTTCTGCTGTAATAAATCTGATGTGGTTGAAGCTGATTTTCTAATAGTTCATCAACTGTCACCAAAGTATAGCCGTTGTTCTTCAGATAGTCAAGAACGCTTGGCAGAGCATCGATGGACGTCTGATGGATATCGTGCATGAGGATAATAGATCCCGGCTGGGTCTTCACGATCTCCTGCATAATAGCCTTTGTATTACGTGTTTTCCAATCGAGACTGTCCACGCTCCACATAATAAAGGACTGATCTACAGCATTTTGAACCGTAGAGTTGATGGCTCCGTAAGGCGGTCTTGTGATCATAGGTCGGATACCAGTCGCCTTATAAATGGCTTCCTGAGTGTCTAAGATTTCCTTTTTGGATTGATTCAGAGGTAATTTGGTCAAATCTGGATGGCTCCATGTATGGATGCCGAGCTGATGGCCTTCATCAAGGACACGTTTAGCCAGTTCTGGATTGGCAGCAACATTTTGTCCCACCATAAAGAAGGTTGCTTTAGCATTGTAGCGTTTCAGAATTTCCAAAGCCTGAGGAGTCGTCTTACCGTCGGGACCGTCGTCAAAGGTCAGGGCAACCATTTTCTCATGCCGCTTGGTTTCATACTGCTGGTAAGCCTCCAAATCAGCCCCCTGTAAATATTCCGAACGGATTAGGTCATAAAAACTAGATAGAGGCACTGTCACGCTCGACACACCGTTGATTTCTTTGGTCAGACGAATGGAAAATAAACTATCCTCGTAATGAAAATCCCACTGGCTCAGTTCTATTTCACGGAGGGCGTTTAAAGCTGTTGTTTGCTGACTTTCCTCCACCTGTCTAAAGGTTAGCTGACTGGTCAACTCCTTCAGGAAAATTTCCTTGGCAGCTTCTGGATTTTGAAACAGCTTGTCCAAAGTCACCGCTGCCCCTTCTTGATTGATATAAGTCGAGGCTACTTCCCTCGCTTCTTCAGACTTGATGTCTCTTTTCGAGATACTGTAATCTTTACGGTGAATGATCACTTCCTTGGTATTGGCCAGAGTAGTAGACTTTTCTTCCGTGTAGTAAAAAGTCAAAGCAGTCAAGTTTTCCTTCTGCTTTTTGTCATCTGAAATGCTCTGACTATCCTGTAACATTTTATCTTTGACACTTTGAAGCGGCTGCCCATTCATAAGAGGGTAAAAAGCCGCCACATAATGGCTGCCAATCCTACCAGCCTGCTTTTCGGCATTGTCAGCATGCTCTTGCTCTTCCTTGGCAATCACTTCTGTAACCTTTTTCTGGAATTCCCTTTCCTGAAACATTTCATAGATTCGCAGTCCGCCAAAAACAAGAAATCCTAAGAGAAGCAGATTCAGAAAACTGAGAATCAGTCTGTATTTTCGTCTACGCTTCCTTTTATGTTGTCTTTTCATTTATTATCCCCTAAGCTATTGTCATAAAATGATTCTAATGTTAAAAAACTTGTATCTTACAAGTGCTAAAATACAAGTTTCACCTATTTTTAAAGACTTTTTTCTCGAATCACTTCGACCTTGTAGCCATCAGGATCTTTGATGAAATAATAATTCGGTGGATTTCCAGGCAGCCCTTTTGGCTCAGTCACTTCATAGCCCTTAGCAGCATGTTCAGCGTGCAAGCCTTCCAAATCAGGCGTGCTAAGAGCAATATGAGCAAATCCATCCCCAATCACATAAGGTCCGTGGTCATAATTATAGGTCAATTCAAGCTCATAATCATCTCCATCCAAACCGAGATAAACAATGGTAAAAGCGTGTTCTGGAAAGTCCTTGCGGCGCAATTCCTTAAAACCAAACGCGTCTTCATAAAAGGCAATTGAAGCCTCTAAATTTTCCACTCGTAAACAAGTATGCAACATTTTTGATGTCATGGTTGTACCTCTCTCATTTCTTTCTTTTATTATACCGCAAAAGCAGTCAAATTTGAAATAATATGAAAAATTTTTCAGCTTTTGCTGATTCGTTTTCTAATATCTGACCTAAGGGGAACTTTGATTTCAAAAATAGTTCCACGCGGTTTGTTGTCTTTGACTGTGATGGTTCCTTTTAAGGCGTCCACGATTTGTTTCGCCAAGGATAGGCCAAGTCCAAAACCACCTTTTTGCCGAGTCCGAGCCTTATCCACCCGATAAAAACGATCGAAGACTTTTTTCTTGTCGTCGCCCGCAATCCCTGGACCATTGTCAGAAATCCGCAAGGTCAAGCTCCGATCATTGGCAGAGGCCACGAAATAGATCTCTCCATCTTCTTCCGTGTATTTGATAGCATTATCAAAAAGGATAGTCATCACCTGCTTAAGCAAGACCTTGTCTGTTGTGATTGATTTTGAAACTAGATTTTTGAAATCAAAGACCTTATCGCTTTCCTCTGCAATAATGGCATAGTTAGAAAAAGCTGTTGTGAAGAAGTCTGGCGTGACCTCACCGTATTCTGGTTTGATACCGTCATCGCGCCGAGCTAGATTGAGTAAGTTGGTGGTCAACAGGCGCATATTTCGCACTTCCTCTAAACTAGACGCGATGCTCTCACTAGAATCCATAATCGTGGCCTCAGGCTTACGGAAGAGAGATTCCAGACGATTTTGCAGCACGGCCAAAGGCGTTCTCAATTCATGGCTGGCATTCTCAACAAAAGACTTCTGCTTTTGCATGCTATCCAAGAGAGGCTTGACACTCATCCGAGCCAGATAGATACTGGCAATCAAAGAGATACCCCAGAAACTAATCATGACAATGGCAATCAGCTTTTCATGCTTTTCGCTAGTCTGCTCCAGCTGGCTGATACTGGTCATGACAACTGCGTATTTGACATTTTCAATTTCATCATCTGGATCAATGTCGAACATATAGGCCCGATAACTCTCGACCTGTCCATAGCTATTAGTTAGTTGTATTTGCTTGATTTGATTAAGAAAGCGTTTGTTAAATTTAATCGCATCAAAGTTTAAAAAGCTATTTTTGGCTGATACATTCTGATAATCATCATTCAAAAGAATGGCTGAAGTATTGGCGCTAACATTGACCCTGCCCGGTTCCTCAATCTTGATATCATGAGCTTGCACAGACTCTGAATCTTTGTGCTCTGGTTCTTGGTATTGCCGTCCCGTCGTCCGATAGGCTAGATTGGCTACCCAGGCGGGATTTTGACTGAGACTTTTGAGATTATCATCAACGGTCGTGTAAAGGCTAGAGCGCATGACTTGGATAATAATGAGCGTCATGGCCGAGAAAATCAGGGTGAATACACCAAAATAGCGAATGAAATAAGAAAAATCATCCGCATA
>NZ_CALHWC010000149.1 GCF_938036805.1 uncultured Streptococcus sp.
CAGAAATGGATGAAAAACGAAGAAGAAGCCAAGAAGTTTGACATGATTAAGAAAGGCGCCTGGTTGCGCGTGCGCGGAAATGTGGAGATGAACAACTTCACTCGTGACCTGACCATGAATGTACAGGATGTCCAGGAAGTTACCCACTATGAGCGCAAGGACTTGATGCCTGAGGGGCAGAAACGGGTTGAGTTTCATGCCCATACCAATATGTCTACGATGGATGCCCTGCCTGAGGTGGAGGAAATCGTGGCAACGGCAGCTAAGTGGGGCCACAAGGCTGTCGCCATTACTGACCATGGCAATGTGCAGAGCTTTCCCCATGGCTACAAAGCTGCCAAGAAGGCTGGCATTCAGCTGATTTATGGTATGGAGGCCAATATTGTAGAAGATCGAGTACCTATCGTCTACAATGAAGTGGACATGGAGCTGAGCGATGCGACCTATGTAGTCTTTGACGTGGAAACAACAGGGCTTTCGGCGGTTTACAATGACTTGATTCAGGTTGCTGCCAGCAAGATGCACAAGGGCAATATCATCGCTGAGTTTGATGAGTTTATCAATCCGGGGCATCCTCTGTCGGCCTTTACGACGGACTTGACAGGGATTACAGATGAGCATGTCCGCAATGCCAAACCGCTAGAGCAAGTGCTGAAAGAGTTTCAGGAATTTTGCCAGGACAGTGTTCTCGTTGCCCATAATGCTACCTTTGACGTGGGCTTTATGAATGTCAACTATGAGCGGCATGGTCTGCCAAAAATTACTCAGCCGGTCATTGACACATTGGAATTTGCCCGCAACCTCTATCCAGAGTACAAGCGTCATGGTCTGGGGCCTTTGACCAAGCGTTTCCAGATTGCTCTGGAGCACCACCACATGGCCAACTATGACGCGGAAGCGACTGGCCGTCTCCTCTTTATCTTTATCAAGGATGTGGCCGAAAAGCATGGTGTGACCAATCTCAAGGATTTGAATACGGATCTGGTCGATGAGAATTCTTACAAGAAGGCTCGGGTCAAGCATGCGACTATTTATGTGAAAAATCAGACGGGTCTCAAGAATATTTTCAAACTAGTCAGTCTGTCCAATACCAAGTATTTTGAAGGTGTCCCTCGGATTCCACGGACCGTGCTGGATGCCCATCGTGAAGGCCTGATTCTGGGCTCGGCCTGCTCAGAAGGCGAAGTCTATGATGCTGTTGTCTCTCAGGGGGTGGATGCGGCTGTCGAAGTGGCCAAGTATTATGACTTTATCGAGGTCATGCCACCGGCTATCTATGAACCGTTGATTGCCAAGGAGCAGATCAAGGATCAAGAAGAACTGCAGACCATTATTCGCAATCTGATTGAGGTCGGAGATCGCTTGGGCAAGCCTGTCCTTGCGACGGGAAACGTCCACTATATCGAGCCGGAGGAAGAAATCTATCGTGAGATTATCGTCCGTAGTCTCGGTCAGGGAGCCATGATTAACCGTACCATTGGTCATGGTGAAAATGCTCAGCCTGCGCCGCTCCCTAAGGCTCACTTCCGGACTACCAATGAGATGCTGGACGAATTTGCCTTCCTGGGCGAGGACTTGGCTAAGAAGCTAGTTATCACCAATCCGAATCAGCTGGCGGAGATTTTTGAGCCGGTTGAGGTAGTCAAGGGCGACCTCTATACGCCTTTCATCGACAAGGCTGAGGAGACAGTTGCCGAGCTGACCTATCAAAAAGCCTTTGAGATTTATGGCAATCCGCTGCCGGATATCGTAGACTTGCGGATCGAAAAAGAGCTGACCTCTATCTTGGGGAATGGTTTCGCCGTGATTTATCTGGCTTCGCAGATGTTGGTGCAACGCTCCAACGAGCGGGGCTATCTGGTAGGTTCGCGGGGGTCTGTCGGATCCAGCTTTGTTGCGACCATGATTGGGATTACCGAGGTTAATCC
>NZ_CALHWC010000150.1 GCF_938036805.1 uncultured Streptococcus sp.
TCGATATACTCTTCACGAAGCTTGGCTTGTTCCACTTTTTCCTCAGCAGTTAAGCCTTCCGTTTTTTTCTTTTTAGCCAGTTCGTTGATACGTTCAATTTTTTTAGGATCCATGATTCTACCTCTCTTACCTGTTATTTGGTATTAATCTGATTAAACTGCGCAAGTTGTCCAGCTTTGGCCGTCAAAGAAGTCAGAAGAGCTAGGCGGTTATTGCGCACGGCCTCATCTTCTGCCATGACCATGGTATGATCAAAGAAAGCATCAATAACTGGACTGAGGGCAAAGAGTTGATCTAAATTGGCAGCTAAGTCATCCGTCAGCTCCACTTTTTCAATGGCTGCAGCCAGGTCTTTTTCCTCTTGATTTTCAAAGAGAGCTGGATTAATCGCTGTCTGTCCTTGGGCTTTCTCAGCTAAATTGAAGACACGAGACAAGCTTTCTACCGCTGACTTGAAGTTATCTTCCTTAGCTTTTTCTGCTAGAAGCGCAGCTGTTTCTACCAAATCGCGTACAACGAAATGAGTGCTTTGAAGAACAGCTGTCACGATATCCTTCGGAATGCTGCGGTCCATCATTTTCTCAACACGGGCACGGAAGAAGTCCAGCACGGCCTCTTGATTGTCATAGCTTAGACTATCAAACTTGAGTTCGTAAAGTCGACCAAGAAGCTGAGCCAAGTCAATGTTCCAGCCAAACTTGTCCAAGATACGCACAACACCCTGAGTCGCACGGCGCAGCGCATAAGGGTCATTGGAACCACTTGGAATCAAGCCAACTGAGAAGAAGGACAAAATGGTATCCAGCTTATCAGCCAGAGCCAAGACGGCTCCGACCTTGGTGTCAGGCAATTCGCCATCGGCTGATGTCGGCATATAGTGCTCCCGAATGGCAGCTGCCACCGCAGCATTCTCACCAGCCAGAAGAGCATACTTCTCTCCCATGATACCTTGCAGCTCATCAAACTCACCAACCATGCCAGTCAGCAGGTCAAACTTATAAATAGCCGCTGCACGAGCCAAGTCGGCTGTTTCCTCAGCATCTAATCCTGCTTCCTGCGCCAAGAGAGCAGCAATCTTGCCAGTCCGCTCCATGTGCTCTGCTAGAGAGCCAATCTTTTCGTGGAAGGTCACATTGCTCAGCTTTTCAACCAAGTCAGCAATAGCCAGCTTTTGGTCTTCCCGCCAGAAGAATTCCCCATCTTCCAGACGAGCCACCAAGACTTTCTCATTTCCCTTGATGACATTTTCCAAATGCTCAGCATTTCCGTTGCGGACAGAGATGAAGTGCGGCAAAAGTTTGCCTTCAGCATCGCGCACAACAAAATAACGCTGGTGCTCTTTCATGGAAGTTACCAAGACTTCCTCAGGCACCTCTAAGTATTTAGCATCAAAATTACCCAAGAAAGCAGTTGGATATTCGACCAGATTCAACACTTCATTGAGCAGGTCTTCGTCAATCTCGATAGAAACACCGTGCTCCTGCTCTAAGGCCCGAATCTGTTCGATAATCATCTTTTCCCGCTCAATAGGACTGGCAATGACAAACTGAGCACGCAGGTCATCTTCATAAGAATTTGCAGAAGCAATCTCTGCTTCTTGACCTAGGAAGCGATGTCCACGGCTAGTACGGCCGCTCTTGATGTCCAAGAAATCCAAATCAAAGGCCTGCTCATCTAAGAGCACAGTCAAGGTGTGGACCGGGCGGATATATTCAAAGGTGTTGTTGGCCCAGTGCATGCTGACAGGGAAGGTCAGAGCTTGCAGAACTTCCGTCACTGCTGGGATGATTTCCTCTACAGGGCGACCGACCTCTTCCTTGGTCACATAGACGTATTCTTCTCCCTTGATTTCGCGGAAAGTAATGTCCTCAACCGTTAAGCCCTTGCCACGGACAAAACCTTCGGCAGCCTTGGTAAAGTTGCCATCTGCGTCCAGAGCAATTTTCTTAGAAGGGCCCTTGAAATCTTCGGTCAAATCGGACTGCTTGTCCGCCAAGCCAACCACGCGCACCGCCAAACGACGAGGCGTTGAGAACATTTCAATTTTCTCAAAAGTCAGACGATGGTCTGTCAGGAAGGCTCCCATCTTGTCGCGCAGCTGCTTCATGCTCGGTGTCACGACATAGGCTGGCATTTCTTCCAAACCTAATTCAACTAATAAATTTTTTACCATGATTATTCTCCCTCCTCTGCCAAGAGTTTCTCGCGAGTCTCTGCATCCAAAAGCGGATAGCCCAGACGCTTGCGCTCAGCCACAAAGGTCTTAGCCACAACACGCGCTAGATTACGAATACGGGCAATATAACCAGCCCGCTCTGTCACAGATACAGCACCACGCGCATCCAAGAGGTTAAAGGTATGCGAGCATTTGAGAACATAGTCATAGGCTGGGTGCACCAGATGTTCGTCCAGACAGCGCTTAGCTTCCGCTTCAAACCTCTCAAAATTCCCCAAGAGCAAGTCTTGGTCGCTGACCTCAAAGCTGTACTTGGAATGCTCATACTCAGGATGAGTGAAAATTTCACCATACTTAACGCCATCAGCCCACTCAATGTCGTAGACTGAGTCCACTTCTTGGATATAAGAAGCCAGACGCTCCAGACCATAAGTCACCT
>NZ_CALHWC010000151.1 GCF_938036805.1 uncultured Streptococcus sp.
CTATTGCTGGACTTAACATCGGGGAATCTATCATGGTCCCACGTTATGGTGCAGCCATAGCAGATGAAGGCTTGTTACCTAAAAAAATCGCTGAAACCAATGCTAAAAACGCTCCTGTAATTGCCATTATTATCTCCGGACTTTTGGCCATCGCCCTGCTCTTTACAGGAACATTTGAAGTATTAGCGGCTCTCAGCGTAGTCTTCCGCTTCTTCCAATACATCCCAACTGCTCTAGCCGTATTGGTATTGAGAAAGAAATATCCAGATAAGAAAGTGGTCTTCCGCGTTCCATTTGGTCCTGTCATCCCAATTTTAGCGGTTCTAGTCAGCCTCATCATGATTTGGGGTGAAAATCCAATGAACTATGTCTATGGTCTCATCGGTGTCCTTGTCGCCAGCGCAGTCTACTATATCTACATAGTACTGATTTGTAAAAATAAAGTTCTTGAACAAAAAGGAGAATGAATCTTATGACACATGTAATCAATTTGGATGGCGAACACCTTACTTTAGAAGATGTCATTGCTGTAGCTCGTCATGGAGCTATCTGCGAAATCAACCAAGAAGCTAAGAAAGCTGTAGAAGCTTCCCGTAAAATCGTAGATGACATCGTCCGCGAAAAGCGGGTAGTCTACGGTGTTACGACTGGATTTGGCTCCCTCTGCAATGTCAGCATCTCGCCAGAAGATACGACTCAACTGCAGGAAAACTTGATTCGCACCCATGCTTCAGGATTTGGCGATCCTCTTCCCGAAGATGCAGTTCGTGCTATCATGTTAATTCGGATTAATTCTCTGGTCAAGGGCTATTCTGGTATCCGGCTCTCTACTGTCGAAAAACTTCTGGAATTGCTCAATAAAGGCGTCGTGCCATTTATTCCAGAAAAAGGCTCTCTCGGTGCCTCTGGTGACTTAGCACCCCTAGCTCATATGGTTCTGCCTATGCTAGGACTGGGCCACGCATACTATCAAGGTCAACTGCTCTCTGGACAAGAAGCTTTGGACAAGGCTGGTATAGAGAAAATTGCTCTAGCAGCTAAGGAAGGGCTGGCGCTGATTAACGGTACAACTGTCCTGACAGGTATCGGAGCTTTGGCTACCTACGATGCCATCCAGCTACTTAAACTGTCAGATGTCGCTGGTGCGCTTTCCATGGAGGTCCACAATGGCATTACCAGTCCTTTCGAAGAAGACCTGCATACCATTCGTCCTCAGAGCGGACAGCTGGCTACAGCCCGCAATATTCGCAACCTTCTGGAAGGCAGTGGTAATACGACTGTAGCCACTCAACAACGGGTCCAAGACCCATATACCCTGCGTTGTATTCCGCAGATTCATGGTGCCAGCAAGGACTCTATCGCTTATGTCAAGACCAAGGTTGAAATTGAAATCAACTCCGTCACAGACAACCCTATCATCACCAAGGAAGGCCATGTCATCTCAGGCGGTAACTTCCACGGAGAACCAATGGCTCAGCCATTCGACTTCCTAGGCATCGCTATTTCTGAAATCGGAAATGTATCCGAGCGTCGTGTAGAGCGTCTAGTCAACAGCCAATTGAGCAAGCTCCCATCCTTCTTGGTCAAACACCCAGGACTCAACTCTGGCTTTATGATTACTCAGTATGCTTGTGCTTCGCTTGCTTCTGAAAATAAAGTCCTAGCTCATCCGGCCAGCGTAGACTCTATCCCATCTTGTGAAAACCAAGAAGACTTTGTCAGCATGGGAACTACTGCAGCACGCAAGGCAGCTGAAATTCTCAAGAATTCTCGCCGCATCGTGGCAACAGAAATCATGGCAGCCTGCCAAGCTCTGGATCTGAAACCAGAAAACCATGAACTGGGCAAAGGAACTAAGCCAGCCTACGACCTCTTCCGTCAGCATGTCCGCTTTATTGAGTTTGATAAGGATATCGAAATCTACGAAGAGCTCAACAAGGCTTCTGAGCTGATTGAAAGCGATGAATTCCTAGCAGCCGTTGAAAAGGCTGTGGACTTGAGCATTCAGTTCTAAAGCTGATGCCTCTGTAAAAAGCTAATCTAAGAAGCCCGCTCTCATGCAGCTGGGCTTCTTTTCCCGCTAAAAGTCATTGACAGGCTTAGCGGAAACTCTTATAATAAAGTCGCAACTATCGTTATCAAAAAGGACAAAATTATGTTAGAAGATTACTATCAGCTAGACAACCATTACTATCAGCGAGGTCCAGAGGACAATCTATATACTGCTAAGTGGGGCATGGTCATTGAGTTTCTGGACTTAAATGATCCTAGCCTAACCCCTTTTGAAGGGGTAAACTTTGCCTTGATTGGCTTCAAGAGCGACAAGGGTGTCTATATCAATAACGGCCGAGTGGGGGCTGTCGAAGGACCACAAGCTATCCGAACTCAGCTGGCCAAGCTTCCTTGGCATCTAGGTAGAAACGTTCGAGTATTTGACGTTGGCGATATTGACGGGCCTAACCGCTCTCTGGAGCAGCTGCAGCAAAGCTTGG
>NZ_CALHWC010000152.1 GCF_938036805.1 uncultured Streptococcus sp.
CAGGTTTTTCCTTTATTCTTGGCTTTTTCCCAAAAAATAACTGACTTGAAGGATACAATGCAAACACTTCATGATTCTGACGCTTTTGCTCAATCATTAAATCAGTGGCATAGCCAACTAATCCCCCAGTTCGCTCCGGAGAAAAGCCAATTGTGTAATGTAATATTTTCATATACTTATTTTGTAAACAAGGTCTCATACTCATCAACAATAAATTCCCAAGAAAAACGTTCTTTAACTTGTTTTGTTGACAGTTTGTTCATTTTTTCAATTTCTTCTTGTGACAATTCTTCGCTTATTTTAATAATATGCTGGAGATTGTCTTTTCTCCAATAAATAGCCCCATCTTCACCAACTTCTCGGTTAAAACCAACATCTAGCAACAAATTAAGCTTTGTGGATGCCAGAGCTTCCAGTAGAGAAGGGTTTGTTCCACCGACTTCATGTCCATGGAAATAAGCAAAAGCATTCTCACGAATATACTTGAGTAATTCTTGGTCATAGACAGTACCGACAAATTTGACCCTAGGATCTTTGTCAAAACCAGTATCCTTGAGCAACTGATCGTAAAACTTATTTTGTTCTACATTTGCAATGAGAACAAAGTCTTTTTTAGAATTAGACTTCATAAATTCACGAATCATGGTCTCATAGTTGTTTTCGGGAACGAATCGTCCCACAACTAGATAATATCCGTTTTCAGCAACACCCTTTTCGTGATACCAAGTACGAACTTTTTCGTCCTCAGGTTTTAAAACAGACTTACTTGTGTCTGTCCCGTAGGCGATATAAGTCGTCTTTGGCTGGTACTGTTTATAGTCTTCTTGGATATATTTTTCGATATTTTTACTATCGCAAACCAATAAGTCCGCATGCTTGACCATGAGTTGCTCTGAGTATTTCCAATACTTACGGACGGGTAAGCTCCATTTTGCTCGGAGCCACTCATGCCCATCAGGATTGACAAATAAACTACCTCCGATAGCTTTGATTTTTTTCTTGAGTCCAGCGATAAAAGGTCCAATACGACAAGCTAAAATATAGAAAATAGGAGCCTCTTCTTTATTTGCTTTAGCGATTTCAATCGCCCTATTTACAGCAGCAATATCGTATGCAATGGCTCTAGCTGGCCCAATATTAGGCACATCAATATTGAAACAAATTGCCCCGTTGTGCTCAAACTGGTCATCTGTGATCCCAGACTTAGCTGAATTTTCACGCATACAGGCTACATAGTACTGTATACTCCTATCTTGCTGATATTCTGTTAATTTCTCAACAAAGGTTTCAAAGCCGCCGTACTTGGCAGGGATTCCTTTTGAGCCTATGATATAAACGGACTTCTTCATCTTTCTCCTATCAAGGAAGCGAAGTTTCACTTACTTCGCTCCATCTTTCATTAATACAACTTTGACAGTCTTTAGTAAAATTTTAATATCTGACCAGATGGTCCAATCATCAATATAGGACACATCTAGCTTTACAACATCATCAAAATTCGTGATTTCACTACGGCCGCTGACTTGCCAGAGGCCTGTGATACCTGGTTTGAAACTCAAACGTTTTTTCTGCTCAGGCGTGTATTTTTCATACTCATCCACAGTTGGCGGACGCGTACCGACCAGACTCATATCGCCTTTGAGGACATTCCAAAACTGAGGCAACTCATCGAGACTTGTCTTGCGAATAAAGTGTCCAATCGGCGTGATACGAGGGTCATTATCGACCTTAAACATACCGTCTGACATTGTATTCTGCGCCATCAGCTCTTTTTTACGCTCTTCCGCATCCACAGCCATAGAGCGGAATTTATAAAATTTAAAGATGCGACCATTCTTCCCAACTCGATCTTGAGAGAAAATAGCTGGACCACCATCTTTTTTGATCTGAGGCACTAGGAAAATAGCAGCTATCCCACAGAGCAGTAAGCCAAAGAGGGCACCGACAATGTCCAGAAGCCGTTTCAAAAGGACATGGTAGTAACTATAGAAACGGCTTGAAAACGTCACGATATTAAAACCAGCCACATTACGAATGCGCTTCTCGCCATTGGTTGGGAAATCTAGGGCATTGATATTAACATTGACATCGATTCCCATATGCTCAAACTGAGAAATCAAATCTTCCAAGCGATAGAGATCGCTAGGTAAATTGATAAACACTTCATCCACTACCGACCGAGTCGCATACTCAATCATATCTTTTTCCAGCACCACATCAAAAGCAGAACTTGTGAAGGAAGGATCATCCACTACTGTGACTGCCACTATCTGACCGCCAAAGTCTTGGGCCTTTTCTATTTGAGCAAAAAACTTTTCTATCCTAGAACTTGTAGTAATGACAAAAACCTTTGTACTGTTTTTTGACCGAGCATGAATAGACGAATAGTAGTTTTTAAACAAAATATTGGCTGCGTAAACTAGTAGGCCATTTAGTAAGATAAAATAGATGAGTCCCCGTCGCGAGATAGAAAAATGTTCCTCCATGATAAAGGAAGCAAAAGTGACAAAAAGAGCATAGAAGGCACTATATTTTAAAGTTTGGATAAACTCTACAAAGTAACCTCTACGGAAAAAGTGATGAAAATAATTGCTGATGTAAAAAGCAAGAATATGAAGCAAAGAGAGGATAAAGACACTTGTCCTTGTCAAGTCAGAATTAGAAATAAGGCTCACTAAAACCGCTGCTAGCATAGACACCAGCAGTTCCAATACAGCTACTCCTAACTCTTGAATTTCCCTTTGCTTTCTAAACATACATTACTTCTCGCTTTTCTTTTCTTCTTCTCTCAAACGATCTCCATAGTTTCCGTAGGAACCATAGAAACCGTATTTATCTGCTTCGACATTATATTTATTTAAGATTACACCAAGGAAAGGTGTAGAGGACTGCTCCAGCTGGGTCTTAGACTTTTGAACCATTTTCCGTTTCACTACATTACTAGCAACTACTAACATGCTTGCATCACAAAACTTGGAAATAAGGGTCGCATCTATGACCATACCGATAGGAGGAGTATCCACAATAATATAATCATAATGGCGACGGAGAACATCCATCATTACCTCAAACTTTTCGCTCTGCACAAGTGCCGTTGGATTTGGTGAGGCTTGCCCTGAAGTGATAACAAAGAGATTTTCCTCATCCGTTTCACACAATCCTTGCGATAAGTCTGTATTTCCAGACAAGTACTCTGTTAGGCCTGTGATTTTCTCAGTACTCCTAAAAACACCACCAAGCATCTTAGAATTTCGAATATCCGCATCAATCAAAAGAGTCTTGTAACCTGCCTTAGCAAATGTCAGAGCCAGATTCGTTGATGTTGTCGTCTTTCCTTCCCCTGGGAAGGTAGAACTCACAGCAATCACTTTGATGTTCTCGCCACTAAGTTGGATATTGGTTCGAAGAGCATTGTAATACTCCTCTACCCTCGAAATAGAAAGTTTTTTCTTTTTTGCTAACTCTAGTATTGGCATTATATCTCCTAACCTACCTTACTCATATCTGGAACGACACCAAGTAAAGTCATTCCTAAGACTTCTTCAATATCTTCTGGCTTCTTGACACGGTCATCAAGGATCTCAACAATCACTACTACAATAACCATCAAGACACCACCCGCAAGCACTCCAATGATGGTATTGCGACGGATGTTCGGAGAAGACGGTGTTTTTGGTGTTTCTGCTTCTTCCAGCGTTGTAACGTCGGATACCTTGGTGACAGCGATGATTTTCTCAGCAGCGACTTCACGTAAGGTATTGGCGATACGGCTAGCTTCTGCCGGATCCGCATGCGTCACTGTAATAGACACAATCCGAGTATCTGTTGGTACAGTCACAGTAACCTTAGATGCCAAGTCAGATGGTGAGCCTGACAGCTTCAATTCTGAAATGACGGATGCCAAGACATCTTGAGACAGGATAATTTCCTTGTAGTCCTTTACCAGATACGAACCAGCCTGTAAGTCTTGGTTGGTCAAAGCAGGATTGTCGCCCTGCTGACGATTGACAACGTAGATACGCGTCGTGCTCTTATAGGTAGGCTTGGCAATAAAAACGCTATAACCTAGGGCTAGAATCCCCGTCAACAAGGCAGTTAAAATTATTAAAAATTTCCGTTTCCAAATTGTCTTCAACAGAGACAACACATCGATTTCGATCATTTGATTTTCTTGATTCATGTATTTACTTTCTCCAGAGTTTGATTGATTAAATAAACTCGTTACTTAATAAGATTTCTTGGTTTGTCTTAAAGAGTTCTTCCGCACGCGCAGCACCATATTTTTTCGCGACAATCTGATAGGCCTTTTGCATATAAGGCGGTCTGTCATCGAGATTGTGCATATCGCTGGCAACGAAATGAACCAAGTCCCGTTCCAGAAAGAACTGAACACGCTTTTTCATAAATTTGTAACGATCACCAAAGAGCTTAGGTTTCAAAACGTTTGAACTATTGACCTGCATATAGCAGCCCATATTGATCAATTCGCTGACCCTGTCCTCATCATTTTCCAGACAGTGATAGCGCTCAATATGTGCCACTACCGGAGTCATACCGAGGCGAATGACATTGCCCAAGGCGGAATGAATATCCTTGTAGGGTGTATTCATACTAAACTCGATCAAGACATACTTGGTGCCACCTAGACTGGGAAATGTCCCCTCTTCTAGCTTTTTCAAAATATCACTAGTATAGTAAATCTCCGCTCCATATAGCACGGTCAAGTCGTCAGCAACTTGCTTGGCCAAGTCCTGCACTTGCTTGAAGTTTGCTGCAATCTTTTCTTCAGGCGTTTCAAACATGCCCTTTCGGCGATGAGAAGTAGAAATAATGGTGCGAACGCCCTGACGATAGCTTTCTTCGAGCAGACGTCGGCTATCCTCTAGTGTCTTAGGGCCGTCATCCACATCAAAAATGATATGCGAGTGAATATCAATCATGCTTTACTTCCCTTCCATTACTTCCTGAATCGCTGCTTTGGCAGCTGCCAAACTATTTTGATCAATTTCCATCATGTAAAGATTGGCTTCTGGCATTGCATGGGAAGGCAGACCTGTATTTCCAGTTCCGGTCAAGGCCTGAGAAGTCACGTTATAACTTCCGCCTGACTCTAGCTGAGTATTGATCAGATTCATCATCGTTTCCAAGCTCATATCGGTCTGGACAGAATCCTGTAGTCCTGAAAGAATGGCATTGTAATTCTTCAGTGCATCTGTCGAAGTCAGTTTCTTAATGACCGCTGCAATAACCTTTTCTTGATTCTTACCACGATCATTATCTCCACCATTTAGAGAATAACGCTCACGGACGAAGCCTAGAGCTTGGTCAGAGTTCAGATGGACCTTACCTACAGGGAAATGGTAATTGCCGTGCAGACTAGTGAATTCTTGGTCGTTCTCAATATCAATTCCGCCCAGCAAGTCAATCAACTTGAGGAAGGATGTGAAATTCAGGCGCACATAGTAATTCAAATCAATACCGTAGAGGTTCTCCAAGGTGTGAACGGAAGCATCTACACCGTAAATACCCGCGTGGGTCAGCTTATCCGACTGATTGAGGCCACCGTCTGCAATTGGAACATAGGCATCCCGTGGAGTCGTCGTCAGCAAGACTTTCTTGGTCTTACGGTTGACTGTCATGATAATATTGACATCCGAGCGTGACACAGAAGAAATCGGTCCATAAGTGTCAATACCACTGACATAGATATTGAAGACTTCTGCATTTGGATCTTGCTTGCCGATAGCTGTATCAATCTTCTTGCTCATCTTGTGAGTGTAGATTTTTTTAATCTTAGAAGCATAGTCAGGGTCTTCTCCACGAATGGTATCTTCAAAGACACTATTCAAGACCATGGCCTTGGCTTCACCAGAAGTCAGTGACTTATAGGCAGCTAGATAAGAAGAAGCTGTATCCACTGTCAGCTCATGTCCTTGTGTTTGACTGATATTTTTCATCAGCGCTTGGACATTGTCTTGGTCATTGCCTGATGGCGCCAAGACATTTGTCAACTGCTTGAGGTCCTTAACATCACTATCTGCCGGCACCACGATACTCATCTCATACTCAGAGTAGTTGGAAGTAGAGTTGACACCTGCTGACAAGTCGACCAAACCTTTCACAGCATACATAGATACTGAACCCACAAGTAGAGCTAGTATCAGGAGGGCGCTAGTCGCCTTCCCTGCCTTCCCCTTTAAAATGAGGAATCCTGACAAGGCTGCCACTGCTAGGATGAGGACTGCCACTAAGATATTCACATAGCGAAAAGCTAGAAAATGATAGCGGAAAATTGTGAAAATCAAGAAAGCCGCTAACAAAGTATAGACACCCAAGAGGGTGCTGTTAACTATTTTTAATCGATTGCTTTTCTTTTTAGATTTTTTTGATCTCTGATACATTCACCTTACTACTTTCTGTGCAAAATTACTCTAGTCTATTATAGCATAAAAACATGGCTTTTTTAAGAAATTCTTAAGAATATTACATAATTGTAAAAAAATCCTATTTTTTTGTCAACGACTTCAACTTTGAAATCGAATTCAAGCCAAAGCATAGAAAAATAAAGCGATACCAAGGCATTGACACCGCTTTTTCTGATAAGGAAAATAGAGCTTGGGTCATGAACTCTGAGAGTCACTTGCATCATCGTAAGCACATTTTAAAAAACATGGACAAACTTGAACTACATGTCCTGTTTTTATACTGGAAATTCTACTCCAATCTAGATGATTACAGCAAGCCATCTCGATCAACTTGCTCATAGGTTTGGAGGCCATCATTGAGCTTGTCCCAGATGACTACCTGTCCTGATCGAAGAGACTTCTGCACATCAATGATGCGCTGATTAGAGGAACCACGAAATTGTAGCATGAGATTTTTCTTCGTGATATCAAAACGGCCGTCCACCAAGATGTCAATCAAACTCAGCAGCTCCAGCTTGTCCTCCGTTTCCAGCATCATCTCCTCCCAGGTGTAGCCCGTCCAAGACCAGATATCCTTGTCCGGCAGCTCTCTCCGAATCCGCTTAACCAAGGGCAGGAGAATGCCTGTATTGAGAAATGGCTCGCCGCCTAGAAGGGTCAGTCCCTGCACATAAGGCTCCGCCAAGTCTTTCATAATCTGCTCCTCCAACTCTTGCGTATAAGGAATGCCAGCATTGAAAGACCAAGTTGCTGCATTATAGCAGCCCTCACAGTGAAACATACAGCCACTGACATAGAGGGAGTTGCGGACACCTTCGCCATCCACAAAGTTAAAGGCCTTATAGTCAATGATTCGCCCCTTGCTAAGCTCCTCACTTTTCCATTCTTGAGGTTTGGGATTGTTCATCTTCATCCTCCAAATCAATCCAGTAGCGCTGACTTCTATCGATTGTATTTTCGTAAACACCGCCAGCAGAGAGAATGGTGAGACGGCTGGCTTCGTTGTCTTCATCGCAGGTAATCAGCACTCGTTCCAATCCTTGCTTTCGAGCCGCTGCTAGTCCTAGCTCTAGCTGCAACTTAGCCAAGCCCTTTCTGCGTTGACTGGGCCGTATAGAATAGCCAATATGCCCACCCTCCACAAATAATTTGTCATTCAAGGACAAGCGTAGGGCTAAAAAGCCCAGAGGCAAGCCAGTTTCATCAAAGGACAAAAATTGGATGGCATGAACCCAGCCTTCTGGCAGATTTCCAGCGTTCTCTTGCTGCTCTACAATTCTCAGCCAATCTTCATAATCCTTTGCTCGTTTCCAAGTGGAGCCCATGCCACCGTGCATGTAGGATTTTGCAGCATCAAACTCCGCAATCATCTCTAAAATCGCGTCTTTATCTTCCAAAGTTGGTCGTCGTAACTTCATAAACTATCCTCAATCTAAATCAATCCAATAGCGCTCTTTACCAGCTCGAATATCCTCTAACGCTCCGCCATTAGCCAAAATCACTGCTCGACTGGCAGCATTATCACAATCACAAGTCACTAAAGCACGTTTGATATTTTTACTTTTAGCTACTTGCAAGCCTTGTCGCAACTGCTCTTTGGCCAATCCTTTCCCACGCGCAGACGGACGAATACTGTAACCGATATGCCCGCCTTCTTGGAGTAAATGGTCATTGAGCCGCAAACGCAGATTGAGAAAGCCCACAGCCTGACCATCCGCAGCAAAAGAAACTAGTTGGATGTAAGGCACAAAACCTTGCGGCAAGCCTAGACCTGCTTCAGCTAGCCAAATGGTCTCCAGCCAGTCCTCATAAACAAAATCCTCTCCGCCAAAGAAGCCGTCCTGCCGGCTGCCAGCTGCTTCAAAGTCAGCCAGCATCTCTAAAATCTTTTCCTTGTCTTCTAGTTTCGGTCGTCTCAGCTCCATAGATCCTCCTGATACGAAGAGAGTGAGACCGCCTTGCGCCCCACTCTGACTTCTATTATTTCTTGTTTTTTTCTAAAAATTGCTGACGCAGTTTGGCTAATCGCTCTTTTTTGCCATTGCCTCCCCGCGAATGTTTTTCATGGAAACGCTGCACCTGAGCCTTTCCTTTGTCGTCCAATTGATACTTTCCCATCTTAATTTCCTTCGTACTTAATAGTTGAGCCATTCATGTGCTTGACCCGAGCTGATATTTCCTTGTGACGGCCATTGACCATTGGGCGGGCTTGCGGATTTCCTAAGTAACCGCAGGTCCGCTTGACCACATCGACCGTCTTGGGATCGCTGTTGCCGCAGTTTGGACAGGTGAAGCCTCGCTCGGTCGGCGTGAAATCTCCTTCAAAGTTACACTTGTAACAGCGATCAATCGGTGTATTGGTTCCCAGATAGCCAACCCGATCATAAGCATAGTCCCAGACAGCCTCCAGTGCTTTTGGATTTTGCTGCAGCACAGGGTATTCACAGTAGTGAATAAAGCCACCAGAAGCACCCACTTCAGGATAAATCTTCTCAAAGTCTAGCTTTTCAAAAGGTGTTGGATTCTTACGCACATCGTAGTGGAAAGAGTTAGTATAGTATTCTTTGTCAGTAATATCCGGAACGATGCCAAACTTTTCTGTATCCAAACGGCAGAAGCGGTCGGTCAGGCTTTCAGATGGCGTCGAGTAGACAGAGAAATGGTAGTCATACTGCTCGGACCACTCTTCTACCCGACGCTTCATATCTTTGACAATGGCAATCGTAAAGTCCTTGGCTTCAGGATTGTTCTCCCAATTACCGCCGTAAAAGACTGCTGCCACTTCATACAGACCGATATAGCCTAGGGAAACCGTCGCACGACGATGAGTAAAGAGCTGGTCCACCTGATCATACTTGCCCAAGCGTTGGCCAAAAGCCCCATACTGATAAAGAATCGGTGCATTGGCTGGACTGGCTT
>NZ_CALHWC010000153.1 GCF_938036805.1 uncultured Streptococcus sp.
ATTATTTACCAGCTTTAACTGCTGATTTGATAGTGATAAGAGATTTCTTAGCACCAGGTACGTTTCCTTTGATCAAGATAACGTTTTTCTCTGGAACAACTTGTACGATTTCAAGGTTTTGAATCGTTACACGGTTGCCACCCATACGTCCAGCCAAGTGTTTGTTTTTGAAAACACGGTTTGGCGCAACTGGTCCCATTGAACCAGGACGACGATGGTAACGCGAACCGTGAGCCATTGGTCCACGAGATTGGCCGTGGCGTTTGATTACACCTTGGAAACCTTTACCTTTTGAAGTTCCTGTTACATCAACAACATCGCCAGCTTCGAATGTATCAACTGTGATTTCCGCACCAACTTCCAAGCCTTCAATGTTTTTGAATTCACGAATGAAGCGCTTAGGAGCCGTGTTAGCTTTCGCTACATGTCCTTTAGCAGGTTTGTTGCTCAATACGTCACGAAGGTCGTCAAAACCAACTTGAACTGCGTTGTAACCATCTGTTTCAACTGTTTTAACTTGAAGAACAACGTTTGGAGTTGCTTCAACAACAGTTACAGGGATTAATTCGCCAGCTTCAGTGAAGATTTGAGTCATTCCCACTTTTTTCCCTAAGATTCCTTTTGTCATGAGAAAATGTTTCCTTTTCTATTTTTTTATCTAAAAAGTTTTTAACGAGCGTTTTTTATGCTCAAAATATCAAGCTTTAGATTAAAGTTTGATTTCTACGTTCACACCACTTGGAAGATCCAATTT
This sequence comes from uncultured Streptococcus sp., assembly GCF_938036805.1. Taxonomy (GTDB): domain Bacteria; phylum Bacillota; class Bacilli; order Lactobacillales; family Streptococcaceae; genus Streptococcus. Next base: position 755 of record NZ_CALHWC010000153.1, read on the forward strand.
CATCAAAGCATCAACCGTTTTTTGAGTTGGGTTGATGATGTCGATCAAGCGTTTGTGAGTACGCATTTCAAATTGTTCGCGAGAATCTTTGTATTTGTGAGTCGCACGAATGATTGTGTAGAGGCTACGTTCAGTTGGAAGTGGGATTGGACCCGCAACTTCAGCGCCTGTACGTGCAGCAGTTTCTACGATTTTTGCAGCCGCTGTGTCAAGTGTACGATGTTCGTAAGCTTTCAAACGGATGCGGATTTTTTTGTTTGCCATCTTTTTCTCCTTTTTTCGTCTATTTAAGATAATAGGCTAGCTCCACAAGAAAACCGACAGGTGATTGCGTGGCAATGCAACCGAGCGTGTCGCAACCTCTTGCATCAAAGCTACACGCTGTTTTTCACAGCACCATAGTATCTTAACACAAAGAACCAAGCATTGCAAGGGATTTGAGCAAGTTTTTAAAGATTTTTAGGATAATTTTTTATAAAAGCGTTTTCTAAGAGACTTACAATTCTTGTAATCATTTATATAGAAGAAAATTTAGATTATTCTACCTATTCATTTAAGTTTTTACTCAAAAAATAAAAATGCTCACTGATGCACATCAGTGAGATTAAAAATAAAAGATTTGCCTTTGACTACTTTATTTTATAACAACGGGCTGTCCTTTTCAATGCGAAAGTCGTTTCCTGACTGGCAGATGACAAGGTCTGCAGCTACTAAATAGGGCTGATAAAAGTGCAGATATTGCTCTCTCCGATCTAAATGCGTCTGCTCTATCCAATCCAGTCTACGTTCTCGCACAGCCACATCCCGCGCCAAGCGGCGTTCTAACTCAGTTTGATCATCCGTGTAAAAGCAAATCGATAAATCAAACAAGCTTTTAGGCAAAAAAGCTGCTGACATACCTTCTACTATTAAAATTGGTTTTTGAGCCGACAAACGCAAGCTTGGTGACCAAGCTTTTCCAATGGTCAGAATATCCAGACCAGACTGCAAAGCACAAATATCACGCTCCAGACTACTGAGTTCATGAACGGCTGGGATACAAGCCGTTACTTTTTGATGAGGAAAATCCTTAGAACTGAGCAAATCGCGATACTCTCCAGTAATTACATAAGGATCTGTTTCCAGAAGATTGGTTCGTTCCTCACCCAAGGTTAGCTGAAGTTTTCGAGCAAAAGTTGACTTACCTGAAGCTCCGTGACCAAAAATCCTCAGAGTGTGCTTTTGACCATCAGAAAGGTAGTCTACCAAGCTTTCCAGCAATTTTCCTTCATCAGACATATTCTTTCCCTCAAATGAAGACTCTTAGAAATTTCTCTTGGAGCGGTTGTAGCCGTAGCGTTCCATAAAATCTTCACGGAATTCTAACAAGTTATCATCCATAATAGCTTGGCGAACCTTCTTCATGAGGTTTACCAAAAAGTAAAGATTGTGGTAACTTGTCAAGCGGAGGCCAAAGGTTTCATCAGCCTTGAGCAGGTGGCGGATATAGGCCCGCGTGTAGTTTGTACAAGTGTAGCAATCACAGTCGTGATCCAGCGGCGTAAAATCTTCCTCAAACTGAGCGTTTTTGACAACCAGACGTCCTTCGCTAGTCATACAGGTTCCGTTTCGGGCAATCCGAGTCGGCAGGACGCAGTCAAACATATCAACGCCACGGATAACACCGTCAATCAAGCTATCTGGCGCCCCAACTCCCATAAGATAGCGGGGCTTATTTTCAGGCAGCAGAGGCGTTGTGAAGTCCAGCACCGCATTCATCTCTTCATGAGACTCACCAACAGCCAATCCTCCGATAGAGTAGCCTGGGAAATCCATGCTGACCAAATCTTGGGCAGACTGGCGGCGCAAATCTTCAAAGCCAGCACCTTGGACAATCCCAAAGAGACCTTGGTCGTGGGGACGAGTATGAGCCTTGAGTCCCCGCTCGGCCCAACGGCTAGTCCGCTCAATCGACTTCTTGACATAGTCATAAGGCTGGTAGAACTGCGGGCACTCATCAAAAGACATCATAATGTCGCTGCCTAGGTTGTTCTGGATAGAGATAGCCTTTTCTGGCGACAGGAACATCTTGGAACCATTAAGGTGGTTCTTAAAAGTCACTCCTTCTTCTGTGATGTTGCGACTATCCGCTAGAGAATAAACCTGAAAACCACCACTATCGGTCAGAATAGGCTGGTCCCAGTTCATGAACTTGTGTAGGCCACCTGCACGGGCAATCAGCTCATCACCCGGCCGCAACCAGAGGTGGTAAGTATTGGCCAAGATGATACCCGAACCCATTTGCTTGAGCTCTTCTGGTGACTGGGTCTTGACCGTAGCCTGAGTGCCGACCGGCATAAACATAGGCGTTGGAAAGGTGCCATGCGGGGTGATGATTTCTCCTAGACGAGCACCTGTGTGCTTTTCTTTTTTGATCAAATGATACTGAATCGGTGAATCTGACATGTTTCCTCCTGCTGGGAAAGACAGTCCCAGCTATTTTCTTCTATAAAACAAGCGCCAAGCGCTCATAAGATACCGTATGATTTTACCAAAAAAAGTCTTGTCTGTCACGATATGTGGTATAATAAAAATCATGAAATGGAGGTCTGTATGAATTTAAGCGAAATCCGTGCCCAAGCGCGAGCTATCCGAAATCAAACCAACGGCATTTTCTCTCTCTTTGCCATTCCAACTCTGGTAACCATTTTATCTACTTATTTGTCACCCAACCGTCATCTGGAGGAGATCGTTCCCCAGTTGGAGGTCAATCAGGCCTTTGTTGTGATTTTTGGTCGTCAAATTTTTCCACAAATCGTAGAATTTATCATCGCCCTGCTCTTTTTATCTGCTAGCTTCAGCATGATAGATGTCGTCCGGAAAAAACGCGATACGGTTGGCTTTACAGATATTGGCCGAATCTTTTCTGCCGAGCTTTTTTCGCCGATTTTTATCACACAACTGACCAAAAGCATTCTCCTCTTGCTGTGGAATTCTATCAGCCTTGTCGGTTCATTTTTCCTTATTTTCAGCAGTTACAAGGTACTAGCTATTTATGGAAAAATATCCGATGTGTCCCAATTGACAGCTGCTAGTCCTGAGGTGGAGCAAATCGTCAGCTATGCGCCCATGATGTTTCTCGGCACTCTCATTGTCTTGGCTGGTACGGCAGTCTTCCTGATGGCCAACTACGCTTACTCTCAGACCGACTTCATCCTTTATGATCAGCTAAGTACTGGCACCTACCAAGGTCCTTGGCAAGTTCTTGTGCAAAGTAGACGCATGATGAAAGGCTATAAGTGGAAACGTTTCTTGCTGGATTTGAGCTTTATCGGCTGGTATATCCTGATTGGTATCACACTGGGAATCGCTGGAATTGTGGCCTATCCTTACATCACAACAGCTCGGGTGCTCTTTTATGAAAATTTAAAAACACTATGTAAGTAAAATGAGAGTGGGACAGAAATCGGTAATTCGTTAGAATTCGATTTCGTCGTCCCACCTCCGCACAGTTGAGTAGGGCTGTAAAAGCTGATGAAATCAGCGTAGTAGAGCCCACTCAACCACTGCGTCTTGCTCGACAATCCAAAGACAATTGAGAGGCTAGGACTTTTGTCCCAGCCTCATTTTTTCGTCTAGATTTAACGCAGTTGAACCTTCAACACCAAGGGTAAGTCGCCTGCTACACTCGGCATGAAGAGACGCAAACCTTGAGGTGTTTGCTCCCATTCAAGCGCTTCATTATGGCCTAGTAAGGACACCTCCTCTATGATGCCATGAAAGCGGGACGCGGGATTTTCTCTTTCGTCAGCCAAGGCCTGAATCGTCAACCACTGATTTACTGCAGGCTCCATCAGAAAGGCATACACCGCTCCGCCCTTAGCCGTGAAACGGAAATCCTGGTTTGTATAAGGGATGTTTTTACCATCCGAAAATGGCCCACTATCTACTTGTGTCGGACCTTCTCCAAATTGCCTCCAAGCGCGTGAATCATAGATCGCTTGACCGTTCACTTGGAGCCAAGCCCCGATTTCTCTCAAGATTTCTTGATCTTTTTCTGGAATCGCCCCGTCTCCTTTTGGCCCAATATTCAGCAGCAAATTCCCATTTTTGGACACGACATCAATCAAGGTCTGGATGATTTCCTTAGCTGACTTATAGTCGAGATTCTCTGTGTAGCCCCAAGAATTTCGCGCAATAGCTGTATCCGTCTGCCAAGTGAAAGGCTGGATCTCTGCGAAACCACCGCGTTCCACTTCCACAATCCCCGCACCAAAAGCCAGCGCATCATGCTTGTAGCAGATGCTAGTCGGCTTCCCAGAAGCTGCTCCTAAATTATAATAATAGGCCGCAAAAAGCTTTATATACTCTTTAAAAGCTGCATGCTGAATCCACCAATCGAAATACAAAATCTCAGGCTGGTAATCTCGAACCAGCTCACAGGTACGCAGGAGCCAATCATCTAGAAACTCCTGACTCGGATAAGGCTGACCAAACAAATCATGGTGGTCCGGCTCTGGCATAGCCGGCCAGTAGAGTTCCTCGCGACTGACTTCGCTGGCAATGTCACTGGCAAACTCCTTTCCATGCGAAAAGAAAAAATGATGCTCCGCCCGATGGGAAGAGGTACAAAAATGTACTTGCTCTCTTTGAGCTGCCTGACTCAATTCCCCCAAGATGTCACGTTTTGGCCCCATTTCTACACTATTAAAAGGAGAAAGCTGACTGGCATAAAGCTGGAAGCCGTCGTGATGCTCTGCCACTGGAAAAATGTATTGGGCTCCTGCTTCTTTAAAGAGGCGCAGCCATTCGTCCGCATGAAAATTTTCGGCAGTAAAGAGTGGGATAAAATCCTTGTAGCCAAAATCTTTGTGAGGCCCGTAAGTTTTGATATGGTGGTCAAATTCTGCCGTACCCTGGATGTACATATTTCGAGAGTACCACTCGCTCCCAAAGGCAGGAAGGCTGTAAAGTCCCCAGTGGATAAAAATCCCAAACTTAGCCCTTTTGAACCAGTGGGGAACTTGATAGGCCGCAAGAGAGTCCCAGTCTGGATAGAAAGGGCCTTGGTTGGCAACTCTTTGAATTTCTTCTAAAGATATTTTCATCGTTACTACCTCATTATTCGATTAAAACGCTTTCTTTTATTGTACCAATTTTTGGAGAAGAAAGAGCCATTTTACAAAAAAATAATCCAAAACAGCCCTGCGAGCAAACTTTTTTCGATAAAGCAAAGAAAAAGGAACAGCAATTAATTCTGTTCCTTGTTTTTATATTGTCAGCATGATGAGTACCTTGGAAAGTCACTCGCACCATGATTATCATCATTCAATACATCAATTCGCTACGCGATAGTAGGGATGTTGAGAGGCGTAAGTAAAATCTTGCCCCACTAAAATGCGTTCTTTCGGATTTTCACTTCCAGTATCATAAAGACGAGCTCCTTTAGGAATGGCTGTGAAGGAGGCCACTTGATTCCCTGATTTATGAGTTAAAAACGCTCCGAACTTATCTTCATATACTTGACTATTTGTCAAAGTGTAGTCGCTTGATTCATTTCCTCTGTAAGTATGAGACACCAAGCCATTTGCATCAAAGACTAATTGATTGCCCAAATCGTCTTGCCAAGTACCTGCAATGCTGGAGAAATCACCATTTGCTAGAGCATTGATATCCATACCGGAAATTGTTGGAGCCACTGGAGTAGCCGGAGTTGGTGACGTGTTTGAATCTGCTGAAGTCTTGTTTTCCACGGGCTTCTCAGCTTGACTGGAAATACCCTGGTCGCTAGAAGTCTGAGGAGTTGAAGAGGATGTCACGGAGTTAGAAGCAGAACTTTGCTTAGCTGATGATTTGGTAGAAGACTTGCTAGAACTGCTAATTTTAGAACTCTGAGAGGTAGAACTACTAGGCTCCGTAGAAGGCTTAGAGCTACAAGCTGCGAGCAGGAAAGCAGAACACAAGGCAGTGGCTGTCAATAAAATAAGTTTATTACGTTTCATAATAGAATCTCCTTGTCAGTTTATCATTAATTTGCTACTCGATAGTAGGGATGTTGTGCAGAAGAGATTGCATCACTTCCAAGCATGATTTGTTCTTTAGGCGCTGGAGCACCATTAAGTGGCAATGCTACGCCTACTGGAACAACGAATAAAGGATCACTACTGCCTGCTCCATTATAACCAAAATCAGCTCTAAACTTATCTCCTTCTACATGACCATTGTAAATAGCGTTATGGTTCAATGTTTCACCATTATTACGTTGCAATGTTACTAATCCATTTGCATCAAAAACTAATTGGTTGCCCAAATCGTCTTGCCAAGTACCTGCAACGCTAGAGAAATCACCGTTTGCTAGAGCATTGACATCTATACCGGAAGTTGTTGGAGTGTTTGAATCTGCTGAAGTCTTGTTTTCCACGGGTTTTTCAGCTTGACTGGAAATACCCTGGTCGCTAGAAAGCTTAGTAGTAGAAGATGCTTTTGCTTCGTTGGAAGCAGAACTTTGCTTAGCTGATGGTTTGGCGGAGGACTCGCCTAAGCTACTAGTCTTAAATGTCTGAGAAGTGGAACTGCTGTTCACCTTCGTGGAAGGCTTAGAGGTACAGGCGGCTAGCAGGAAAGCAGAGCACAAGGCAGTAGCTGTCAATAGAATAAATTTACTACGTTTCATAATGAAATCTCCTTGTCAGTTTATCATCAATTTACTAAACGATAGTAGCGATGTTGGCTTGCATAGGGGACATCTTACCCCACCAAAATATATTCTTTAAAGCTTTTACTTTGTAACAAAAGAAATATTTTGTAATCTAATTGTAATCCTATGAAATAATTTTGTCAACATTCTGTGTGATATTTTTCTCAAAATTTATCTGCAATTTATGAAAATGCCTTTTTGATGCAAAAACGAGGCTGGGACAAAAGTCCTAGCCTCTCAATTGTCTTTGGATTGTCGAG
>NZ_CALHWC010000154.1 GCF_938036805.1 uncultured Streptococcus sp.
CCTTATCCCACCATTCTCTGCTATGGACGGTCTGGGTGACAACGTTGCCCGCCAATTAGTTAGAGCGCGGGAAGAAGGCGAATTCCTCTCTAAGACGGAGCTCCGAAAGCGCGGCGGCCTCTCTAGCACCCTAGTTGAAAAAATGGACGATATGGGCATTCTCGGCAATATGCCAGAGGATAACCAGTTGAGTCTGTTTGATGAGTTTTTCTAAAATATATAAGGAGGTTTTTATGAAATTGACCATTTCCGCTCAGGATAAGCCAGCGCAAAAAGTGTTTGATTATCAACTGGACTTTGATCCAGATACGATTTTGAAAATGACCGCCTTGATTTGCGGTACTGTGGCAGCGGTTAGCCTACTGTCTCTGTTTAAAGAGAAATAACAAAAGAAAAGGAGAAGCAGCATGGTTCTGCCAAATTTTAAAGAAAACTTAGAAAAATACGCTAAACTATTGGTTGCCAATGGTATTAATGTGCAGCCGGGTCACACGGTGGCGCTCAATATTGATGTGGAGCAGCGTGAGCTGGCTCACTTGATTGTCAAGGAGGCCTATGCTCTGGGTGCTCATGAGGTTATCGTTCAGTGGACAGATGATGTCATCAATCGTGAGAAATTCCTCCACGCGCCGATGGAGCGTTTGGCCAATGTGCCAGAATATAAGGTGGCTGAGATGAACTATCTCTTGGAGAACAAGGCCAGCCGTCTTGGTGTCCGTTCTTCTGACCCAGGCGCCTTGAACGGAGTGGATGCGGATAAGCTTTCAGCTTCTGCAAAAGCTATGGGACTCGCGATGAAGCCGATGCGCATCGCAACTCAGTCCAACAAGGTTAGCTGGACTGTGGCAGCTGCAGCAGGGCTTGAGTGGGCTAAGAAGGTCTTTCCAAATGCTGCGAGCGACGAAGAAGCAGTCGATCTCCTTTGGGATCAAATCTTCAAAACTTGCCGTGTTTACGAAGAAGATCCCGTTAAGGCTTGGGAAGAACATGCAGCTATCTTGAAGAGCAAGGCGGATATGCTCAATAAAGAGCAATTTTCAGCCCTTTACTACACAGCGCCAGGGACTGATTTGACACTTGGCTTGCCAAAGAACCACGTCTGGGAATCAGCTGGTGCCATCAACGCACAGGGCGAAGGATTCTTGCCAAATATGCCGACAGAAGAAGTTTTTACGGCTCCTGACTTCCGTCGTGCAGAGGGCTATGTAACCTCTACAAAACCGCTTAGCTATAACGGAAATATCATCGAAGGGATTAAGGTAACCTTTAAGGATGGACAAATCGTGGATATTTCAGCCGAGAAGGGTGATCAGGTCATGAAAGACCTTGTCTTTGAAAATGCGGGTGCGCGTGCCTTGGGTGAATGTGCCTTGGTACCAGATCCAAGTCCAATTTCACAGTCAGGCATTACCTTCTTCAACACCCTTTTTGATGAGAATGCTTCAAACCACTTGGCTATCGGTGCAGCCTATGCGACCAGCGTGGTTGGCGGAGCAGATATGAGCGAAGAAGAGCTTGAAGCTGCGGGACTTAACCGCTCAGATGTTCACGTGGACTTTATGATTGGCTCTAATCAAATGGATATCGATGGTATCCGCGAAGACGGCAGCCGTGTAGCAATCTTCCGCAATGGAGATTGGGCAATTTAAGATTTTAAGTTGTTTTGACGGGCACTTTTAATCTGGCAGCTCCCGCCTGCTTCTTGAGAAACTTTACTATAAACATAGAAAGAAGGATCCTCTATGATTGGTAGTATGTTTGTCGGTTTTATTATTGGTCTCATGGCTGGGGCTATTACCAGCCGCGGGGAACGTATGGGTTGTATCGGAAAAATCCTCTTGGGCTGGTTTGGTTCATGGCTTGGGCAATTGCTTTTTGGTCACTGGGGACCGATGTTAGCGGACACAGCCATTCTTCCCTCAGTCTTGGGCGCTATGATCCTCTTGGCTCTTTTCTGGGATCGAGGTACTTAGAATAGTGTAAAAGAAATACCTAGACGTGAAAACGTCTAGGTATTTTTGATTGCAATATATGACCGTTTATTCCAGTACCAGCATGCCGTCTTTCACTGCAAATGGATCTTTTTCATTGATACGATCGTAAAACATGATGCCGTTGATGTGGTCAATCTCGTGTTGAACTACGATAGAATTGTAGCCTTTGAGTTTGATGCGGTGTTTTTGACCGTCCTTATCAAAGTAATCCACGGTCACTCGTGCATGGCGCACAACATAGCCTGGCACCTCTCGGTCAACAGAAAGGCAGCCTTCTCCATCAGCTAAGGCAGCATCTTGCACAGAGTGGGCAACAACTTTTGGATTGTACATGACCTGAGCCAGTGAGTAGGCTTCTTTAGGCGGATTTCCTTCTTCGTCCTCCAGATTTGGCACCAGCACAGCGATGATACGCTTAGAAATATCCAGCTGAGGCGCTGCTAGACCAACTCCGCCACGGAGCCCCATTTTTTCAGCCATGACAGGATCTTGAGAATGTTTCAGAAACTGCATCATTTTCTCACCTAAAATGATTTCCTGATCAGATAGGGGAAAGCTGACCTCCTCAGCCACTGCACGCAAGGTAGGATTTCCCTCACGGATAATGTCGCTCATATCGATCAAATGAGCTGCCTTGGTTAATTTATCCATAACCGATTTTTTTTCACTAACAGACATGATTCTCTCCTTTTTCTTTCTTTCATCATAACACAAATCCCGCCAGAAATAAAGAAAGGGCTTGTCGTTTTATCAGAGGAGAAATTTTTCGAAAGAATACTCTTTTTAATGGCTGAATTTTTAAGAAAAGATGATTGCGTCTTTTTCTAAAAAGCTGTATGATAGAATGAGTGTGATTTTTAAAGGAAAGTAGAATGAAAAAGTTTATGGAAAAAGTGAGTATTCTCTCACTTTCTTTGGTGTTGACGACCTCCTTTTCGATTTCCAGTGCCCAATCGGCTATGTTTGCTTTTTATAAAGACCTGCCAGAAAGCTGGATTGAATTGTTGGTCTCTCTCCCATCGGCTGGGATTATGCTCATGCTAGTTTTAAATGGCCTAGTGGAGAAATATTTATCGGAACGAAAGATGATTGTGACGGGGCTCTTGATTTTCTCTCTTTGCGGCTTTGTTCCTCTCGTGAATAAGGCGTACTGGGTGATTTTTGCCTCGCGTCTGATCTTTGGTATGGGAGTTGGTTTGCTCAATGCCAAAGCCATCTCGATTATCAGCGAACGTTATGAGGGCAAGGAACGGATTCAGACCTTAGGTCTACGTGGATCGGCTGAAGTTGTCGGGACGGCTCTCTTGACGCTTGGAGTGAGCCAGTTGCTTCGCTTTGGCTGGGAAATTTCTTTCTTGGTCTATGCTTCGGGTTTGATTGTTCTAGCCCTCTACCTGCACTTTGTGCCTTATGGCAAGGAGGAGAAGCATCATGAAGCTCATCAGGAAGGCAAAGGCTTGACAGCTGCACAGTGGTTTTTGACAATTGGCCTAGCCCTAGTAGCAGCGGTGATTGTCTTGACGAATGTGGTTATCAACGTGCGCGTGCCTGGACTGGTTGAAAAGTCTGGTATGGGAAGTGTTCAGACAGCAGGTTTGATTCTTTCAACTATGCAGTTGATTGGTATTGCCGCAGGCTTGTCCTTTGCACCGCTTCTTCATTATTTCAAGGAAAATTTATTGACGGTTGCAGGAGTGGCCTTTGGCCTTACTTCCATCATGATTGGTTTAGTACCCAATCTCTTGCTCTTGAGTGTGGTTACCATCGCTTCTGGCTTTGTTTATAGTGTCAGTCTGACATCGATTTTCCATATTCTTTCCGAGAGAATCCCTAGCAAATCCTTGAATCAAGCAACCTCGATTGTGATTTTAGGTTGCAGTGCTGGAGCGACTGCTACAACCTTTTTCTTGTCTTTGATTAGTCAATTTTCAAGCCAAGCTTCCTTTATTTTTGGCGTTTTGGGAAGTTTGATGGTTTTAATGGCAGTGCTGGCATTCGGAATTCTCAAGAAAAAGTCTGCTTAGGAGAAGATATGCGTCTGGATAAATTTTTAGTGGAAAGTGGACTTGGCTCACGCAGTCAAGTCAAGCAACTATTGAAAAAAGGTCAAGTATGGGTCAATGGAGCAGCGGTCATGTCGGCCAAGACACAGATTGATGAGCGGTCGGATCAGATTGTGGTGGATGGTCAGCCCCTGGTATATGAAAAGTTTGTCTACTACCTCTTAAATAAACCTAAGGGTGTCATTTCTGCTACTGAAGATGACCGACATCGAACAGTTTTAGATTTATTGGACGATACTGCCCGTCAAAAAGAAGTCTTTCCTGTGGGCCGGTTAGATGTGGATACGCATGGGCTCCTGCTTTTAACCAATAATGGTCAGCTATCGCACGCTATGCTATCTCCCAAGCGCCATGTGGATAAGGTTTATCAAGCTCAGGTTGCTGGTCTGATGGATCAGGCAGATGTTGATCGCTTTGCTCAAGGAATCGAACTCAAAGATTTCACTTGTCGGCCTGCCCAGCTCGAAATTATCGAAAGAGATGAAGGAGCGAAGACTAGTCTGGTCCGTATCACGCTCTCAGAAGGCAAGTTTCATCAGGTGAAGCGTATGGTCCTAGCTTGCGGGAAGGAAGTAACCGACCTTCAGCGCTTGTCTATGGGACCATTACAGCTTGATACAAATCTGGATCTGGGGCAATGGCGACGCTTGACAGAAGAAGAAATGCAGAGCTTGGAAATTTTTCAAGTTGAACTATAGAAAGCTAGGAAAGTGGAGCAATATACTTGCTTCACTTTTTTGCTTTATTTGACAGTTAAGCCTTGATATGATAAGATTTAGGTAACTATATCTAGAAAAAGTTTCAGAGGAAATTATGGCAATTGAAAAGACAGTCAGCGAGCTGGCCGAGATTTTAGGAGTCAGCCGTCAGGCAATCAATAATCGTGTCAAGGCTCTGCCGCCAGAAGATACAGAAAAAAATGAAAAAGGGGTCACAGTCGTGACCCGCAGTGGCCTGATTAAGCTAGAAGAAATTTATAAAAAGACCATTTTTGAAGATGAGCCAGTTAGCGAAGAAGTCAAACAGCGCGAGTTAATGGAAATCTTAGTGGATGAAAAAAATGCTGAGATTTTACGCCTTTATGAGCAGCTTAAGGCTAAAGATAACCAGCTGGCTAAGAAAGACGAACAACTCCGTGTCAAGGACGTGCAGATTGCTGAAAAAGATAAGCAGCTGGACCAGCAGCAGCAGTTGACAGCCAAGGCTATGAGCGAGCGGGAAACCCTTCTTTTGGAACTGGATGAAGCCAAGGAGAAGGTGCAAAAGCAGGAAAACAAAGGATTTTTCGCCCGTTTATTTGGTAAATAAGAAAGAAAATCTCAGTTGAAAAGCTGAGATTTATTTTTCAAAGAAAGAGTAGAGATAAGGCGGAGAAACTGCCAAACGCAGATTTTCAGGAGCCATTCAGTCTTCGTTAGAGTTTGCCTTTCCCTTTTTCGCCCAAATTTTTGAAAGAAGAATAAGATGAAACCAGAAAAACTTAGCTTTAAGCGCTTTTATCATAATTTAGACAAGATCCTAGTTCTCTTTTTCATGGTCTTTATGATGATGGAGTATGCTTGGATTCCCTTTAATTCCTACGCAGCAGAATACCTGCTCAAACAGACAGGATATCTTTTTTTGTCTTACAACAATGTCTGGGCAGTCCTCAGCTCTAATTGGCTGGTCGGTCTAGGCTTTCTAGTCCTCGTCGTGGTCAATCTTTTTGTAGCCTATTTCCAAAGTGGTATGATTTTTATGGGGATTCGTAATCTTTTGGACCAAGAAAATCGGCCAGTCTTTGCTTTTCTCGGAAAAACATTCAAGGATAGCTTTGCGCTTGTCAAGAAGGCTGGTCCTGGGAAAATGCTCTTTATCGTACTTTATATGGGCTTTCTTTTCCCCTTCTTGCGCCAAATTTTGAAAATCTATTATCTCAATAAAATTTTGGTTCCGGATTTTATTGTTACCTATTTGGCAAATAATATTTTTTTCGCTGTTTTCATGGGACTTCTTGTGGTCGGCATGTTTCTAGTGGCAGTGCGACTAATGTTTGCCCTACCACAGCTCTTTTTTGAGCACGCAACAGTTCCTCAGGCAATTCGCTTTAGTCTGGCCAAGACTAAGAATCGTCTTTTCTTTTATACTAGACATCTTTTTTGGATTATTATCAAAAGCTTTCTGCTTTATACTTTTCTCTCAGCTCCAGCTATACTAGGACAGCAGCACGCGAACACTCAACCAAATGAGGTTGTCCTCTTTAGCGGTATTGTAGCTTTTGTCCTGATTAAGTTTGCCTACTATGCTATGTTGTCCTATTTCCTTCTCAAATTTGTCTCTTTCCTGACAGATCGTACCTTAAATGACTATCCAACGAAAAGAGGCCTGTCTCTAATGCGTTGGTTTGTTCTGACTATTGCCAGCTCAAGCTTCGCATTAGAAGGTTATGTCTATCTAAATTTCCCTTTGGAGAATGTTCCGATTACGATTTCCCATAGAGGGGTTTCAAGGGAAAATGGAATCCAAAATACCGTAGAAGCGCTGGAAAAAACAGCCTTGCTCAAACCTGACTTGGTAGAAATGGATGTGCAGGAAACCAAGGATGGGCAATTTGTCATGATGCATGATGCAAACCTGAAGCAGTTGGCAGGTCTTGATGCCCAACCTCAAGACTTAACCTTGGCTGAGTTGACTTCGCTAGAGATTTCAGAAAATGGCTATCGGGCTAAGATTTCTAGCTTTGACGATTACTTTACTCGTGCCAATCAACTCGGCCAGCGCCTCTTGATAGAAATCAAGACCAGCAAGAAAGACTCCAAGGATATGATGGAGCGATTTTTGAGCAAGTATGGTGCCAAAATCAAGGTTTATCAACACCAGATTCAGTCTTTGGACTACCAAGTCATCGATCAGGTTGTCAAATATGACTCCTCTATCCCCAGTTTCTTTATCCTGCCTTATAATACAATCTTTCCACGAACTAAGGCTTCTGGCTACACCATGGAGTATTCAACCTTGGATGAAAATTTTGTCAATAAACTCTGGCAATCCGACAAACGTCTCTATGACTGGACCATTAATGATGAGGATAGTATCGTCAAATCTTTTCGCTTAGGGGTGGATGGGATGATTACAGATGATTTGGAGTTGGTTCAAAGTTCCATCAAAGAACTCAAGGATGATCCGGACTATACTACCCTTCTATTAAATAAGTCTTTAGACTTGCTAAGTTTTTCTTAGGATAGCAGTGGAAAATGAACACGAGTAATAGAGTAGAGTCATTGCATGGCTACCATAATATTCAGAAAATTTAGTTTACTTTTTTCCTTTTTTGTGCTATAATCCTAAGTAAACCTAAAAAACAAAATTGGAGAATTCGTATGAAAAAAAGCAAAGTATTAGCTTTAGCTGGGGTTAGCCTTCTTTCAGTAGGCGTTTTAGCTGCTTGTTCTGGTTCATCAAAAGGAAACAGCGCAGCAAAAGCTTATAATTATGTCTATACTGCTGAACCAGAAACATTGGACTATGTGACGTCTGGTAAGGCTTCAACATCTGACCTCGTGACTAACGGTGTGGATGGTTTGTTGGAAAATGACCAATATGGTAATTTTGTACCGTCTATTGCAGAGTCTTGGACTGTTTCTAAAGATGGTTTGACTTATACCTATAAAATCCGTAAAGACGCTAAATGGTACACTTCAGAAGGTGAAGAATACGGGAATGTGACAGCTCAGGACTTTGTGACTGGTCTCAAGCATGCTGCTGATAAGAAATCTGAAGCCCTTTATCTTGTGCAACAATCTGTAAAAGGCTTGGATGACTACGTAAATGGTAAAACACCTGACTTCTCTACTGTTGGAGTTAAGGCAGTTGACGACCACACTCTCCAATATACTTTGAACCAACCTGAACCACAGTGGAATTCAAAGACAACTTCACAAGTTCTTTGGCCAGTTAATGCTGAATTCCTTAAGAAACAAGGGGACAAATTCGGTCAATCTACTGACCCATCTTCTATCCTTTACAATGGACCATTCTTGATGAAGTCTATCACTGCTAAGTCTGCTGTTGAGTATCAAAAGAATGAAAACTACTGGGATAAGGAAAATGTTCATGTCGATACTATCAAGTTGTCTTACTTTGATGGACAAGACCAAGATGCCCTTGCTCGTAACTTTAAAGACGGCGCCTACACAGTAGCTCGTCTCTACCCTACAAGCTCAAACTATGCTGGAGTAGAAAAAGACTTCAAGGATAATATCTTTTTCACACCGCCAAGTGCTGGTGTAGCTGTTATGGGTGTCAATATTGATCGTCAAAGTTACAACCATACAAGCAAAACAACAGATGCTCAGAAGTCTGCTACTAAGAAAGCGATTCTTAACAAAGACTTCCGTCAAGCCTTGAACTTTGCTATTGACCGCACATCATACTCAGCACAGATCAATGGTAAAGAGGGTGCTCCTTACGCTGTCCGTAATACTTATGTACCACCTTCATTTGTTCAAGTTGGCGATAAATCTTTTGGTGACGTTGTAGAAGAGAAAGTTGCTGCATTGGGTGACGAATGGAAAGGTGTTAAACTTGAGGACGGTCAAGATGGCCTCTTTAATGCTGAGAAAGCAAAAGCAGAGTTTGCCAAAGCAAAAGCAGCTCTACAAGCTGACGGAGTGGAATTCCCAATCCATCTGGATCTCCCAGTTGCTCAGACTTCTAAGCCAATGGTTAACCGCGCACAATCGCTTAAGCAATCTGTTGAAAAGACTTTGGGAACTGAGAATGTTGTTGTAGATATTCAACAAATGTCAGAAGATGATCTTTACAACATTACTTACTATGCACCAAATGCTGCTGGCGAAGACTGGGATATCTCAACAGCTGTTGGTTGGAACCCTGACTATCAAGATCCATCAACTTATTTGGATATTTTGAAAACTACATCAACTAAAACTACAAAGACTTACCTTGGTTTTGAGGGAGCAGACAATGCAGCCGCTAAGCAAGTTGGTTTAGATGAATTTGACCGCTTGGTAGATGAAGCTGGTAAAGAAACTTCAGATGTTGCTACTCGTTACGAAAAATATGCAGCAGCTCAGGCTTGGTTGACAGATAACTCTCTTGTTGTCCCATTGATGGCAAATCCTGGTGCAGCACCATTTATCTCACGTATCGAGCCATTCTCAGGCGCTTATGCCCAAACTGGTAATAAGACAAGTTCTACTTACTTCAAACGTATTAAAGTAAAAGATGAAGTAGTAACGAAGAAAGACTACGAAGCAGCTCGTAAGAAATGGCTGAAAGAAAAAGAAGAGTCAAATGCGAAAGCACAAAAAGATCTCGAAAGTCATGTAGAATAAATCGTTCACTAGAACTTTCTCTAATAACGAGAGAAAGTTCTTTTGAAATTTAAAGGAAACGATAAATGAAGAAATACATTTTTATGCGTATTTTACGCTCAATTGTGTCGATTTTCTTGGTAACGACCTTGACCTATACCATTATTTATACAATGGTTCCGAGAAGATTGATTTTCAAACAAGACCCGAACTACAATAAGATAGCCACAACTGAAGATAAAAAGACAAACTATGAAAATACAGTCTATGAGCGGATGGGTTATATTGACTATTATGATACAAAAGAGTTACAGGAAAAAGCCAAGAAGGAAAATAAATCTGTAACTACTGAGGCAACCGATGAGAATAAAAAGATCTACGAAGCCTACGTTGAAAAACTTGGCAAAGGTTGGAAATTGTATCAATTCAAAGAAAGCAAAGAATTCTATGCTGTTCGTGAAGTTCCAGTTTACGAGCGTGTACTTGAGTTCTATGCTAATCTGATTCAGATTGATCATCCAAATGCGATTCAAGATGAGGAAAATCCAAATCTTAAGCGCTACATCCGTATCGAAAATGACCCTGCCATTGGTTGGTCAGTCGTAGGTTCTGGTACTCGTCATAAATATCTTCTATATTTTAATGGCCAATTCCCATTTGTTCACCAAAACTTTGTTAGTTTGAACCTAGGAAATTCTTATCCTACTTATGCGAATACGCCTGTATTGCAAGTTATTTCCCAAGGACAAGGTCAAACAAAATCATCAGAAGTTCAATTCCCAACAGGTAAGAAAACTTCTGCTGTAGATATTTACTCTCGTACCTACAAGACTCCAAGTAAGGCAGACTCTCAGGATATTGCTAAATATGGCAAGGGAGATGCTTACACTGCAACCAAGAATAACTATCAAAACCCATCGATGATTGTCAGCTCATCTATTATTGGTCTGATTGGTGTGGCGCTTTCTTATTTGATTGCTGTTCCGCTTGGTTCTTATATGGCTCGTTTGAAAAATACTTGGTTTGATAGTATTTCAACAGGTGGCTTAACCTTCATGATGTCACTGCCAACCATCGCCCTTGTTTATATTGTTCGTTTGGCTGGCTCAGCTATTGGACTTCCAGATTCCTTCCCAATTTTGGGAGCAGGAGACTGGCGTTCCTATGTTCTGCCATCTTTGATTCTTGGACTTCTGAGTGCACCTGTGACAGCTGTCTGGATTCGTCGTTATATGATTGACTTACAATCCCAAGACTTTGTTCGCTTTGCCCGTGCCAAAGGTCTTTCTGAGAAAGAAATTTCTAACAAGCACATTTTCAAGAATGCTATGGTGCCGTTGGTGTCTAGTATTCCAACTTCTATCGTTGGTGTTATTGCAGGTGCGACCCTGACTGAAACTGTCTTCGCCTTTCCTGGTATGGGTAAAATGCTGATTGATTCTGTTAAGGCATCAAATAACTCAATGGTGGTTGGTCTTGTGTTTATTTTCACCTGTCTTTCAATCTTTGCCCTCTTGGTAGGTGATATCTTGATGGTAATGCTTGATCCACGTATTAAATTAACATCTAAAGGAGGTAAATAATGGCTACAATTGATAAAAGTAAATTCCAATT
>NZ_CALHWC010000155.1 GCF_938036805.1 uncultured Streptococcus sp.
TTTTTGAGATTCTAAGTGGCGATATTTCCAAAATCATCAATATTCAGAGAGCTTAAGCTTTATTTAAGATAGGCCAGTTATACTAGAAGCATGAACAAAGACCTCCTAACTTTGTTTAAACCTCCTAAACTTTTTCATAATAATCTCCCATAAGAGTCGCCCAATCGGCGGCTTTTTTGTGAGTCATAAGCTACCTATGGTATAATGAACAAAGGAACTGAAAGGGAGAGGGAAGAGATGGACTACACGATAGAGGAAAAAGAAATGTTTATGAGGGAAGCTCTGAAGGAGGCAGAGATTGCCCTTGCCAATGATGAAATACCGATTGGTTGTGTCTTGGTCAAGGATGGTCAGATTATCGGACGCGGGCATAATGCGCGTGAGGAGCTGCAGCGGGCGGTCATGCATGCGGAAATCATGGCGATTGAGGAGGCTAATCAGCAGGAAAATAGCTGGCGCCTGCTAGATACGACGCTTTTTGTCACGATTGAACCCTGCGTTATGTGCAGTGGCGCCATCGGCCTGGCTCGCATTCCCAAGGTGATCTATGGGGCGAAAAACCAGAAATTCGGTGCTGGGGGTAGTCTCTACGATATTCTGGCGGATGAGCGGTTGAATCATCGCGTAGAGGTTGAAAGCGGCCTTTTAGAAGAAGAATGTGCGACGATTATGCAGAACTTTTTCAGAAATCGTAGGAAAAAGTAAAGAAAATTAGCCAAAAAAGAAAGTTTGTGTTATACTAATTAGTGGAGCAACAGTTCTGCGTGAAGCGGGTCAGGGGAGGAATCCAGCAGCCCTAAGCGATTTGAACTGTGTGCTCTTTTTCTATGCCTCTTAACGAATCAACTCCGAAGGAGGAAGATGAGTTTAGAGACATTGACGCAGTTTGAGCGAAGCGAGAACTAGGTTCTAATATTTAATGAATCAAGCCTGAAAGGCGCAGATGAATCTTAGGGCAGTGGATGGGAATGGAATGGAACAGAACTTTTGTTCGTAGTTCCTGCCCCGCAAAGCTGATTAGGCTTTCTTCTAGCTTGAAAAGCGAAAGAAGAGCCAATCAGCTACTGCGTTGAATTGCTTGACGAATGTTTAGTTAAGGTGGGAATAAGTTAATGCTTGTAAACCGAATCAAGCCTAAAGGACGCTGAAGATCTCAACCTGCTCATGAAATTGGGACAGGAATTTTCTGGTAAAAATAGGAGATTGCGCAAACGATTGCGTTCGCTTCTGGTCTAGGATTTGCAAAATTGTAAAAATTTTAATAAAATATCAACTAAAAGCGTTTTCATTGAAGGAATTACTTGCTAAAAAAGTATGAAAGCGATATGATAGAGTGGAAGAAAAAATGGAGGAATATCATGTCACATATTAAATTTGATTATTCAAAAGTTTTAGATAAATTTGTAGCTCCACATGAAGTGGAATACATGCAAGCACAGGTAACTGCAGCAGACGAATTGATCCGCAAAGGAACTGGTGCTGGTAGCGACTTTTTGGGTTGGTTGGACCTTCCTGAAAACTACGATCGTGAAGAATTCGACCGCATCTTGAAAGCTGCTGAGCAAATCAAATCAGACAGCGATGTCTTGGTTGTGATCGGTATCGGCGGATCTTATCTCGGTGCCAAAGCTGCTATCGACTTCTTGAACCACCACTTTGCAAACTTGCAAACAAAAGAAGAGCGCAAAGCACCACAAATCCTTTACGCAGGGAACTCAATCTCATCTACTTACCTTGCTGACTTGGTAGAGTACGTAGCTGACAAAGACTTCTCAGTAAACGTGATTTCTAAATCAGGTACAACAACTGAACCAGCGATCGCTTTCCGTGTCTTCAAAGAACTCTTGGTTAAGAAATACGGTCAAGAAGAAGCCAACAAACGTATCTATGCAACAACTGACCGCCAAAAAGGTGCTGTTAAGGTTGAAGCAGATGCTAACGGCTGGGAAACATTTGTTGTTCCAGATGACATCGGTGGACGCTTCTCTGTATTAACAGCCGTTGGTTTGCTTCCAATCGCAGCATCAGGAGCTGACATCAAAGCCCTTATGGAAGGTGCTAACGCAGCTCGCAAAGACTACACTTCAGACAAAATCTCTGAAAATGAAGCTTACCAATATGCAGCAGTTCGTAACATTCTTTACCGTAAAGGTTATGCAACTGAAATCTTGGTAAACTACGAGCCATCTCTTCAATACTTCTCAGAATGGTGGAAACAATTGGCTGGTGAATCAGAAGGAAAAGACCAAAAAGGTATCTATCCAACTTCAGCTAACTTCTCAACTGACTTGCACTCATTGGGTCAATTTATCCAAGAGGGAACTCGTATCATGTTTGAAACAGTTGTCCGTGTTGACAAACCACGCAAGAACGTGATTATCCCTAGCTTGGAAGAAGACCTTGACGGACTTGGTTACCTTCAAGGAAAAGACGTTGACTTTGTAAATAAAAAAGCAACTGACGGTGTCCTTCTTGCCCACACAGACGGTGATGTACCAAATATGTATGTGACTCTTCCAGAGCAAGATGCTTTCACTCTTGGCTACACAATCTACTTCTTCGAATTGGCCATTGCCCTTTCAGGTTACTTGAATGCCATCAACCCATTTGACCAACCAGGTGTTGAAGCCTACAAACGCAACATGTTTGCCCTTCTTGGTAAACCAGGATTTGAAGAATTGAGCAAAGAGCTTAACGCACGTTTGTAATACTAAATGCAGCCTCCCTTTGGGGAGGTTTTTTGCTCTTTTAAAAATCAACTGCTAGCATACTTTGTAAGCCAGCCCGCTATCTGGCTTTTTCATTTACTTGTCGACTCAGCGATGGTTTTCCTTTCCCTGATTATATGTTACAATCAGAGAAGATGCAGTAGCAATGGGATAGACTTTTATCTAGATAGTTGAGCTTGCTACTATTTGGACGGTTCTAGAAAAATAGAGGACCAAGATTGGAAAGGAGTTCGGATGAAGTTATTTTTGGCTGAAAAAGTGAAACAAAAATAGTCATATATAGTTGATTTTGTGGGCACGGACGATAGTTCGTGCCTTTTTGCTTGTGTGCTTTCAAGCTAAGCCAGTTCAAAATATGATATACTGGAATAAAGTTATATTAGCATGACAAGTTTCACGCTAGGCTACTGTCTTCAAATAGTTATTTTATAAAAGGTAGCCATCCTGACAGTTTGTGCAGCTATTTGACCGGTATGGTTATAGAAAATAGAATAGCAGTATTCAGCGGTAGGAATTGTTAACGGTTAATAGTGTCGTCTTTTCAATGATAGAAGAGTCAATAGATGAGGAGGAGTTATGGGAAAGAGAAATCTGGAAGCCTTGAGGCAGAAACATCAATCAAAATTCAAGAAGGCCCAAACGAAAAAGCCAGCAAATAGCCAATCATCCTTTCTATCCAAATGGAAAACCAAGGAAGACAAACATATCAAATCATCTGCTGGATTGCAAGAAGCGCAGGGGAGCCCAGAAGAAAATCAAGCTCGTCCTTCCGTTTCGTCTCCATCAAAAGCGGCCTTTTCAATAGAGAGCTCAAGCAATGAGCCGTCTGCCGTCTCTTCGATAGAGAATAAAAATGGCTATGAGGCTAAAACAAGTCCTCAAGACCAGCCGGTGTTTTCTGAGCCGTTAGCAGGAGTTCAGCAGGCGAAGGAGCCTCTGTCCCTTCTATCACAGAATTTGTTGGAATTAAAGCAGAGAGATCTGAAGCGTCTCATTTCTAGCTTAGAATCACTGAAAGCTAAAAAACAGAACCAACTCCTTCGTGGAAATCAAGCTATCCAGCCGATGTCAGGCCTTGTAACTGAAGCAAAGCAGACCAAGCTTTCTCCGCGAATAAGCTCCAATGAGCTTGCTAGAGAGACAGATAAAGTAGAGTTTAGGAAGAAAAAACGAGGAATCTTTTCTAAGATAAGGGTGATGCTACTTTCTAGTTTGGGGATTATAGCCTCAATGTATAGCATAGTAGAGCAGTGGAAAAAGAATGATGATATAAAACGCATGGAAGAAGCTGCAGCTATTTCTCGTATGTTAGACTCATATGATAAGAATCAAGATTTAAAATCTGCTAATCGTCCAGAATGGATTGCTAAGAAAGAGGAGTATCAGTTTCATATTACTTATGATGATGTCACTTCTTTGTTCTCAGACTTCACTTCATCGGTTCCAAATCTGACAAAGGTCGACGAGGTGGTTGCAAAGTTAGGGAAAGCTGAGTCTGGTAGGGAAACGAACCAAGGTGACCTAATCAAGACAATAGCTTTAAACTATTCACAAGCAGGGACAGAAGCGAAAGTTAACCTCTCTTTTAAGAGCTATCTTGGTCCTTCTGAAACTCTTAAGTTGGAATCCCTAAAATGTACGCATCTCAGTAGTGCGCAACTGCCTAACCGAAATGCTCAGCTCACTCGTCAAGATCTTTCTGGTATAGAGAAAGGAAAGACCTATAAAGAGATTGTCAGTCAGTTGGGACTTCCAGAGCGCCTTGATTGGCATGGGGGAATCTTGAGCTATACCACTTTATCGATTTCTTATCGTTTGGAGGATGGTCAAGAGGTTAGTTTTTCTTTTGAAAAAGATGACACTCAGAGCTATCGACTGAAAGACAGCTCAGGTTTGGAAAGTGAAGCAGGAGAAGCGGGTGCTTAGTAGCGCTTATCCAGCAGGAGAATCAGCCGTTTGTAGAAAGGGAATGAGCAATCAAGTTTTTAGTTGATAGGTGAAAAGGTGAAAGATAGAAATTTAGAAGCATTGAGACGGGAGCATAAATCCAAGTTTAAAGCTAGAAACACTTCGTCGGTCAAGAATCAGCGAGAAAGGGAAGGGGCTGCCCTCGAACAGATAAAGGCTTTATCCAAGCCAATTCATAAAACGAAGTCTAGGAAACTAAAGGTATCACAAAAATCCTCTTTTTTCAGGATAGTGAGTGCTGTCGCCCTGATAGGTGTTGTGATAGGTCTACTCGTCCTAATTGGGAATTGGACAAATTCTCACCGAAAGAATGAGTTCATAAGCACAGAATCAAAATATACTTCTCCAGATGCCAAATCTTTGGATTGGGAACAAATGGATTTTATAAACTACACAATTGAAGAGGATGAAGATAAAAATATTACAATGTCTGACTTTGTCAAACGGTATGGGTTAGCTAAAAGCAGCGAAGATATGACAATGGGGCAGCAAGATAAATTATTGTCACTTACTTACACTTTAGCGGGAGGGGGATTTGCGTTTTTTCAATTTTGGGATTTTGGTTCAGGTCTACATCTTGCTAGCGTTACGTACTATACAGATAAAAAAGAAGAGTTGTCAGATGAGGAACTTTCTTTTCTTAAGGAATTGAAATCAGACCCAGAAAAAGGAATGAGTGATCAAGAAATCCTAGAATATTTGAGGCCTCCAAAAAGTTACACAAAAATAGGCATTAAGGGTTATTTCTCTGTGACCATGGTCTACAAAGCATTAGATAGTACTTACTACCATTTAGAATTTTCAGAGGGTAAGGATGGGAATCTGCATTTGAAAAATATACAAGTCTCTGAACAGGAGGTAATAAGTCCTTCCTAAGAAAGTCAAAACGAAATGACTGAATTATGTTATAATAGAGAAATAAAAGAGATAGGAGAGGGAACTGTCCTCTCCCAACAAAGAATAGAAAGAACAAAGAGGTGACGCCATGTCTGCTACGAAAATGAACGCTCAAGAAATTATCAAATTTATCGCTGATGCCAAGAAAAAAACTCCTGTCAAGGTAACCTTTGATGGAGAATTGCACGGATCAATCCCTTGGTCTGTTGTGAAATTAGGCAATGTTCTTTTTGGAGACTGGGAAGAAATTAAGCCACTCCTAGTGAACTTAGAGGAAAATAAGACCTATGTCGTAGAGCAGGATGCCCGCAATTCAGCGGTGCCACTTTTGGACAAGCGCGATATCAATGCCCGTATTGAGCCGGGCGCTATTATCCGTGACCAAGTCGAAATTGGCGACAATGCTGTCATCATGATGGGGGCAGTCATCAATATCGGTGCGGAAATTGGTGCTGGGACCATGATTGATATGGGAGCTATTTTGGGCGGCCGAGCGATTGTCGGCAAAAACAGCCACGTCGGTGCTGGTGCGGTTCTGGCAGGAGTCATTGAGCCGGCTAGTGCAGAGCCAGTTCGGGTCGGAGACAATGTACTGATTGGTGCCAATGCGGTTCTGATTGAAGGTGTACAAATTGGCAGTGGTTCAGTTGTTGCGGCTGGCGCGATTGTGACTCAGGATGTTCCAGAAAATGTAGTGGTTGCTGGTGTTCCGGCACGAGTTATCAAGACCATTGACGAGGAGACCCAGCAGAAGACAGCTCTGGAAGACGCCCTGCGTACGCTCTAATTTTGGTTAAAAGAATATTGCCGCCCTTGAATTGCATCAGGGGCGGCCTAGCTCTTTGTTTGCTCTGACAAGATTTTAAAGGAAAGAAACGATGCTTGATTATCTGAAAATTCGCCGTGATTTGCACCAGATACCAGAAATCGGTCTGGAAGAATACAAGACCCATGCCTACCTGTTGCAGGTCATTGATGGACTGACAGCAGGTCTAGACTTTGTGGAAATCCGAACTTGGCGGACGGGTATTTTGGTCTTTATCAAGGGAAGTTCACCAGATAAGACGATTGGCTGGCGGACGGATATTGATGGACTGCCGATTGTGGAGGATACAGGACTGGACTTTGCCAGTACCCATGAAGGCCGCATGCATGCCTGCGGACACGATATGCACATGACGGTCGCTCTAGGATTGCTGGAGCAAGCTGTGAGTGCTCAGCCTACCCACAATCTGCTCTTTCTCTTTCAGCCTGCAGAGGAAAATGAAGCTGGCGGTATGCTCATGTATGAAGCTGGTGCCTTTGGCGATTGGCTGCCAGATGAGTTTTACGGACTTCATGTGCGGCCGGATCTCAAAGTCGGCGATATTGCCACTAACAGAGGAACGCTCTTTGCTGGTACCTGTGAAGTCAAGCTGACTTTTAAGGGGAAGGGGGGGCATGCGGCCTTTCCTCATGAAGCCAATGATGCTTTGGTGGCGGCTAGCTACTTTATCACCCAGGTGCAGACCATTGTCAGCCGCAATGT
>NZ_CALHWC010000156.1 GCF_938036805.1 uncultured Streptococcus sp.
GCCTCTTTTATTGCATTGATATCAATCATTTGATGCGTACCAGCCCTTTCCCAAATTCAACCATTTCTTCATTCTGAACCAGAATTTCTGTAATCAGACCATCTTTCGGTGCTGGCACTTCATTCATGACCTTCATGGCTTCAATAATCATCAGGGTTTGACCTTTTTTAACTCGGTCTCCTACACTGACAAAAGCTGGTTTATCTGGACCTGCAGCTAAGTAAGCCACGCCAACCAAGGGACTTTCCACAACATCACCCTCAGCAGCTGGTGCCGGGGCCTCTGGAGCCACCTCAGGTGCTGCAGTTGGAGCTGCTTGGGAAACTGTCTCAGATACAGGTGCACTTGCTGGCTGCACTGGAACTACAACAGGAGCTGCACTGACTGATGGAGTTGCTGCGACTGCGGCAGAACTTTCATTCTTGCTGAAAGTCAATTCATCACTTTGATTTTTATAAGAAAATTCACGCAGGCTTGATTGGTCAAACTGAGCCATCAAGTCTTTAATTTCATTGATATTCATCTAGCCCTCCCAACGCTTGAATGCCAGAACAGCATTGTGGCCGCCAAAACCAAATGTATTGGAAATCGCATAAGGAATCTCTTGCTCCTTGCCTTCCCCAAATACAACATTTGCTTCAATGTAATCTGACACTTCTTTTGTGCCCGCTGTTTTTGGTACAAAACTGTGGCGCATCGCTTCAATAGTCGCAATCGCTTCAACTGCACCAGCTGCACCCAGCAGGTGACCAGTGAATGATTTGGTGGATGAAACAGGGACTTCCTTACCAAAAACAGCTACAATGGCACCACTTTCACCTTTTTCATTAGCAGGAGTTGAAGTTCCGTGAGCATTGATATAGGCTACATCTGACGGGCTAATTTCCGCTTCCTCAAGGGCCAATTTCATGGCTTTAATTGCACCCTGACCTTCTGGATGTGGAGAAGTCATATGGTAAGCATCACAAGTATTACCGTAGCCAACCACTTCAGCCAAGATAGTCGCTCCACGTTTTTCAGCATGCTCCAGACTTTCAAGAACCAGCATACCAGAGCCTTCTCCCATGACAAAGCCATTACGGTCTTTATCAAATGGAATGGAAGCGCGGGTAGGATCTTCCGTCGTAGAAAGAGCTGTCAGAGCTTGGAAACCAGCAATGGCAAATGGAGTGATAGAGGCTTCTGATCCACCAACTAACATGACATCTTGGAAACCAAACTTGATAGAGCGGAAGGCATCCCCAATAGCATCATTGGAAGAGGCACAAGCTGTATTGATTGATTTACAAATCCCGTTTGCTCCGAAGCGCATAGCCACATTTCCTGAAGCCATATTGGGCAAAGCTTTTGGAAGAGTCATTGGCTTAACGCGTTTTGGACCTTTTTCATGCAAACGGATAACTTGATCTTCGATTTCCTTGATACCACCGATACCAGAAGCCACGATGACACCAAAGCGATCTTTATCGATTGCTTCTACATCAAGATTAGCATTTGTTACCGCTTCTTGAGCTGCATACAAGGAATACAAGGAATAATTGTCAAAACGATTGGTATCTTTCTTGATAAAGTATTTATCAAAAGGAAAGTCTTGAACCTCTGCCGCATTATGAACAGCAAAATCGCTGTGATCAAACTTGGTAATGGGACCAATTCCAATCTTACCTTCTTTTAAACTATTCCAAAATTCTTCTGGTGTATTTCCGATGGGAGAGGTTAAGCCATAACCTGTTACAACAACTCGATTTAGTTTCATAGTGAACTCCTTTATGATAATTGGTGAACTGTCAAATCCAAATGCATCGCACTTACTGCATGGTCAGCCCGCCATCAATCGCGATGACCTGACCAGTAAGATATTCCTGTCCTGCCAAGAACAAGGCGACATCAGCCACTTCTTCGGTATTGCCGAACCGTTTCATTGGGATTTGAGCCAGAGAAGCTTCTTTGATTTTTTCAGAAAGCCCGTCTGTCATATCTGATTCGATAAAGCCTGGGGCAATCACATTGACACGGATATTGCGCCCAGCTACCTCACGAGCAACCGACTTAGAAAATCCAATCAAGCCAGCTTTAGAGGCTGCATAGTTGACCTGACCGACATTACCAGTCAAACCGACAACACTTGATAGGTTAATGACTGCTCCCTGACGAGCCTTGGTCATTGGTTTCAAGACAGCTTGCGTCATATTGAAGGCTCCAGTCAGATTGACCTTCAGCACTTGCTCGAAGTCTTCCTCTGTCATCTTGAGCATAATCTTATCGCGGGTAATTCCAGCATTGTTGACCAAGATGTCTACAGAACCCAAAGCCGCAATCGCCTCCTCAACCATTCGCTTGGCATCAGTACCATCAGACACATCACCTGAAATAGCCACGACCTTGATCGGATAACCAGCAAACTCAGCTAAAACGTCATCTGAAATTTGACCGCGACCGTTCAAGACAATATTGGCACCTGCACTTGCAAACTTATGTGCAATGGCTAAACCGATCCCACGGCTAGAGCCAGTAATAAAAACATTTTTATTCTTTAATTCCATTGATATTCCCCATTATTTTTCTAGTAGGGCTGTCAAAGTCTCTACACTTTCAACAGAATGAACAACTGCTGATTTGTCAATTTTCTTCATAAAGCCAGACAGGACTTTCCCTGGGCCAATCTCGATAAATTCTGTTACACCAGCTTCCTGCATTTTAGCGATACTGTCATAGAAACGAACTGGTTCCATGACCTGACGGGTCAGCAATTCCTTAATTCTGCTAGCTTCCATAATATCCGCTTCTGTATTGCCAACTAGTGGAAGCTGAAATTCAGTAAATTCCGTTTCAGCCAAGACCTGAGCTAATTTCTCACTAGCTGGTTTCAAGAGTGCTGTATGGAAAGGGCCAGAAACGTTCAGCGGAATCAAGCGTTTCACACCTGCTTCCTTGAGTAATTCCACCGCTTTATCCACCGCTGCCACATCTCCCCCGATGACGATTTGCCCTGGGGTGTTGTAGTTGGCCGGAGAGACTACTCCCAGCTGACTGGCTATCTGGCAGGCCTCCTCAATAAGAGCCACGTCCGTATTCAGGACCGCAACCATCTTTCCAGAGCCAGCAGGAGCTGCTTCTTCCATAAAAGCTCCGCGTTTTGCGACTAGAGCTGCCGCTGTTTTGAAGTCCAGCGCACCAGCAGCTACCAAGGCAGAGTATTCGCCCAGAGAAAGACCGGCTACCATAGCAGGACGGATTCCTTTTTCAGCCAGCAGGCGATAAATAGCCAGAGAAGTTGTCAAAATTGCTGGCTGAGTATAGCGAGTTTGGTTGAGTTTCTCCTCATCTTGGTCAATCAGCGCCCGAACATCATAGCCCAGGACCTGACTAGCTTCCTCAAAGGTCGACTTGACCACATCATACTGCTCATAGAGGTCACGAGCCATCCCCAGATACTGGGCTCCCTGACCGGCAAAGAGAAAGGCTGTTTTAGTCATTTCTAGTAACTCCTGCCCAACGTTTCGCTTCTTGCTGAATCTTTTCAGCAGCGCCATAATAGATATCCTTGAGGATTTCTTCGACTGTTTCTTCCTTGCTGATCAAGCCGGCAATCTGACCAGACATGACCGAACCATTTTCCACATCGCCACGAACAACCGCATTGGCCAAGGCACCAGCACCTAGATTTTCAAAAACAGTCAAATCTGGAGTTTCTTGCTTGAAGGCTTCTTTTTCAGCTTTTTCGAAATCACGCGTCAGCTTATTCTTGATAGCACGAACCGCATGGCCGAAATGCTGAGCAGAGATTGTCGTATCAATATCACGAGCCTTCAAGATCATATCTTTATAATTTTGGTGGGCATTGGATTCCTTAGCAACAACAAAACGAGTTCCGACCTGAACAGCCTCTGCCCCCAGCATAAATCCAGCTGCAGCACCAGAGCCATCCGCAATACCACCAGCTGCAATAACTGGAATGCTGACTGCTTCTACGACCTGACGAACCAAAGTCATGGTCGTTAACTTACCGATGTGACCACCGGCTTCCATCCCTTCAGCAATGACGGCATCCGCTCCGATTTTTTCCATCCGTTTAGCCAGAGCCACACTTGGTACAACAGGAATCACAGTAATACCTGCTTCGTGGAAACGAGCCATGTACTTACTTGGATTGCCGGCACCAGTCGTCACCACTTTTACACCCTCTTCAATGACGAGGTCCACGATGTCATCTACAAAAGGCGACAAAAGCATGATATTGACACCGAAAGGACGATCGGTCAAAGACTTAATCTTGTCAATATTGGCTTTCACCACTTCCTTAGGCGCATTTCCGCCACCAATGATCCCAAGACCACCAGCCTTTGAAACCGCACCAGCCAAGTCGCCATCTGCGACCCAGGCCATACCACCTTGGAAAATAGGGTATTTAATATCTAATAATTCTGTAATTCGTGTTTGCATAATACCTTCCTCTAATCATTGCTTAAGTAATAGCTTGAGCTAAAGCTGCGAGATAGCAGACTTTTTACTTTGACAGTCAAACTATTACCTAAACAAGAGAGAATATCTTGCGATACTCTCAAATCTTTATTATTTTGTTTTTTCTTCTACGTAAGCAACCAAGTCACCAACTGTTTTCAAGCCTTCTTCAGTTTCGATTTGGATGTCAAATGCATCTTCGATTTCTGAAATTACTTGGAACAAATCCAATGAATCTGCTTCAAGATCATCGAAAGTTGACTCAAGTGTAACTTCTGATGGCTCTTTACCAAGTTCCTCAACGATAATTTCTTGTACTTTTTCAAATACTGCCATGGATAGACTCCTTTAAAAAATATATTTTTTATCTATGTGTTTCCACATGATTAACTAAATTGTAACAATAAGCGTGCCCCATGTCAAACCTCCACCGAAACCTGACAATAAAATAGTCTGATCTCCGTTCAGCTTAATCAAGTCCTGTTGGACACACTCAGATAATAAAATCGGGATGCTAGCTGCACTAGTATTGCCATATTCCATCATATTAGCAGGTAGTTTTTCCCGAGAAACTCCGAGTTTCTTAGCCATTTTATCTAAAATTCGGATATTGGCTTGATGCAAGAGCAGATAATCAAGCTCCTCCACTGAAAATGGACTCTCTTCAATGGTATTTTTGATAGACTGTGCCACATCACGAATAGCGAAATCAAAGATTGCTCGGCCTTCCATTTTCAAATAGCGATCATCAACTTGCTTTTCCGAAAATGGAGAGGACAAGCCAAGTCCACCACAAGTCAAACTCTGACCTCTCAAGCCATCAGTAAACTGGATTTCAGCCCAAAAATGCTGCTTTTCTGCCGCTTCAAGCAAGACTCCCCCAGCCCCATCACCAAATAAGACTGATGTCGCACGATCCGACCAATCAACGACCTTCGAAAGCGTTTCGCTACCGATGACCAAACCTCTTTGATAGCGACCAGAGGAAATGAACTTTTCTCCAGTTGATAAGGCAAAGATAAAGCCACTGCAAGCTGCCGTCAAGTCAAAAGCAAAAGCCTTGGTAGCTCCAATATTGGCCTGCACTCTAGCTGCGGTTGACGGCATCATAGAATCCGGAGTGATCGTCGCAACAATGATAAAATCAAGCTGATCAGCAGACAGTTGAGCCTTTTCTAGCAATTGCTCAGCGACCTTTGTAGCTAAATCACTTGTTGACTCAGTCCGAGATAAATGTCGCTGTTTGATACCTGTTCGACTTGAGATCCATTCATCACTTGTATCCATCATCTTAGCCAGATCATCATTTGTGACAATCTGCTCTGGAGCATAATGAGCTACTTGAGTAATTCTTGCATAGTTCATTATTTCAACTCCTCTAAAAAATTATACAAGTTCTGCAAACCTTTTTGCATTGCATTTTTTTCTTCTGAGGACATTCCTTCCACTACTTGCATGACCATGCGATTGTGGAATCGTTTATGAAGACGATACAAGAGCCTCCCCTTCTTAGTCAAACTCAGATGAACTACACGACGGTCAATGGATGAACGGCGACGCTCGATATACCCTTTACGCTCCAAGTTATTCAAGCTGGTTGTGACAGTCCCCAAAGTGACTAACAATTCCTTTGAAATATCGCTTGGAGTCGCATTAGGCATGCTACCAATAACATCAATAGTGTGCATTTCTTTAATGGAGACGTCTTTAAATTGACTGCCTCGGAGGCTGGACTCTTCAATAACCAAAACATTATTAAAAATGGATGTTAAATAATCATTGACTAATTGATAATTCAAACCAACACCTCCTTCATAAATACTTTGACATTCAAATTTTATCAGATCTCAAAATAATTTGCAAGTCCTTTTGAAAATTTATTTGATTTTCAAACAATTTTCTTATCCTACAAATCCTTACTTACCTGTAAATTGCGGACGACGCTTCTCAGTATAAGCTTGGACACCTTCTTTGAAGTCCTCAGTGAAAGCAAGAGACTTCTGTAAAGATAACTCCAACTCCGCATATTCTTTCCAACCGCTGAAGAGACTCTTCCAGACCATTTCTTTCATGGCTCTGTAAGAATTCAGCGAGCCACGTTTTAGCTTCTTCAGTAGCTGTTCTGTTGTTTTTTCCAATTTTTCTGCTTCACAGACTTTATAGAGCAAGCCATAATCCAGGGCCTTCTCTGCGGTCAGAGCCTCTCCAGTCATAACCAAATGGGTTGCCCGAGTCACACCAATTGCCCGAGTCAGAAGATAAAGTCCACCAGCATCTGGCGCTAAGCCTACTCCCACAAAAGCTTGAATGAAGCGAGATTTTTCCGTCGCAATGCAGAAATCTGCAGCCACGACCATATTGGCAGCTGCACCAGCAACAGGGCCATCCACACTCATAATAACTGGCTTGGGTAGCCGTTTCATAGCAAAGGAAATATCATTGACCAGCTCTGCAATTTTTACCAAGGATTGAATATCGTCAGCACTGACAGCTCTTTGCATCTCAGCTAGGTCGCCACCGACAGAAAACACCTTCCCATTGGCATTGATCACTAAAAACTTCACTGCCTCATCATTTGCGGCCAGCTCAATCGCTTCTAAAATCTCCTCACACATGGGAATATTGAAACCATTTGAAACTTCAGGACGATTGAAGGTAATAGTTGCCACTTCATCAACTACCTTATAAAGAATACCATTAAAAGTCATTCTAACTCCATTCCAGACTGGGTAATTACAGTCATTTTATTTCATAATTAAATAATTTGATAGTCAAATTATATTTATTCTAGCATAAAAGATGTAAGAAAGAAAACAAAAACCGGAAAATTTGATTTTATATTCGTTTTTTGCTTGTTTTTTTGGAAAGAAAGTTGGATGAAAAAGCGCTTCTGATAGATTTGCAAAATTTTCAGAATTTTGTTATAATTTTCCTAAATTATGTTTAGGAGTCTCCATGAAAGTTGTTAAATTCGGTGGAAGTTCGCTCGCTTCTGCTTCACAGTTAGAAAAAGTCTTACATATCGTAAAATCTGACGCTGAGCGTCGCTTCGTTGTCGTTTCTGCACCAGGAAAAAGAGATGACCAGGATACAAAAGTCACCGATGCCCTGATTAAGTATTATCGCCAGTACATTGCAGGAAATGATGTCTCCAAGGAGCAAAATTGGATCATCAACCGCTACGCAGACATGGTCTCTGAGCTAGGTCTAAAATCTGCAATTATTGAAAAAATCTCTAAGAGCATCATCTCCCTAGCTACTCTGCCAATTGAAAATAATGAATTTCTTTACGATACTTTCCTAGCAGCTGGTGAAAACAACAATGCTAAGCTCATTGCAGCCTACTTTAACCACAATGGCATTCCGGCTCGCTACGTCCATCCTAGAGAAGCTGGACTAGTGGTTTCAAGCGAACCAGGAAATGCTCGAATCCTTCCTTCAAGCTATGATAAATTAGAAGAACTAATCCATTCCGATGAAGTCCTTGTCATTCCTGGCTTCTTTGGTGTCACTCAAGATGGACAGATCTGTACTTTTTCTCGTGGCGGGTCGGATATTACAGGATCAATTATTGCAGCTGGTGTCAAAGCTGACGTCTATGAAAACTTCACTGATGTGGACGGCATCTTTGCTGCTCACCCTGGGATTATTCATAAGCCACGCTCTATCGCTGAGCTTACTTACCGTGAAATGCGGGAATTAGCCTATGCAGGTTTTACTGTCCTTCACGATGAAGCCCTGCTTCCAGCCTATCGCGGAAAAATTCCACTCGTTATCAAAAATACCAATAATCCAGAACACCCTGGTACGCGCATTGTCCATAAACATAGCGAAGATCATCCTCCTGTTGTAGGAATCGCTGGTGATTCTGGCTTCGTAAGTATTAACATGTCCAAGTATCTCATGAACCGAGAAGTTGGATTCGGTCGAAAGGCACTTCAGATTTTGGAAGATCTAAATATCGGTTGGGAGCATATGCCAACAGGAATCGATGATCTTTCCATCATTCTTCGTGAACGTGAATTAACTCCAATCAAAGAAGAAGAGATTCTACGCCAGCTTGTACAAAAGGCAGAAGTAGACTTCGCAGAGATTGAGCACGGCCTTTCTATTATTATGATTGTCGGCGAAAAAATGAAGAGTCATATCGGGGTGACTGCTACTGCGACTAGAGCTCTTTCTGACAACAAAATCAATATCCAAATGATGTCACAAGGTTCCAGTGAAGTTTCCATCATGTTTGTTGTCAATAAGAACCAAGAAAAAGAGGCCATCCGTGCTTTGTATAAAGCATTCTTTGGCAGCTCAGAAATTGATGAATAAACCGAATTAGTAAACAGGAAAGACCTAGCTCTATATGGAGCTAGGTCTTTCCTTATTCTTTCTTGCTTATAATAAACCTTTTTTCTTTTCCAAGATTAGGTCTTTGACAGATATCAACAGGACAGCTAGCAAAATCATGCCCATACCTATAAAATCAAGCAAATAAAAGCGTTCATTCATAATGACAAAGGCAAAGAAGACCGCTGAAATTGGCTCAATCGAGGCTAAGAGACTAGATTTGACAGGGCCAACCAAGCTTGTTCCCTTCAAAAAGATGGTGTAAGCAAAGATTGTTCCGATGACAATGATGCCGACCAGGGCTAGAAGGATATCCAAACGGAATAGCCACTGATGCTGGAAAATACCGCTGAAAGGAAGGAGCAAGATACCTGCAATGGTCATGCCAAGCCCGATAACCAGCATGCTTCCCCACTTTTTAATGAGCTCAATCGGCAAAAGAATATATAGCGCGTATGTAAAGGCTGAGAAAATCCCTAAACATAAGCCTTTTGGCGTCATCGAGAGCTGATTGACCTGACCGTGGGTCGCAATCAGAAAGGTCCCACCTATGGCTAGAATCATTGAACAAATTTGAACCACAGTCGGTGCTACTCTGTCTTTGATACAAGTGTATGCCAAAACACCAACAGGACAGAGATACTGTAAAACCGTTGCCGTACCTGCATTTGTCTCATGGATGGCCGCTAAATATGCATATTGATTGATGAATAAGCCTAGAACCGCAAAAATTAAAATGTGTAGCAGAGAGCTCTTATCTTTCCAAATCTCTTTAAAAGAGTCTTTATTTGTCGCATAAGCCAACATCATCAGGACCAAACCCGCTAGCAACAAGCGCACATTGGTCAAGCTCAGTGCCGAAAAACCATGCTCCATCAGATATTGACCACTTGTTCCCGATAAGCCCCAGGCAATCCCCGCAGCCAAAGTATAAATGGTTCCCCTTAAAA
>NZ_CALHWC010000157.1 GCF_938036805.1 uncultured Streptococcus sp.
CAGTTGAAGAATTCCGTGATTTGCTATTGGAATACATGAAAAAAGAGTACCCAGAGATGACAGAATACGTTTTCTCAGAAGAAGAATTGGTGGAAATCAATCGTATTAAGGATACTAAATTCGGTACTTGGGACTGGAACTATGGGAAATCACCTGAATTTAACGTCCGTCGTGGAACAAAATTCACCAGTGGTAAGGTTGAAGTTTTTGCCAACGTCATTGAATCAAAAATCCAAGATATCAAGATTTATGGAGACTTCTTTGGTATCGAAGACGTTGCAGCTGTAGAAGATGTCCTTCGTGGAGTGAAATACGAACGCGAAGATGTCCTTAAAGCTCTAGAAACTATTGATATTACACGCTACTTTGCTGGTATCAGCCGTGAAGAAATCGCTGAAGCAGTAGTAGGATAAAACTATAAGAGATTCGCTTTTGCGGATCTCTTTTTTGGACTCAGTTTTACCTATAAATAGTTTCTAATATATTACTTTTATGGTATTATATAGATGGATAAAGTCGTTTGAAAAACTAGAAGTATCTCTCTTCAACTCCCCTTAGAAAGTGTGATCTTATGAAATGAGTCTTTATTATCTTTTCTAATCTTTTTGTCACCAGCTTTCTTCTTTGGATTGCCTTTATTTCACCAAATACGCTCATCCACCGAAGCCTCCCTGTGGTAGGAGTTCTTAAACAAGAGAGAACTGTCATTTATGAGGAGCTTTCGTCCAACTTTGATCAGTTAGCAAAGGAAAATAATAGTTTAATCGCTCGTCAGATTCAAAAAACGGATTCGCAAGGTCAAGTCAATTTCTTCTATGATCTCTATGGAGAGGGAGAGCTTCCAAAGGGCATTAAAAAAGCAGAGAAAGAACTCGCTTCTAAAGAAAGCTTACTTACCAATTACTATATCCTATCAGGGAAGTTACCACTTGAAAAGCTGGATCAAAAACTTCATGCAATTGGTTTCTCAAATACTTTCATGAATAAGCCTAATTCCTTGCAGACTTTTATGACATTTTTTGGATCTGGTTCCCAATCCTTAGCCTTGGTTATTTTTATTCTTAGCTTTAGTGCATTGGCCATTATTCAAAAAACACTTTAATTGAGGAGTGCAGGGATTCGTTACATTGCAGGGATGAGACGGTACCAACTCTTTGGGCGTTCTCTCATGGAAGATAGCAGAGAGCTGCTTTTAGGATGTATTGGAGCTAGTGCTCTAGGAGCCTTTCTGATTTATTGTTTACAATTAACCCCTTTTGCCTATTCCTTCATCATTTCGAGTAGTATCATTTACAATACGCTCTTACTCGTTGTGTCTGCTCTCCTGTCCTTTCTTTTTGCCTTCAGCATCCAGACGGTGCACTTGGTTAGCCTTTTAAAAGGGAAAATTCCAGTAAAAAGGATTTTAGTTTTTCTCTTTACCTGTCAATTTCTCGCTGTTGCTCTCATTGGCCTTGCTATCCATCGAGTCAGTATCTATGGTTCTGTCTGGCAGACTTACCAAGAGGGGAAAGTGGCTTGGTCTAAAGAGACGAATTGGGTTCAAATTGGTGTAAGTCGGGAGGATTTTTCACAGGGTACAAACAAAGAGACGCAAATTGAGAACAGAGCAAAATGGTCTAAGCTCATCGAGTCTGGCATCGAAAAAGGTGGTCTCTTGGTCTATCATCAGCTCGCATCTTTTGATTCAAAAGGCTTCATGAATGATCCTAGAACAGGGAGAGATCTTTCGATCACAGATTACGATCCTCTTGCCAATACCCTGTATGTCACTCCAAATTATCTTGATATCCAAAGGATCTCAGTTTCCCCTGAGGAAAAAGAGCGCTTGAATCACTTGCAAGCTGGAGAATTTGGACTCTTGCTCCCTGAAAAGTTGAAGGGTCAAGAAGAGGAGTTGAAAAAACGGTATGAAGATTATCTGACTCCTAGAGATGATCAAGGAAAGAGTCAGTTGCCCATGAAAGCACGGGTGACCTATCTTCCTAACAACCAAAAACGCTTTATCTATAACAATACACCGATGAACTATCAGCAATTCTTGACTGATCCGATTTTGGTTGTTGTTCGACCTCAAAGCTTTGGTGGCTACGACAATCCTTATTTCTCTCAACTCAATTCTTATCTGTATTTTGATGGACTTGAAAAAAGCAAGAAGCTAGTAGCTGAGCATGGGCTTGAAAAAAACGTGAGTCAATACGACTATGCAGCAGCTGTCTATCAGCAGATGATGCAATCCATTCAATTAGAGAACCTCATGGCCATTGCTGGGGGTGTCTTCGGAATGGCGACCTCCATTCTACTCTTTAACACCATGAATTTTCTCTATTTTGAAGAGTTTAGAAGACCGATCTTTCTGAAGAAGATTGCAGGTATGGACTTTTTGAAAACTCACAAAAGTATGCTCATATCAGAGATTACCATGCTGCTATTAGGTAGTGTCCTGATTTTCTTTCTCACACAGGAATGGTGGATTGCTCTCGTCACGCTTTTATTATTTACGATTAATGCATGGCTGATTCTCCTTTACCGCACGCATAAAGAAGAGCATTTCTTGCCCATTATTCTGAAAGGAGCCTAATATGATTAAAATAGAACACCTGGCAAAATCATTTGGAGAACGGACTGTCTTTCAGGATATCAATCTGCAATTTGCAGCAGGAAAAGTCTATGCCCTAATCGGAAATAGCGGTTGTGGCAAAACAACCCTGCTCAATATCCTGGCTAAGCTAGAACCTTATGATAAGGGAAGCATCAGCTACCGAGGGCAAGAGCTTAAGCAAATCAAATCTCATCACTTTTTCAAAAATGAATTAGGCTATCTCTTTCAAAATTTTGGTCTTCTTGAAAACGAGACCGTAGCGGCCAATTTAGAACTTGGATTGATTGGTCAAAAATGGACTAAACAAGCGAAGAAGCAGCGAAAAGAAGAAGTCTTAGAAAAGGTGGGATTGAATTATCTGACACTCGATCAAAAGATCTATGAATTATCAGGCGGAGAAGCGCAACGTGTCGCCTTGGCTAAAGTCATCCTCAAGGATCCTCCTTTGATTTTAGCAGATGAACTGACTGCAGCACTTGATCCAGAAACTTCACAAGAAATTATGAACTTGCTTTTATCATTGAAAAAGCCAGACCGCTTGATGATTCTTGCAACGCATAATCCAGCGATTTGGGAAAAAGCTGATGAAGTGATTCGGTTAAATACTATTTAAGTTAGGTAAAAATGCTCTATGATTTTTTGTTCATAGAGCATTTACTGTTGTATGTGTCATAATTTTAGTTCTGTAAACTAGAGCTTATCCAGAGCATTCTTTTGCTCATCATTGACAATGTGGGTGTAAAGGTCAGTGACTTGTGTACTGGCGTGACCTAGCTGATGGCTGACGAGAACTTGAGATTTGGTTGCATCATACAAACGTGTAGCAAGTGTATGGCGGAGTTTGTGGGGAGTCACCCGCACCTTGAAATCCTCTGAGTACTTAGCAACCATTTTTTCGACACTGGAAGCATCGATTCGATTAGGAGTGCCACGGTATTCAGTCAAAAAGAAGGCTGTATCCGTCTTTTCGGCCTTGTATCGTTTGCTCCGAATGCTCAAATATTCCTCTAAATAGGGTTTGGCAAAAGCAGCAACATTGACTGAGTCACGTTTGCCACCTTTCCTTGTCACCTCAATAACCATCATCTTGAGATTGATATCTTTCAGATCCAGATTAACAGCTTCAGATAGACGCACACCAGAGGCCAGCAGCAAGGCAATGATCGCTAAATCTCGTTCCTTGTTTTTGTTGAAAGAGGACAGGGCGCGATTAGAGAGCTTCTTAGGGTACTCAGTATCGATATACTGGAGAAATTCCTCGGTTTCATCTCCTAAAAAGAGCTTCTGTTTGATGTTCTCTGCACGAGCAGACAGAGTTTCCTTTTTCTTCTTGGTGGCGACTTTCTTCATCACATTTCGATAGAAGTAGGGCTCCCCCTGCTCGTTTTCAACTTCTTCAGTCAAATATTTGTAGAGGCTAGACAAAGCCGAAAGAGTTCGATTGATGGTTGTTTGGGAAACACCGTTTTGGGTTGTATTCGCATTGAGAAGCGGCCTCTCTCGCAAATAAAGAATGAAAGCTTCCATGTCTTTTTTGGTCATATTTTCCAATACCGAGAGGGGAATTTCAGCAATCTCTGAAGCATCAGATATATCAGAGTCTAAAACCCAGCGAAAAAATCGATCGTATTCCTTGAGGTATTCATATAAGGTTGTAAAACTATAAGGCACTGCCAGCTTGGACTGGTAGTATTCTAGAACGTACCAGGGCATAGTAGCCTTGAGTTTATCAATTCTTTCTAATAACAGCTCACGTCTCATCCTATTTCTCCGTTTTTTCTATAACAGTAGTATAGCATATCTAGATATATTATTCAAGAAAATTATAGTTTTTCGGAAAGATGTCATAAGGGATATATAGGACTGTTTTGTTTTCCTTTCTATAATCTTGTACCTTTTAAAAACAATAAAATCAGCAAATCTTACGGATCTACTGATTGTTATTTTATTCTGTAACTTATTTTTCTACATATCGAAATGGAATTTTGCTACCACAGAGCAAATTATAGACTCGATCATTGACTTGAAAATTCATAGCTTCGTGGGCATATTCTGGCATGACTAAATGCTCTTTTTTAAACACTCTAATATTTATGCTACACATTCAAATGTATCAATGATTTAACACTTATTGTCTCTATTGTATGCATAAATATAATGTTTTGAACCATTCTAAGTACTAATCCGTTTTATGTTTAACTCTGCTGGACTTGGCCAGATAACATGATGCAAAAATGACAATAATTCTGATTAGATA
>NZ_CALHWC010000158.1 GCF_938036805.1 uncultured Streptococcus sp.
TTGCTGTCTCTCCGACAAAAGTGACTGGCTGGTTAGCAGCGCCAGCTATTTCCAACGCCTCTGCCAAAGGCATATGAGCTTCCGGCCGTACAGCCTGACTAGACTGATAAAAACCAGCATAGACATTATTGCGGCGGGCATCCATGATAGGAATGACCAAGCCTTCCACTTGCTCTGGGACTAAAGCCAGCAGACTAGACACACCGACCAGCTCAATCTTGAGGGTATGCGCCAAAGTCTTGGCTGTCGCCACCGCAATTCTCAGACCTGTGTAGCTGCCTGGTCCCTGCGCCACCACGATCCGATCCAAATCCGTCGGTTTCATATCCAGACTATTCATCAGAAAATCAATAGCCGGCATAAGGGTAATACTATGATTTTTCTTGATATTGAGCGTCACCTGCCCCAAGATCTCCTTATTCTCTAAAATCGCTAGAGACAGAGCCTTATTTGACGTATCCATCGCTAAAATTTTCATCATTCTCTTCCTTACTCGAGTGTTTGCTTCTTATTATACTATAAAAGTGACCACAAGGGTAGAGAAGCAGTCATTTGATTATCCAGATTACCTCTTAAAAGCTTTTCTGAAAATCTCCACAATATTTTCTCGGCTATGTCTTTTACTAAAAGCTGGTTTTATGATATAATTGGTTAGAATTATATCGAATCAAGGTCAATCTACTACTCATAAAACTAAATAAAAGAAAACAGCTGATTAGCTGTCGTTTTCTGTAGCTTGATCATGAAAAATGGAAGGAAATAAAATGATTTACAAAGTTTTTTATCAAGAAACAAAAGAACGCAGCCCACGCCGTGAAAAAACACGTGCCCTTTACTTAGAAGTAGAAGCTGCCAATGAATTAGAAGGCCGCATCAAAGCCCGCAAATTGGTCGAAGAAAAGACTCCA
Organism: uncultured Streptococcus sp.; assembly: GCF_938036805.1. Lineage (GTDB taxonomy): Bacteria > Bacillota > Bacilli > Lactobacillales > Streptococcaceae > Streptococcus. The sequence goes on from NZ_CALHWC010000158.1 coordinate 909, forward strand.
TACAATATCGAATTTATCGAGCTCTTGTCTGACAAACACCTTGAATACGAAAAAGAGTCAGGCGCCTTCGAATTGACGGAGTTATAACTATGGCATATAACTTAAAGAAAGAAGAAGTTGGTGTTTTCGCCATTGGCGGTCTGGGCGAAATCGGTAAAAACACCTACGGAATTGAGTATCAAGATGAGATTATCATTGTCGATGCTGGGATTAAATTTCCCGAAGACGACCTCTTGGGTATCGACTATGTTATTCCCGACTACTCTTATATCGTAGAAAATATTGATCGCGTGAAAGCTGTCCTCATCACCCACGGGCACGAGGACCATATCGGCGGCATTCCTTTCCTGCTCAAGCAAGCCAATGTACCTATCTATGCCGGCCCTTTGGCGCTAGCCCTCATTCGTGGCAAGCTAGAAGAGCATGGACTTTTGCGGGATGCCAAGCTCTATGAAATCAATCAAAATACAGAGTTGACCTTTAAAAATCTGAAGGCGACCTTCTTCCGGACAACCCACTCGATTCCAGAACCTTTGGGGATTGTCATCCATACGCCGCAGGGTAAGATTGTCTGTACCGGTGACTTCAAGTTTGACTTTACACCAGTCGGTGAGCCAGCTGATTTGCACCGCATGGCCGCTCTGGGAGAGGAAGGCGTCCTCTGCCTCCTGTCCGACTCGACCAATGCTGAAGTTCCGACCTTCACCAATTCCGAAAAAGTGGTTGGACAGTCTATTATGAGGATTATCGAAGGCATCCATGGACGGATTATTTTTGCTTCCTTTGCTTCAAACATCTTCCGCCTCCAGCAGGCAGCAGAAGCTGCTGTCAAGACAGGGCGCAAAATTGCGGTCTTTGGCCGTTCTATGGAAAAGGCCATTGTCAACGGGATTGAGCTGGGCTATATCAAGGTTCCCAAAGATACCTTCATCG
>NZ_CALHWC010000159.1 GCF_938036805.1 uncultured Streptococcus sp.
GACTTACCTCTCTTTGTATGAAAAGAGGATTGAATGACAGATATTCAATCCTCGACCTGTCACATATTTTTAGACAGCTTATTTTAATTCAAAAACAACTTCTTCCGTTGGACGGACCAAACCACGCTCATGAAGCGTTTCTGCAATCTGTACAGAGTTCCAAGCAGCACCTTTAAGAAGGTTATCTGAAACAACCCACATGTGAATTCCTTTTTCTGCATCCAAGTCTTTACGAATACGACCAACAAAAGTATCACGCGAACCAACAGCGTTGATGGCTTGCGGATAGATTTGATGCGCTACATCATCCTCCAGAACTGCACCTGGGAAGGCTGCTATCGCTGCTTTCACTTCTTCAATTGGTGCTACTTCTTTTGTTTCGATGTAAACAGACTCAGAGTGAGCTGACAGGACTGGAATACGTACACAAGTTGCAGACACTGCGATAGACTTGTCTTCCATGATTTTCTTGGTTTCTTTGGTCATCTTCATCTCTTCGTAAGTGTAATCATTGTCAGTGAAGACATCGATTTGTGGAAGAGCGTTGAAGGCGATAGGATAGTGTTTCTTATCACCACCTGAAGGTAGGATTTCCGCATGCAAATCACGTGGATTCACACCATCATTCAACACTTCACGCAGCTCGCGTTGCGTTTCAAGAATGGCTCCCATACCTGCACCAGAAACCGCCTGATAAGTTGAAACAATGATACGCTCCAAGCCCCATTGCTGACGGACTGGCTCCAAGGCCACCATCATCTGAATAGTTGAGCAATTGGGACAAGCGATAATCCCTTTATGCTGATCTAGTGCATGAGCGTTTACTTCTGGAACAACCAGAGGCACATCAGGATTTTGGCGGAAATATGAGGTGTTGTCCACTACGACTGCACCAGCTTTAACTGCATACGGAGCATATTTTGCTGAAGTAGAGCCACCAGCTGAGAAAAGAGCGATGTCTACACCTTCAAAGGCAGTTTCTGTTGTTTCTTCAATGGTAACATCTTGTCCCTTGAATTGAAGAACCTTACCAGCTGAACGAGCAGAAGCCAAATAACGAATCTTATCAATTGGAAGTGTTGATTCTTCCAGCATTTTAATCATTTGAGCGCCAACAGCACCTGTCGCGCCGACTACAGCAACTGTATATCCCATACAATCCACCTCTGAATTTTCTAAAAATTTTGTATATTCTAGTATTATACTATTTTTAAGGAAAAATGCAAATATTTCTGAAGGATAAGCCGGACTTTTTAAAATGTTGCTACTATTCTATGGCCCAACTTCTTATGGGATCGTTTCATCAAGAGCGATAGCACTCACGATGACGACCGTTTCAGTATCAATGTCTCTAAGCTCGGCTGAGAAAAACCATCTTGCCTTTCTAAGAGAGAGTTCAAGGTTTACAGCTTTTGTCCGCACGGACAAAACTGCATCCATTGCTCTACAACTCAACTTCGTCCTGCGGTCTCGTTTCGTCAAGAGCAATTGCACTCACGATGCCAACTGCCTCAGCATCTATGTCTCTAAGCTCGGCTGAGAAAAACCATCTTGCCTCTCTAAGGGACATAGAAAAATCCCCAATCCGTAGACTGGGGATAAGGGCACTTTCGTGTGATCAGCAGGTTCACACAACTGATCAAGGTCCGCTCCTGCGTTATGACCTCCCATGCTTCAATTTGCAGAAAATCTGCATATCGACTCATCGCACGAAATATAGTTTACCTTATCTTTTTCCGTTTTGTCAAGGTATTTAATCTAAAATATAAACAAAAACTTGTCTATCTTTCCATTCTTGACCTTCTTTTTGGAATTGTTTCCGTACTCCTTCAAGATAGAAATCAGCTTGCTCCAGTAATTTTTGCGAAGGGATATTCTGTAGATCAACATGTGCTTCTAAACGATGAAATCCTAGTTCACGACTGACTTTCTTAAGTTCACCTAGCATAGCTCTGGCGTAGCCCTGACGCCAAAATTGATTATGTATCGTATAACCTATTTCCGCCCATTGAAAATCGTCTCTAGCCAGCACAAATAAATTAACCATACCTACATGTTTTCCGCTTTTTGCGTCATAAATTCCCCAAATATACTGCTGGTCTTTCTCTCGGAAATTGCGGTGCTTAGCCACCAAATCCGCAAACCAACTTTCTGTACAAATTGTCATATCTAAAAGCCCATCATCAAATGGTGATTGAGAAGGCAGTCTATTGGAAAATCCTTCCAGCCAAACCGAGTAATCCTTCTCTTCCAGATATTTTAAATAAATATGTTTCATAAATACTTACTTCCCTCTCGAATACTAAGGGCAGCCATTGCTGCTCGATTCCGTTCTATAAAATCTCTGACCCAGTCTGGATTGGTTTTGGAATAATCTCTCAGCGCCCAGCCGATGGCCTTGTTAATAAAGAATTCTGTTTGGCCTAGATTATTCACTAAAATTTTCACTAGCAACTCTGTGTCTGTTTTCTCTTTTCGCAATAGCTGATGATCAATAGCCAAGCGTCGCAGCCAGATATCCTCATCACAACTCCACGCTAAAATAATCTCTTTGGCTTCTGGGAATCGAGCAATGATTGATCCAACCAAGCGGTCCAAAAAGTCAATCGTATCCCACCAAGATTTTGTTTGGGCTAGCTTTTTCAAACGTGGCAAGTCAGATGGAGTCAAGAGTTTCTTGCGACTTTCCAGATAATCGAGCGCGGCATACTGCAATTCTCGATAGGGACTATTCCAAGCTTCATTTATAAAATTCCAGTCAATGACAGAGTCAGTCTGCTGTTTGAAAAAAGCCTTTGCAAGTTTCCGCCTGGTCGGCGTCTTGACTCCTATAAAGTCAAATTTATTTTTCATATAGGCTTTCATAGCCACTGCATCATCAAGGCTAGCTACTGCTTTTAACTCTTTTATCAATTCTTCTACATTCATAGCCTACTCCAGCAATTCGCGGTCATAAATTGTATAGTCACAGCGGTAAATCACGAGGCGCTTGCCGTCAATCAGCAACTCAGAGGTTTTGGGAGCATCAGATTTATCGAGAGAGACACGGTCGCCAGCATAGGCAGCCAGCGGAGTTCCGTTTTGAGAGCGAATCAGAATGACCTTCTTCTTGCCGTTAAAGTCGTTTTTAAAAGCTGAAATCATGCGATTCAAAACGGGAACTGAATGGCTACTCTCCTCAACATCTGCAGTCTTTTGATATTGAGCAAAGACATCTTTCAAGCCTTTTTCTTCTGCAATCAAGGAAGAACCCACATGATCAATCTCATACTTACCCAAGGTGATTTTGAGCACAGATGAGTCTTCTTTGGAATTCCCTTCCGCATCAACTGAGTCAAACTCCTCGTTACGCGAGATGGATAGGGACTTGCCCGACATTTGGTCGATGAGTTGAGAATTCTCATCATAGGTGCGAACCGTCATCTCCAGCCCCAGCCATTCTTCCTTGGCATTTTTGAACCACTTTTCAACAGACTGACAACCGGTCAAGGTCAAAAGACCAATACTCAAAAGAGCTATTAATAGGTATTTCTTTTTCATTATTTATGCTCCATATTTTTTTCGTATAAGGAAATTTCTTTTGCAATTTGTGATTTGGCTGCTTTTCCCGTCAATAATAACTTGAGAGGCCTCATCACTTGCAGTCCTAGGCCACCCATTGCATAGTAAGACAGGCGATAGTAAAAATAATTTACAAATTCAATGATGGCAAACAACCAAAGTAAAACTCCAATAATGATATTACTGCTACTACTCACTTTAAAAGACCAGATCCAAATCGGTATATATGCAAGCAGCATTATAAAATCCAGCATTTTTAATCCTTTATAAAGAGGTGCAAGCAGTTGAGTTTCCAAGGCCTTCTTCTTTTGGATTCGTTTCAAACAGTTAAGCCAATAGATGGAACCTTGGAGTAATATCAGATTAAGAATTAACAATGGGAAATAAAGGACGGCACTGGATGTGGCAAATCGGGTCTCTGGTTTCGTATACAGGACATACACGATACAAAATAACACAACACTTATTGATTCCCCTGAGGCAAGGTAAATTAATTCCTGTTTGAGAGTTCTTTTTTTCAATGTTCATCCTCCTATGAGCAAAAACTAGGTGATGGGAATATGCTTTATTATATCAAAATATCTGGAATTTAAGTCTAAAAAAAGAGAGGCCCAGCGCTATTTAGCCCAACCTCTTCTTATATCTTAAATTCAATTAGAACAGACCAATCGCTGTACCGTCTGCTGCTACATCCATATTGAGTGCTGCAGGACGTTTTGGTAGACCTGGCATGGTCATGACATCTCCTGTCAAAGCCACGATAAAGCCTGCCCCAAGTT
>NZ_CALHWC010000160.1 GCF_938036805.1 uncultured Streptococcus sp.
GCGTTCGAGCATAATCTGGTCGACTGGCAAAAAAACGATCCAACTTTTCCACAGCCTCGGGGTCAAAGCTCAACTCTCGACCTACAAACTTAGCCAAGGTCTGCTTGGTCAAATCATCCTCTGTTGGTCCCAGACCCCCTGTCAGGATAATTAAATCACTGCGCTCTTTGGCAATTTCTAGGACAGACAGGAGACGGTTTTCATTGTCCCCCACTGCTGTTTGAAAATAGACATCAATTCCTAGACTAGCTAGCTTTTCAGATAAAAATTGGGCATTGGTATTGACAATCTGACCTGTCAGAATCTCGGTGCCCACAGCAATAATTTCTGCTTTCATAGAACCTCCTACCTTACTATTCGGAATTGGCTTTATTTTATCACAAAAAAGAGTAAAAAAGTTGATTTTCTTTTCAGGAAATAAAAAGAGCTGTCAACTTTATTGACAAAGTTGTCAACATCCTGTGGATAACTTTTGGAATTCTGTTTGTTATGGAGAATAACTGCCTTGTTAAACAGATGCTATTGGCAAAGGAGACTTTTCTTTTTATAATAAAAATGAAAAGGATGGAAAGAAAAATTATTTATGTTATTAGAAAGGGAATCATCATGAAAATCTCTCAAGTTCTCAAAGACATTCGTCAACAACATCAACTCACTCAGGAAGCCTTGGCGGAAAGACTGAAGGTTTCCCGGTCTGCCATTGCTCGCTGGGAAAGCGGAAAAGGAATCCCCGATATTGGCAACTTGATAGCTATCAGCCGCGAGTTTAATCTCAGTCTGGACCAGCTCATCAAGGAGGATGAGAGCTTGGAGAAAAAGGTCATTGAAGACAGTAAGGCTAAGAAATGGCACTATTTAGTCATTTTCTACCTCTTCTCCGTTTTGGTTGAAATTGCCATCTTTGCCTATTTGCACCATATCTTTATGGCAGGTTTCCTCGTCTCCACCCTCTTTATGCTTTTCTACGAGCTGCGCATCTTTATCAAGGAAAAGATTTGGAGGCAGAAACAGGAGTAAAAATACTCACAGTGTAAAAAAGGCCTAAACAAACTATTTGTCTAGGCCTTTTTCTTGTCATTCTTTAACTTACTTTCATAGCGGAGACGGATGGTTGGCTCTCTGCGAAGGCTCAATCCCTCCTTTTCCCACATCAGTGTCATCCCAATTTTTTCTAAAACTCCTTGACTAGCAAAATTAGGCTTAGTCGTGTGGGCAAGAAATATCTTTATCCCAGGCATGTTCTGAACCAATTCTTTCAAGGCTAATGCTGCTTCAGTTGCGTAGCCTTTTCTGTGATAGTTAGCATTGACAGTATAGCCTATTTCCGCTGTTTCTTGTTCTGTATCTATTCTAAGAGAGATATTGCCAATTAATTTGCCTTCCGATTTCAACTCGATACCGTAGCGACCCAAAGGAGCGCTTAAATTATATAAAACAAGACTCTCTCGACTCTCTTCTATGCTTTGGTGCTCCGGATAATCATATTTCAATAATTCTCCATCTGAAGTATACTCATGATAATCCAACAAATCATCCATAGTCATAGGACGTAGGAGGAGACGCTCCGTCTCCAAGATACGATTCTCTGCTAAATATACTAAGGCTCTATTATCCATCCTTCATTTCCTTTCTGAATAATCTTAAAAATGACTAGAACACAATATCTTCTTTTTATTGACTTAGCAGTCTACTGGCTTATTGAAAAAATTGTAATCACAAAAGCAATGATATTATTGCAACAATGGAGGGCAATTGGATACCAGATATTTTTGTCCTTTCTCAGATACAGAAGCGATAGAAGAAGACCCCCGGCAATGTAGGAAATGGCTGTCACCCACTCTGACAAGGCCCAGCTGTGCATATGAAGGGTGGCAAATAGAAAGG
>NZ_CALHWC010000161.1 GCF_938036805.1 uncultured Streptococcus sp.
GGGATATCCTTTCTTTGACCTTGGGAGAGCCAGATTTTCCGACGCCTAAGAATATTCAGCAAGCGGCGATTGCAGCGATTGAAGATGGCAGAGCTAGTTTTTATACGGTAACAAGTGGCCTGCCTGAGCTGAAAGCAGCGGTTGTAGACTATTTTGCCAAGTATTATGGCTATGAGATTCGGCCAAATCAAGTAACAGTAGCAACGGGTGCTAAGTTCACTCTATACACCTTCTTTATGAGCGTGATTGATCCAGAGGATGAAGTCATCATTCCGACGCCTTATTGGGTCAGCTATGCCGATCAGATCTTGATGGCTGAAGGAAAGCCTGTTTTTGTTCAAGCGACAGAGGAAAACAACTTTAAGGTGACAGTTGCCCAGCTGGAAGCAGTCCGCACTGAGAAGACCAAGGTCTTGGTTCTGAACTCGCCGTCCAATCCGACTGGTATGATTTATACAGCAGAAGAACTGCTGGCTATCGGAAACTGGGCTGTTGAGCATGATATTCTGATCTTAGCTGACGATATTTATGGTCGTTTAGTCTATAATGGTAATAAATTTACGCCGATTTCCAGTCTGTCAGAGGAAATTCGCAAGCAAACGGTCGTTATTAATGGGGTTTCTAAGAGCTACTCTATGACGGGTTGGCGGATTGGCTATGCAGTAGGTGAGCCTGAGATTATCTCAGCCATGAGCAAGGTTGCAGGGCAAACGACTTCTAATCCAACAGCGGTGGCGCAATATGCGGCCATTGAAGCCTTAACGGGCAGTCAGGATACGGTCGAAAATATGAGATTGGCCTTTGAAGAACGCCTGAATACTATTTATCCTTTGCTGGCTCAAGTGCCTGGCTTTGAAGTCGTCAAACCTCAGGGAGCCTTCTATCTCTTCCCGAATGTTAAAAAAGCGATGGAAATGAAAGGTTATACAGATGTAACAGCCTTTACCACAGCGATTTTAGAAGAAGTAGGTGTGGCTCTAGTGACAGGAGACGGGTTTGGTGCGCCAGAAAATGTCCGCCTCAGCTATGCGACGGATATGGATACACTAAAAGAAGCGGTTCAACGTCTCAAGGATTTCATGGAGAAGTAGGAATGATCGATCATTTTGGGATTAAAGTAAAGAATTTGGAAGCCAGCAAGCTTTTTTATCAGAAAACCTTAGCTCCTTTGGGTTATAAAATAGCCTTTGATATACCTCAAGCAGTGAGTTTTGCAGAGCCAAGAAACGCTGATCCGACAGGTGATTTTTGGTTAAATGTTGGTCAACAAGAGCCTGAGCATTTTGCCTTTAGTGCTCAGAATGAAGAGGAAGTGGAAGCCTTCTATCAAGCAGCTTTGGCAGCTGGTGGCAAGGACAATGGTGCTCCAGGTGAGCGCAGTCAGTATCATCCAGGTTATTACGCTGCCTACATCATTGACCCAGATGGAAATAATGTCGAAGTAGTCTGCCACAAAGAATAAAAATAGAAAAGAGAAAAAACGTGTCGAAGAAAAATGTAACAATTATTGATGTAAAAAATCATGTTGGTGAAGAAGTAACGATTGGTGCTTGGGTGGCCAACAAGTCAGGAAAAGGGAAAATCGCTTTCTTGCAGTTGCGTGATGGTTCTGCCTTTTTCCAAGGTGTAGCTTTCAAGCCTAACTTTATTGAGAAATTTGGCGAAGAAGTAGGACTTGAGAAGTTTGATACTATCAAACGCTTGA
>NZ_CALHWC010000162.1 GCF_938036805.1 uncultured Streptococcus sp.
TACAATGGATAATACCGAAGCGAAAGAGAAATTGACTCTTCTGGTCGCTGGGGTCGTTGTAGACAAAGCCGGTGAACTCCAGCGTCTTGCCCACAAACTCGTCGGGATAGTCATAGATGATCTCCATGACCTCCATGTAATTTTCGGTTGTGACCTGAATGGTATCTTGCTTGACATATTTCTTAGCGGCTGCCCGCATTTCTTTTTCGTAAGCACCTTTTGTGAAGTAGGTGCTGGTATCCGGCTTCAGGTATTGGCTGGTAGTGCCTTCGTCCTGTTGAATAGCAGTTGAAGTTCCCTCAGCCAGCGGGAAATGAAATCCTTTGGCCGAAACTGTTGTCGAATCCAAGGTTACGGTTGGAAAGAAAATTCCCACAAAAAGCGGAATGACAAGGAGCAGCACGCTGCCTAACTTGGCCCAGCGAGTACTTAAATGACTGTGGACCTCCATCTTCTTCATCCAGATAATCAGCTGCACAACTGCCAAGATAAAAGATAGAATCATAGACAAGTAGGCCAGATAGGAATAGTGGAGATTGATATATTGATTAAGCTTGCCCGTCAGCTGCAGATACATGGTGATCTCAAAGTAGCCAACTAAGATTAGAAATCGAATCATAGCACTACCCCCACAAGCCAAGAGTAAAGAAAGACGACAACAGTAACCAGACTGATAAATTTCCAGATAAAGCGTGTCTTAAAGTAGTTTTTCATCATCAGCAGATTCTTGACATCTAGCATAGGCCCAATGACCAAGAAAGCTAAGACTGGCGATAGGCCGAAACTAGCAATCAAGGAGCTCCCGATGAAAGCATCAGCTTCGCTGCAAAGTGAGAGCAGGAAGGACAGCAGCATGAGGAGAAGAATGGCAACAGCTGGTGTCGAGATGATAGAGGTCAGGATTCTGGTTGGGACATAGACTTGTACTATGCTGGCGAAGAGACAGCCAAAGACCAGATAGCGACCGGTATCGAAAAATTCGTCAATGGCCTGCACAAAGACCTGAAAAAGCTTTTGTCCTTTGCTGAGATGAGAAAAATCATGCTCATGAACCGCTTTGCGATTTTCTTTTTGAATATTGCTGTCTGCAAAGAAGCCCAGAAAAATCCCTAAAAGAATAGCCACGACCATAGAACCTAAAGCACGAAGCAGCGCCATTCGGAAGGAATTACCAAAGGCAGAGTAGGTCGCAAAGAGCACGATGGGGTTGATGACTGGAGCCGTTACCAGAAAAGGCACAGCCGTGTAACTGGGAACTTTCTTTTCCAAAAACCGATTTATAATGGGAACGATTCCGCACTCACAGGAAGGAAAGACGACGCCGATCAAGCTTCCAAAGAAGATCCGAGCCCATTTGTTCTTGGGCAGGAAACGATAAACCTTGTCCGGCGTGACATACACCTCGATAAAGCCGGAAATGATACTTCCAATCAAGACAAAAGGCAGGGCCTCAATGATGATGGAGAGAAAGATAGCGCCAGCCTGTAAGACGCTGGAAGGAAGATTAGAAAAGAAGCTCATGCTTTTTTAGCCTTTTCTTCTGCTTCTTTTTTCTTTTTGTCATCTGAAAATTCGACTTTTTCAAGCTTGGGCAGAGTGGCAAACTCCTCGAACATCTTGTCTAAATCGTCTGTTTTGGTAAATTTCACAGCCATAAAGGCACCTCATTTCTAAAATAATAATTCTATTATACTACCAAACGAAAAAAAATGATATTTTCAGCCATGTTTGATTAGAAACAGTGGACTCATCCTAGAAAGAAAAAGATGGTTTAAACTAGTCTTTATAGATTTTTCAGCTTGATATTATGATATAATAGAAGCGTTATGGAAAATTTAAATATTGAAAAAATTGCTCAGAAATTGGGCCTTAAAGAAAGCCAAGTATCACAGGTCCTAGATCTGACCGCTGAAGGGAATACCATTCCTTTTATTGCTCGTTATCGTAAGGAAATGACAGGAAATCTAGATGAGGTCGAAATTAAGGAAATCATTGACCTAGATAAAAGCATGACTGCCTTGGCAGAGCGTAAATCGACGGTCTTAGCCAAGATTGAGGAGCAGGGCAAACTTACGGATGCGCTGCGCTCTGAGATTGAGGCTGCTGAAAAGCTGGCTGATGTGGAAGAATTGTATCTGCCCTACAAGGAGAAGCGCCGTACCAAGGCTACCATTGCGCGTGAAGCAGGTCTCTTTCCTTTGGCCCGCTTAATCTTACAGGATGCGGCTAATCTGAAGGAAGAAGCTGAGAAACTGACTAGTGAAGCCTTTCCAACAGCAGAAGCTGCTCTTGCTGGAGCAGTGGATATTCTGACCGAGGCGATTTCTGAAGATACTAAGCTGCGGGCTTGGACCTACCATGAAATGCAGTCCAATTCTTCTATCGTATCCAGTCTCAAAGACGGCGACTTGGATGAAAAGCAGGTCTTCCAGATTTATTATGATTTTTCTGAAAAAGTAGCGACCATGCAGGGCTACCGTACTCTGGCTCTTAATCGTGGTGAGAAGCTAGGTATTCTCAAGGTTGGTTTTGAGCACAATCTTGAGAAAATCCTGCGCTTCTTTGAAGTACGCTTCAAGGTGAAAAATGCCTATATTAGTGAAGCTATCCAGCAAGCGGTCAAAAAGAAAATCATTCCAGCTATGGAGCGCCGTATTCGGACCGAGCTGACCGAGGCCGCCGAAGATGGTGCGATTCAGCTCTTCTCAGAAAATCTCCGCAATCTCCTCCTGATTGCTCCTCTCAAAGGTCGCGTAGTACTGGGCTTTGACCCAGCCTTTCGGACAGGAGCCAAGCTGGCGGTTGTTGATGCCACAGGTAAGATGCTGACGACTCATGTCATCTATCCAGTAGCACCAGCAAAGCCAGTTCAGATTGAAGCTTCTAAGAAGGAACTGTCAGAGCTGATTGAGCAGTTTGGCGTGGAAATCATTGCCATTGGAAATGGAACGGCCAGCCGAGAAAGCGAAGCCTTTGTAGCTGAAGTTTTGAAATCCCATCCAGATGTCAGCTATGTTATCGTCAATGAAAGCGGAGCATCTGTATACTCTGCTAGTGAACTGGCTCGTCATGAATTTCCAGATTTGACGGTTGAAAAGCGCTCAGCTATTTCTATTGCTCGCCGTCTGCAGGATCCTTTAGCTGAGCTGGTTAAGATCGATCCTAAGTCCATCGGAGTTGGTCAGTACCAGCATGATGTCAGCCAGAAAAAACTGTCTGAAAGCCTGGACTTTGTCGTTGATACCGTGGTTAACCAAGTCGGGGTCAATATCAACACCGCCAGTCCTGCCCTGCTGGCCCACGTAGCTGGCCTTAATAAAACTATCTCAGAAAATATTGTCAAGTATCGGGAAACGGAAGGCTTGATTCGGTCTCGCGAGGCCATTAAGAAAGTGCCACGTTTAGGTGCAAAAGCCTTTGAACAGGCAGCTGGCTTCCTGCGTATTCCCGAGAGTGATAACTTGCTAGATAATACTGGCGTTCACCCAGAGTCTTATAAGGCGGTGGAGGAGCTCTTTAAGCGTCTGGAAATCAGTAGTTTGGATGAAGCAGCCCAAGCTAAATTAAAAGCTGTTCAGGTTGCTAGTTTGGCTGCAGAGCTAGGCTTGGGAGAAGAAACCCTCAAAGATATTATTGCGGATCTGCTCAAGCCTGGCCGGGATTTGCGTGATTCCTTTGACGCGCCAGTGCTACGGCAGGATGTCTTGGATATTAAGGATCTGCGCATTGGTCAAAAGCTGGAAGGGGTCGTCCGGAATGTCGTCGATTTCGGAGCCTTTGTAGATATCGGTATCCACGAAGATGGCCTTATCCATATTTCTAAAATCAGTAAAAACTTCATTAAACACCCTAGTCAAGTCCTGTCAGTCGGTGATCTGGTCACTGTCTGGGTAGATAAGCTGGATGTGGAGCGGGAGAAGGTCAACCTCTCTCTGATAGCGCCAAATGAATCTAACTAACTACGTCAAGCAGGTGTCGCTGGAAGATTTTGGCTGGGAATTCCGCCATCAAGCTTATTGGAACAAGCGTCTCCGTACGACAGGAGGACGCTTCTTTCCTAAAGATGGCCATCTGGATTTTAACCCAAAAATCTATGAAACTTTTGATCTGGAGACCTTTCGAAAGATTGTCCGCCATGAGTTAGCTCACTATCATCTCTATTATCAGGGCAAAGGTTATCGCCATAAAGATAGAGATTTTAAAGAATTGCTTAAGCAGGTTGATGGCTTGCGCTACGCTCCTTCATTGTCTAACTCGCAAGCCTTTCTCATCTATGAATGCCTGAGTTGCGGAGCACTTATCCGTCGCAGACGCAGGGTCAATCTTCAAAAATACCGTTGCGGACGCTGTAGAGGACAACTGGCATTCCTAAAAGAGGAGCCTAACAGAGGCTGAGCGAATGAAAAACGGATAGAGGTAGAATCAGCCTTGGGGCTGATTTTTTTGTTCTCCCGCTATGATAAAATGAAGGAAAGAATGAGAGTTGAGGTCGTCACCATGAAAACTAAATTTTATAAATTAAGAAGAAACCGAGTGATTTCAGGGGTTTTATCGGGACTGGCCGATAAATTCAACTTTGATCTTGGTTTGTTACGCTTTTTATTCATTATCTTTACAGTTTCCAATTTTGGCTTAGGCATTTTGATTTATATTTTGCTGGCTGTCGTGATGCCTTACAAGGAAGATGTGGAAGCGGAAATGTATGGAACAGGCCCTCGTAAAATGAAAGATGCTGAGCCAATCAATGACAATGACGGCTGGTTCTGGTAATTATGAAAGAGAGATTCGGGTAGTGTTCCCGAATTTTTGTTCGATCCCAATATAAAGGAATTGAAAAACGCGAGAATCTAGGGAAGCGTAGCTGACTGAATATGGAAGCTATTGCCGAAAGATGAATGACTTATCCAAGGAGGAAATATGACAGAAGTTTGGAATGCCTATGACTTGAATCGAAATCAGCTCCCACATCTCCTAGTTCGAGGAGAAAAGGTTCCTGAAGGGCAGTTTCATCTCTGTGTCAATGTCTTGGTTCGCCACGAGGATGGTGATTTTCTCTGTATGCGACGATCAGCTCATAAAAGCCTCTATCCTGGCTACTATGAGTTTGGAGCGGGAGGTAGTGTGCTGGCAGGAGAGGATAGTCAGACAGCCGCCCTCCGGGAACTAGAAGAAGAAACAGGTCTGGTTCCCGACAGTATCAGACTATTGGAGCAGGTGTGCTCTGTCGAAGACCAGTGCCACTTTGATTTCTATGAAGCGGTGGTGTCTGGAGACAAGAGCCAAGTTCGCTATCAGGCAGGCGAAACTGATGCTCATGTCTGGCTGCCTCTAAGAGAAATTCCAGCCTTTATCGAGAGCCATCCTTGCTTTCAAAATCAGAAAAAAATTCTCCAAAGATGGATTGGCTAGTTGTTGTGACTGGCCTTTTTGCTGGCTGGCAGATATTTTTACAAGCATTTAGGGAAAAATCCTGCTTAATTTCCAATCTTAAAAACTCTTTTAGGGTAAAAATTTGCTATAATAGAGGAAGATAAATTTGAAGGGAGCAGGGAATGTCTGTAAAGGTCAAAGATTTGATTGAAAAAGTCCGTTTACGTATAGTTTACGGCAGTGATGACCTCTTAGAAAAGGAGATTTCGACATCGGATATTTCGCGGCCAGGTCTTGAAATGACCGGCTATTTTGACTACTACACGCCAGAACGGATTCAGCTGATTGGGATGAAGGAGTGGTCTTATCTGATGAAGATGACATCCCACAATCGTCATCAAGTCCTTCTGAAAATGTTTCAGCCAGAAACGCCAGTTGTCATTGTGGCGCGCAATTTGGAGATTCCTGAAGAAATGCGGCGAGCAGCTGAAGAAAAGCAAATCGCGATTCTCACCAGCCGCACATCAACCAGCCGTCTATCAGGAGAAATTTCTAGTTTCCTTGACTCACGCTTGGCGGTCAGAACCAGTGTCCATGGCGTATTGATGGACATCTACGGAATGGGAGTGCTGATTCAAGGAGACAGTGGTATCGGTAAAAGTGAAACTGGTCTTGAGTTAGTCAAGCGTGGCCATCGTTTAGTGGCGGATGACCGGGTTGATATCTTTGCCAAGGATGAAATGACCCTTTGGGGAGAGCCTGCTGAGATTCTTCGCCATCTCTTGGAAATTCGCGGTGTCGGCATTATCGACGTGATGAGCCTTTATGGAGCTAGTGCGGTCAAGGATTCTTCACAGGTACAGATTGCTGTCTATCTGGAAAATTATGATACCAATAAGACCTTTGACCGTCTGGGCAATAATGCAGAAGAACTGGAAGTTTCTGGCGTCAGAATTCCTCGGATTCGCATCCCAGTTAAGACAGGACGCAATATCTCTGTAGTGATTGAGGCCGCAGCTATGAACTATCGGGCTAAGGAAATGGGCTTTGATGCCACCAAGATTTTTGAAGAACGACTGACTAATCTGATTAGCCAGAATGAGGTGAAAGATGCTTGATCCAGTAGCTTTTTCAGTCGGTCCCTTTAGTATTCGTTGGTATGCGATTTGCATTGTCACTGGCTTGATTTTAGCCGTCTACTTGGCTATGAAGGAAGCGCCACGCAAAAAGATGATTCCAGATGATATTCTTGATTTCATTCTGATTGCCTTTCCCTTAGCCATCCTTGGAGCGCGGCTCTACTATGTGATTTTTGAATGGTCTTATTATGGCAAGCATTCTCTGATTGAGATTTTTCAGATTTGGAATGGTGGTTTAGCCATTTACGGCGGTTTGATCACTGGTGCCCTTGTCCTCTATTTCTTTTCACAAAGAAGGCTAATCAATCCTGTTGATTTCTTGGATATTGCAGCACCTAGCGTCTTGATTGCTCAGAGCATTGGCCGTTGGGGCAATTT
The DNA here is from genome assembly GCF_938036805.1 of uncultured Streptococcus sp. Taxonomy (GTDB): domain Bacteria; phylum Bacillota; class Bacilli; order Lactobacillales; family Streptococcaceae; genus Streptococcus. The sequence continues at coordinate 6,888 of NZ_CALHWC010000162.1, forward strand.
CTTTAACCAAGAAGCCTATGGAGCGGTGGTCAAAAATCTTAATTATCTGCCGTCCTTCATCCGCAACAATATGTACATAGATGGTGCTTATCGCCAGCCAACCTTCTTATACGAATCCCTTTGGAATTTACTTGGCTTTGCCCTATTGCTAATCTTACGACGCCGGTCTAAATTCTTCCGTCAGGGAGAATTGGCAGCCTTTTACCTGATTTGGTACGGCTTTGGCCGGATGATTATCGAGGGGATGCGGACTGACAGTCTCATGTTCTTGGGTGTGCGTGTATCTCAGTGGCTGTCTGCAGCACTGATTTTACTCGGCATCGGCATTATGATTTACCAAAGAAAAAAACAAGCCCCCTATTATCAAGAATGAGAGGAGAATATTATGCTTGAAATTGCTTATACTTTAGTTGCTGTCGCTTTGATTGTCTTTCTAATCTACATGACCCTCACCGTCAAAACTCTCGGTGATAAGGCTGCAAAAATGCTGGATGAGACAGAAAATACGATCAAAGTGTTGACTTCTGATGTCAATGTCACCCTGCATCAAACCAATGATTTGATTGCCAAAGTCAATGTGTTGACAGATGATATCAACCACAAAGTAGCAACGATTGATCCGCTTTTCAATGCGGTGGCAGACCTATCCGAATCAGTCTCTGATTTAAACGATCAGGCGCGTGTTTTAGGAAAAAAAGCAGTCGCAGCAGGAAGCACGACAGCCAAAACAACAGCAGGTCTAACGGCCCTTCGTTTGTTTACAAAATTATTCAAAAAATAAGAAAGTAGGTTTACTATGGGAAAAATTTCATCACTTTTATTAGGTGCTGTGTCTGGTGCAGCTGCGGCGTACTTTCTCACTAGCAAAAAAGGTAAAGAAATCACTGAAAAAGTTCAAGACTTTGTCGTCGACTATCGTGAAGATCCAGACAAGACTCACGAAGCAGTTGTTCAATCAGTAAAGGACTTTTCAGATCAGGCTGTTAAGGCCATCAACCAAACCAAGGAAAAGGTTGAAAATGGCGAAATTACAGCAGAAACAGTATTGGAGTCTGTGAAGGATACGACCAAGTCAGTAGTAGACTATTCACAGGACAAATTCCAAGAAATCAAAGAAAAGTTTGAAAAAGAAGAGGAAATTCTTGAAGAAGAAATTTCTGATATCGTGGTGGAAGAAGGAGAAAAAGCCCCTTCAGAAGAAATTATCATTGATTTAGAAGATAAGTAAATTCAAACTAGATATACAAGATGAGGCTGGGACAAAAGAGTCCAAGCCTCATTTTTTGTTCGAATTGGAGCTTTGCTGTAGTGGTATAGGAAGCAAAAATTACTAATATTTAGTTTCTCCTTGGCCAACTTGATTTTCGGCCTAGAAAGCGTTATCATATAAATAAAAGGGGGTGTTGTTATGAAAAATCTAAAAGTACTTGCCTTGCTTGGTTTAGGCTGCTGCTTACTGGCTTGTTCTCGACAGAAAGCTTCAGAGTCCACTCAGTCTGGAAGCTCTGACTCTTCTTCTAAGGCTTCGAGCACGAGTCAAGCCCGCTCGAAAACAGCTAGCAGTAGTCAATCTAGTGCTAATCAATCCAGCCCTAGTCAGAGTTCGACTTCTGCGGAGTCGGAAAGCTCTAGTCAGACCTGTGAAAAGGTCAGAGAGGAGGAGACACCCCCTTCTAGCAAAGAAGCGCCTTCTCCAATCAGAAAGCGCCTGGAAGTTCCCATGCAGATCCAGCGAGCTTGGAATACTTGCGCGCCGACCTCTGTCAGTATGATTCTAGCTTACAGGGGTGTTCAGGCTAGTCAGGAAGAATTAGCACGAGCGATGGGCACTGATGAGAACTTTGGCACCCATAATGTCAATGCAATCCGTGTCTTAAATCAATATTTATTTGGTTATGCGGAAGTGCCGGCAGGCCAAGCGGGCTATCATCTTGCTACAGTGACTAGTAGTGCCCCAAATTCTGAAGATATGCGTCTTTTTAAGGAGCGGCTGCGCAAGAATATTGATGATGGCTATCCGCTCTACTATACGATTGATAATGCCTCCATCTACCCAGGCCACAAGGGTGAACACAATGTTGTGGGGACGGGCTATGAATTATCAGCAGACGGCAGTAATGTCCTTGCAGTTTATTACATTGATCCGTCTTACACCGTTCAGGATCCAGTCTATGGAGGGCTGAAAAAGCTAACTCCAGAAGAATTGTTGGCAGCTATGTGTGCTTGTCAGGAACCAAATTACGCTTGGTAAAGAAAAGAAAAACGAGATCTTTCGATCTCGTTTGATTTAATTCGTAGATAATTAATGTCTCTTTCTTCGAACAGTGCGATATCCTTGAATAATCATAAGACTTAGGACAATAGCAAGTGAGAAAGATAGAAAAGTGCTCATTTTTGCAGACAAAAAAATAAAGCTAAAAAAGACTGTCAAAATACAGAATAAAGCGATATTTATAAAGAAAAATAGCTCACGTAATTGTGATGCTGATTCTGCTTGGGGCAGGTATTCTTGATAGGATATTTCCTTAGTTTGTTCTGTCGAATCATGCAGGGGCGCTGATTCAAACTGTTTAAAATCTCTTACAGCCATTGTCTCTCTCCTAGTAGTACCTTATCATTCTATCATGTTTCTATGATTAGATATATTACAAGATAGTTACAAAACGAATAAAATCGAATTAAGAAATCATAATTCCTAATTTTTTGGTATAATAATGATATGAAAAAAATAATTATTACAGCAACAGCTGAAAGTATAGAACAAGTTCAAGCCTTATTGGAAGCAGGAGTAGATCGTATTTATGTCGGTGAGGAAAACTACGGTCTTCGTTTACCACATAACTTCACTTATGACGAATTAAATCGTATCTCACAAATAGTTCATCAGGCAGGAAAAGAAATGACCGTTGCCGTCAACGCTTTGATGCATCAGGACATGATGGACCAGATCAAGCCTTATTTGGATTTTCTTCAGGAGATTGAAGTGGACTATATCACCGTTGGGGATGCAGGTGTATTCTACGTCTTGCAGCGGGATGGTTATAAGTTAAAAACGATTTATGATGCTTCAACCATGGTTACTAGCAGCCGTCAGATTAATTTTTGGGGCAAGAATGCTGGGGTGTCGGAAGCTGTTTTGGCGCGGGAAATTCCATCGGCAGAACTCTTTAAAATGCCGGAAATTCTTGAAATACCAGCAGAAGTCCTAGTTTATGGTGCGAGCGTTATCCACCACTCTAAACGTCCGCTTTTGCAAAATTATTATAACTTTACACACATCGATGATGCGAAATCAAGAGAGAGAGATCTATTTCTTGCGGAACCGAGCGATCCTCAGAGCCATTATTCAATCTTTGAGGACAAGCATGGGACTCACATTTTCGCCAATAATGACTTGGACTTGATGACCAAGTTGACAGAATTGGTTGACCATGGATTTACTCATTGGAAATTGGAAGGTCTCTATACTCCTGGTCAGAATTTTGTTGAGATTGCTAAGCTCTTTGTTCAGGCAAGAGATCTGATTGAAAAAGGTGAATTTAGCCATGACCAAGCTTTCTTGCTAGATGAGCTACTTCACAAATTGCATCCGAAGAATCGTTTCCTTGATACAGGATTTTATGATTACGATCCAGACATGGTGAAATAGACAGGATTTTGTTGCCTTTAGCTAAGTGGGCATCACCAAAAAGCTATTTGCTCACCAGAAATGTTTTAAGAAAAGGCACAGATGAATCTGCGCCTTTTTGAGTTCTTATCTATAAAAGTGGAGTGCTGGTTATGATTTCCAATAATCATAATTGTAGGTAGTTAGGATCATTTGCGTAATTTCTTCAGGCTCTTCTTGAGCTCCGCCGGCTATCCAAAGAGAAATAATCCCCTCAACACTGGATA
>NZ_CALHWC010000163.1 GCF_938036805.1 uncultured Streptococcus sp.
AAAAAGTAAGAATGTGAAAGGAAATTATGTCAGAAGAAAGAGTAGAACCAAAACCAATTGATCTTGGTGAGTACAAGTTTGGTTTCCATGACGATGTTGAGCCTGTTCTCTCAACAGGGAAAGGGCTGAATGAAGCGGTTATTCGCGAGCTCTCTGCAGCCAAGGGTGAACCAGAGTGGATGTTGGATTTCCGCCTTAAGTCCTACGAGGTTTTCAAGAAAATGCCGATGCAGACTTGGGGTCCAGATTTGTCAGAAATTAATTTTGATGACTTGATTTATTACCAAAAGGCCTCTGATAAGCCAGCTAGAAGCTGGGATGAAGTGCCTGAGAAGATCAAGGAAACCTTTGAGCGGATTGGGATCCCAGAAGCGGAGCGAGCTTACCTTGCTGGTGCAGCTGCCCAGTATGAGTCCGAAGTGGTCTACCACAATATGAAGGAAGAGTTCCAAAAGCTTGGGATCGTCTTTACGGATACCGACTCAGCTCTTAAGGAATACCCAGAGCTTTTCAAGCAGTATTTTGCTAAGTTGGTTCCGCCGACAGACAACAAGTTGGCTGCCCTTAACTCTGCAGTTTGGTCTGGTGGTACCTTTATCTATGTTCCAAAAGGTGTTAAGGTAGACATTCCACTTCAAACCTACTTCCGTATCAACAATGAAAATTCCGGTCAGTTTGAACGGACCTTGATTATCGTTGATGAAGGAGCAAGTGTCCACTACGTAGAAGGATGTACAGCGCCTACTTATTCAAGTAACAGCTTGCATGCAGCGATTGTTGAAATCTTTGCCCTGGACGGCGCCTATATGCGCTATACGACCATTCAAAACTGGTCAGATAATGTCTACAACCTTGTAACCAAACGAGCGCGGGCTATGAAAGATGCGACGGTTGAGTGGATTGATGGAAATTTGGGTGCCAAAACAACCATGAAGTACCCATCTGTTTACCTTGATGGAGAAGGGGCGCGTGGAACCATGCTTTCTATCGCCTTTGCCAATGCTGGTCAGCACCAGGATACAGGGGCTAAGATGATTCACAATGCGCCACATACTAGCTCATCTATTGTTTCCAAGTCCATTGCCAAGGGCGGAGGTAAGGTAGACTACCGTGGCCAAGTGACCTTTGCTCGCAATTCTAAGAAATCTGTCAGCCATATCGAATGTGATACCATTATCATGGACGATTTGTCTGCATCAGACACCATTCCATTTAATGAAATCCACAACTCACAGGTAGCTTTGGAGCATGAAGCTAAAGTTTCTAAGATTTCAGAGGAGCAGCTCTACTATCTCATGAGCCGTGGCCTATCTGAATCCGAAGCAACAGAAATGATTGTCATGGGCTTTGTCGAGCCTTTTACCAAAGAACTGCCTATGGAATACGCTGTTGAGCTGAACCGCTTGATTAGCTATGAAATGGAAGGATCTGTTGGATAAAAAGAGGCGTTGACCTCTTTTTAATTGTGAATAAATCTTTGCTTAAGCAAAGTGTTTAAAAGATTTAGAGGACCTGTTAAACAGTAGCGGAATACTCGATTGCTAGTTAACCCTCAAAGAACTTTTTTTGATTACGTTAAACGTTTACAAACTATAGAAATACCGCGAATCAATTGATTCGCGGTATTTCTTTTATAACTTCTCATTGACGAAGCGGATAAAATCGTTCCACCAGACTTTGAAAATGATAGCTTTTTCAACCTTTTTTTCTGTAACCATAGAAATAGAAGTTTTCTTGTTTTCGATGTAGCCCTGGCCGATTGGCTCAGAATCTGTATAAGTGAGGGTACCCACTACACTACCTTTTTTCAAGGGTGCCTGCAGCTCCTGTGGACTTGGAGTAAAGGTGACTTTATGTTCAGCCTGATTGGCTATCCGTTCTAGAATTACCAGGTCCTCACTAGCAACTGCAGCGACCTTATCCTCTTGGCTGTCTCTAATGGCTACTTGTGAGTTATTATATCGTTCGCCTTTTTTGACCAAGACCGTCGGAGAAAAATTTTGCGTAACGTAGGTCATTAGGCTAGATGTAACGCCAAAACGGGTATTAGGGTCGTTATCTTCCTGTGCGACCCCTAAAACGACTGTGATCAATCGCATCCCTTTTTCACTTGTCACACCGACAAATGAAACACCATTCTGCTCAGATCCTCCTGTCTTCAAACCCTTCACTCCTGTCCGAAAACTAGGAGAACCTTCCAACATTAAGTTGGGATTTTCTAGTTGGATTCCTGCAAAATTTACATGAGATTTGGAAGTGATGCCAAGTACTTCTGGGTAGTCATCAATCAGATGTGAAGCAATCACGGCTATATCATAAGCACTGAACTTATTGACAGTCTCTTGTTTTTTCTTGCTTTTAGAATTCTCTGCGGACTCCCCTTCGGTATTGGTAGTTTCTAGCGAACCATCTAGTAAACGAATATCTGTACCAGTAGCATTTACAATGGTTGCATCAGAAATATTCCATTCCTTGAGTTTGGCTTTCATCATTTTGACAAAATTTTCTTCACTTCCAGCAACTTGTTCTGCCAGAGCAATGGTGGCGCTGTTGGCGCTTGCTAAAAGAGAAGCATTCAGCAAGTCCTTTACCTTGTAGCGTCGCGCTTCCAGAGGAAGATTTGCAATAGATGGATTTACTGTCAGATGATAAGCATAATCAGAAATATCAACTTCAGTTTCTAAGCTCAGTTTGCCTTCGGCAATGGCCTCGTAAACCAGATAAGTAGTCAAAATGTTAGTAATAGCACCGACTTCTAGTGGGCTTGTAGCCTCCTTTTCATAGAGGATTTTCCCTGAGTTTGCATCGACAGCAATAGCGCTTTTAGCGGCAATTTCATAGTCATCCGCCAGAACGGGCTTGGCAATCAGACCAAAGAATAGCAGTAGGAATACAAAAAGTTTTTTCATTTCTTTCCCCTAGATTAGTAATAAATCTATTGTAACATAAAAAAGCCGATATTTTTGATAATCCTATTCAAGAATCCTTGTAAAATATTGAACAAATTTTTATTTATAAGATTTTCTGCATGTTTATGAAAATATATGAAAATGCATAAAAATTTTCCTATACTTTGTTTCAATAAAAATAAGAAAAATGTATAGAATTTTAAAATTTTCTTAAATAAGACTTGTTTTTGTCTGGAAATGATGTATAATAATACATAATCTAAAGAAGGAGATTTGCTTATGAAAAAATCTAAATGGTTGGCTATTACTGGTTTGGTTGCAGCATCAGCGCTATTCTTAGCTGCTTGTGGCAAGTCAAGCGCCAGCTCGGCAAAGACATATTCTTATGTCTATAATACAGATCCAGATACATTGGATTATGTAAACTCCAATCGCTCCTCTACTTCTGACGTTATTGCCAATTTGGTCGACGGTCTTTTAGAAAATGATCAATATGGGAATCTTATCCCTTCATTGGCTGAAGACTGGACTGTGTCCAAAGATGGCCTGACTTATACTTATAAGTTGCGTAAGGACGCTAAATGGTACACAGCAGAAGGTGAAGAATATGCTGCTGTCAAGGCACAAGACTTTGTAACAGGGCTCAAGCACGCTGCAGATGAAAAATCAGAAGCATTACCAATCGTGCAAAACTCTATCAAGGGATTAGATGCTTATATCAAAGGAGAAAGCAATGATTTCTCTACTGTCGGTGTCAAGGCAATCGACGACTATACAGTCCAATACACTCTGAATCAACCAGAAAGCTACTGGAATTCTAAGACAACGATGGGCATTCTCTTCCCGATTAACGAAGAATTTCTGAAGAAGGAAGGCAAGGACTTTGGTACCGTGAAACCTTCCGGTATTCTCTACAATGGTCCATATGTATTAAAGTCATTTACTTCTAAGTCTGTTATCGAATATTCTAAAAACCAAAACTATTGGGACAAGGACAATGTGAAGATCGAAGATGTCAAGTTGACTTACTACGATGGTTCTGACCAAGAGTCGTTGATCCGTAACTTTACTGATGGTGCTTACACACAAGCTCGTCTCTATCCGACTAGCTCAAACTATGCATCAGTAGAAAAGAAATACAAAGACAACATCATCTTTACTCCACAAAACTCAACTAGCTATTTCTATGCCTTTAACTTGAATCGTCAGGCTTATAGCCACACTTCTAAGACAGATGCCCAAAAAGCTGCCAGCAAAGAAGCGATTCAAAATAAAGACTTCCGCCAAGCAATCAACTTTGCTTTTGACCGTAAATCCTTTGGTGCCCAGATGAATGGTAATGAAGGAGCAACGAAGATCATCAGAAGCTTGCTTGTCCCTCCTAGTTTTGTGCAAGTAGATGGCAAGGACTTCTCAGATGTCGTTGAATCACAGTTGGCTTCTTATGGGGATGAATGGCAAGGTGTCAAATTAGCTGATGCCCAAGACAGCATTTACAACCCAGATAAGGCCAAGGCAGAATTTGCTAAAGCAAAAGAAGCTTTACAAGCGCAGGGAGTTGAATTCCCAATTCATCTAGATGTACCAGTTGACCAAACTGATAAAATCATGGTACAACGGACCAACTCTTTCAAACAATCTGTTGAGGCAGCTCTAGGCCAAGAAAACGTTGTGATTGACGTGCACCAAATGTCATCAGACGATTTTGATAACTCTACTTACTTCGCAGAAACAGCTGCCCAAAAGGACTATGACCTCAATATGTCTGGTTGGTCAGCAGACTACCAAGACCCAGTGACTTATCTGAATATCTTTAACCCAGAGACAGGGGATATCTTGGACAATATTGGTCTGACAAAAGGCCAAAACCAAGACCTTGCTTCCAAGGTTGGTTTAACGGACTACAAAGCGCTTTTGGATCAGGCAGATGCAGAAAAGCAAGATACCAATGCTCGCTATACGAAGTATGCAGCAGCGCAGGCTTGGTTAACAGATAGTTCTATTGTGATCCCGTCTATTTCTGCAGGTGCTTCACCAACGGTTCAAAAGGTCGTACCATTTACCAAAGCCTACTCTTATGTAGGTATCAAGGGTGATAGCTATGTATTTAAGGGAATGGAGCTTCAAGATAAGGTTCTGACAGTAGCTGATTATCAAAAGGCTTTGAAAAAATGGGAAAAAGAAAAAGAAGAATCAAATAAAAAAGCTCAAGAAGAGTTAGTAAGTCACGTTAAGTAAAAGAAAAGAGGCTGGGACAAAAGTCCTAGCCTCTCAATTGTCTTTGGATTGTCGAGCAAGACGCAGTGGTTGAGTGGGCTCTACTAGGCTGATTTCATCAGCTTTTACAGCCCTACTCAACTGTGCGGAGGTGGGACGACGAAATCGAATTCTAACGAATGACCGATTTCTGTCCCACTCTCTTTTAAAGTAGAAAATCCTATATTTCGTTTATTTTTTTGAACTGTTGGATTTCTCCTCAAGTAGAATAAGAAAAGGTCCGATTTGTTTCGGACCTTTCATTGCTTATTTTGGTGCGATGACTTCCAAGCCGCCCATGTAAGGACGTAGGACTTCAGGAATGGTCACAGAACCATCTTCATTTTGGTAATTTTCCAAGATAGCAGCGACTGTGCGTCCGACAGCCAGTCCAGACCCGTTGAGAGTGTGGAGGAGTTTGACCTTGCCATCTGCTTCGTCACGGTAGCGGATTTGGGCTCGACGAGCCTGGAAATCTTCTGTGTTAGAGCAACTAGAGATTTCACGGTAAGTGTTCTGAGCAGGAATCCAAACTTCCAAGTCGTAGGTTTTAGCAGCAGAGAAGCCCATGTCACCAGTAGAAAGAGCAACGACACGGTAAGGTAGATTGAGCTTTTGCAGGATGTTTTCTGCATTGGCAGTCATCTTTTCCAGCTCTTCATAAGATTCTTCTGGCTTGGCAAATTTTACCATTTCGACTTTGTGGAATTGGTGCAGACGAATCAGACCGCGCGTGTCACGACCAGCAGAACCAGCTTCAGAGCGGAAAGATGGGCTCATAGCTGTGAAGTAGATTGGCAAGTCTTTGCCATCTAGAATTTCATCGCGATAGTAGTTGGTCAGTGGAACTTCAGCAGTTGGAATGAGCACGAAGTTGGTATCGCTTAGCTCAAAGGTATCTTCTTTGAACTTAGGATATTGTCCAGTACCAAACATAGAGTCATGGTTGACCATATAGGGAGTGATGACTTCTGTATAGCCTTCTTTGCCATGCTCATCCAGCATGAAGTTGTAGATAGCGCGCTCTAGTCTAGCTCCCAAGCCCTTGTAGAAGAGGAAGCGGGCTCCAGTGACTTTTGCACCACGCTCCCAGTCCAGGATATCCAAGTCTTCACCTAGATCCCAGTGAGCCTTAGCTTCAAAGTCAAATTGGCGAGGTGTACCCCAGCGGCGGACTTCTACATTGTCATCCTCGTCTGCCCCGACTGGCACGCTATCGTGCGGAATGTTCGGCAGGGTTGTAGTGAATTCAGTCAGTTTAGCATCCAAATCAGCCAAAGTGGCATCCAAGTCCTTGACTTGGGCAGATAGTTTTTGCATGGCTGCAATCTTGTCATCTGCATTTTCTTTGTTGCGCTTGGCTTGGGCAATCTCTGCAGAAACAGTGTTGCGTTCTGCTTTGAGATTTTCGACTTTCACCAACAAATCACGTCGTTGCTCATCGATTTCCTTCATTTGATTGAGCACATCAGCTGCTACGCCACGGGTAGCTAATTTCTCTGCGACAGTATCAAAGTCTGTCCGAATACGTTTTAAATCTAACATAAGACCTCCAAAAATAAAAGCACACCGAGGAAACTGTTGGAGCGGCTAGGCCGCGGTTCCATCCAACTTCACAGGTGTGCACTTGATTATGTATGTAGTTGTATTGCAACGGTAGAATTTCACACTAGACTCCTATCTGCTCGCAGCACCCGCAGACTTTCTGAAAGAAGCGATAGTCTTACTTATCCGTTTCCTAGATTATACAGGATTTTCTACTTTTTTGCAAATAGATTTTTAAAGAATTGGCCAATTGTTTGGATCAAGGTAGGCAATTTGATAACTTTCTCATTCCCGATATGTTGCCGTGCAATTTTGAGAATCTTTCCAGTGTCCTTAGATGCAAAGAGAAACTTGCCCTTGTCTGTAAAAACTTCGAAATGGCGGCTGACATTTTTCCCAGAGACATTGGCACCGATTTGCTGGATGCTAGACCAAGGCAGCTGGATATAGTCTTCTACATTGGCGTCAGCGTAGAATTCCAGTGCGACATCACCGACCAAAAACTTCCCAATCTTGCCACCCAAACCCAGATAGGAAACTCCTGTCGTTTGAAATTCAATCGATTTATTTTGCGATTGCGCCATAGAACATCTCCCTTTTAAATACTATAGCTATTATACCATAATAAAAAGAAGGCCGAAACCTTCTTTTTAATTACATCAAACCAATAAGGCGAGCAACGATACCAACAACGAAAAGTCCGATGATGATTGTGATTGGTGAGACTTTCTTCTTAAGCAACCACATGCAGAGGAAGGTAAGGAGAAGTCCCATCAAACCAGGAATCAAAGAGTTAATTTGTCCTTGAAGGGTGTTTGTCTTTTCAGGAGTCAAGCTCAATCCGCCTGCAACATCACCCAAGATTTTTTGAAGTTGCTCGCCAGTTACAGCACCTTTAGGGAAGTTGATGTAAGCTCCCTCAGAGAGTTTTGTAGATGGCAATTGAAGCGCAAAGCTAACGTTTACCCAGCGTGCTACCAAAACAGCCAAGATAAACATACCAAGGATTGAAGCACCTTTAGTGATGTCTTGAAGGATACCACCAGACATGTCTTTAGTGATTTCAGAACCAGCCTTGTAACCCAATTCTTGAGTGTACCACAAGAAGGCCATACGGATTGCATTCCAAAGAACGAAGAAGAGGAGTGGGCCGATGATATTTCCTGACAGAGCAAGAGATGCACCGAGTGCTCCAAGGATCGGACGAACTGTGAACCAGAAGACAGGGTCACCGATACCAGCCAAAGGTCCCATCATACCGATTTTAACACCTTGGATAGCTGCATCGTCAATTTCTGCACCGTTTGCTTTTTCTTCTTCAAGGGCGAGTGTTACACCAATGATTGGAGCAGCAACGTATGGGTGAGTATTGAAGAATTCCAAGTGACGCTCAAGAGCAGCAGCTTGATCTTCTTTTTTAGTGTAAAGTTTCTTGAGAGCTGGAATTAAAGAATAAGCCCAACCCAAGTTTTGCATACGTTCATAGTTCCAAGAACCTTGCAAGAAAGTAGAACGCCACCAAACTTTTTGACGGTCTGCCTTTGAAAGAGTCAATTTTCCTGACTCATCAGGCTTTACAGTATTTAATTCTGTCATGATAGTGTATCTCCTTTCTTAGTAATCTTCTAGGATGTCGCCGATTGGGTCGTTAGATGTAGCAGAACCGCCACCACCGTTTCCGCCTTTCTTAGAAAGGTTGAGGTAGATAAGGGCGATTGCTACACCGATAGCACCGAGGGCAATCAAAGTCAATTGGCTAACAGCAGCAAGAGCAAAACCGATAGCAAAGAATGGCCATACTTCGCGAGTTGCCATCATGTTGATAACCATAGCGTAACCAACGGCAACAACCATTCCCCCACCGACAGCCATACCGCCTGCCAACCAATCAGGCATCATAGCAAGCAATTTTTGCACTGCTTCTGCAGGGATAGCAAGAAGAAGGGCTGCAGGAATAGCGATACGAAGTCCTTGAAGAAGGAGAGCTACAAAGTGCGCGCGTTCAACGCTAGCAAAATCACCTTTTTTAGCAGCAGAGTCTGCAGCGTGAACCAAGGCAACAGAGATAGTACGCACGATCATAGTAAGGAAGAGACCGGCTACGGCAAGAGGAATCGCGATTGTAGTTGCAACTGTGATACCTTTGTCAGTGAAGTCTCCACCTTGAACCATGATGATAGCAGCAGCAACTGAAGCCAAGGCGGCGTCAGGAGCAACGGCAGCACCGATGTTAGCCCAACCAAGAGCGATCATTTGAAGAGATCCGCCAAGGATAACACCAGCAGTTAAGTTACCAGTTACAAGACCGATCAAGGTACATGCAACCAATGGTTGGTGGAATTGGAATTGGTCCAAGATACCTTCAAGACCAGCTAGGAAGGCAACAAAGACTACTAAAACCATAGAAATAATAGACATGTTTTAAATCCTTTCATAATAATATGAGAGCGAAACGTTTAAGATTATTGAACGTTGGCTTTGTTAATTAAGTCAAACAAATCTTTCTTAGAATCATTTGGTACTTTACGTACGTCGAATTCAACTCCGAGATCACGCAATTTTTCGTAAGTTGCCACGTCGTCCTTGTCCATTGACAGAACGTTGTTGACCATTGTCTTACCAGTTGAGTGAGCCATTGAGCCGACGTTGAGAGTCTTGATTGGCACACCGCCTTCGATAGCGCGTAGGGCATCTTGCGGAGTTTCAAATAAGATAAGAGCGTGCGTATTACCAAAGCGTGGATCTTTTGAAACAGCAATCAGCTTATCAATTGGAACAACGTTTGCTTTAACATTACCAGGTGCAGCTTGTTTGATGAGCTCTTTACGAAGTTCATCCTTAGCTACAGAGTCAGAAGCAACGATGATACGGTCTGCTTTTGAATCTGGAGTCCAAGCTGTTGCAACTTGTCCGTGCAACAAACGAGTATCGATACGAGCAAGGTTGATTTTGAGCTTGCCGTCTCCGATAACAGTTCCTTCTGGGATAGCTGATTGAGCAACTGGTGCAGCAGCAGGAGCAGCGCTTTCTAGGACTGGATTCAGCTCTTCAGGCAGAGCTTTGACGCCTTCCTTAGCTTCCTTGATGATATTTGCAACGACAGCATCTACGCCAGCGTTTGCATCCATCATGCGCTCTGTGTAGGCTTGAATTAGCATAGGCAGGTTCAAACCTGTAATAATAGCGAACTTACGGTCTGGATTTTCACCCATGACACGGCTAGCTTGGTTAAATGGAGACCCGCTCCAAAGGTCAGCCAAGACCAATACCTCATCGTTCGCATCAAACGAAGCCACAGCGTCATTGAATTTTGCATACAGATCATCAGGACCTTCGTTTGGCATGAAAGTTACAACTTGAACTTTTTCTTGCTCACCAAAAATCATAGAACCTGACTGATGAATGCCGGCAGCAAATTCACCGTGGCTGGCAATAATGATTCCAATACTCATTATTGTTTTTCCTCCTTATAAAATGTTTGACTTAAGTTTAAGAAAACTTTAAGGCTAACTATTATTATAAAACGTTTTCATGAAAAATGCAAGTACCTGAATCGAGTCGACAATTATTTTCAAATTCCGTTTCTAGTGAAAAACGCTGTTATATCAGTCTTTTTTAATCTTTTCTTCTCACTAAATAATTAGATGAAGATTAGATCATCAATGTAACTAGGTTAATATATGAAAGTAGATGAAAATTTCTATGAAAATGTTTATCTGCTAGATTGATTAGAAAGTGAATTTATATAGGAGGAATTTATAGCTGAGGTCCAAGAAGTATTTTACAAATTATCTATTTTCTGCTATAATCGTTTTTAGAAAGAATTCTCATTGTCTACTTTTTAGCGAGTCTGGGTTGGTGGGAGCCAGATAGGGAAGCAGTGCGGATGGCGCTTTCGGTTAACATTTTTAAACGTAATGAAGTAATAAATTAGGGTGGAACCGCGTCTTGACGCCCCTAGGTCGCATAGCCTAGGACTGTCGGATGTGGTTCTTTTGCTTACTGAGCCTATTGTTCGAAAGAAAGGAGATTCGTGGAGAACCTTTATCTTGTAAAAGACGAG
>NZ_CALHWC010000164.1 GCF_938036805.1 uncultured Streptococcus sp.
ATTGTGACTATCAGTAGGGAGCAGGTGATTTCTCTCTTTGTCATTGCTGCTGTGGTGCTTGTCTTGACCTTCCTCTTCATTCGGCCTATGTACATCTTGACTTTTGATGAGGATACGGCCTTTGTGGATGGGCTGCCTGTGCGGACTATGTCCATTCTCTTTAATATCGTGACGGGTGTTGCCATTGCTCTCATGATTCCAGCTGCGGGAGCTTTACTGGTATCGACCATTATGGTCCTGCCGGCCAGTATTGCCCTGCGGATTGGGAAAAATTTCAAGTCGGTTATTTTGCTGGCAAATGCCATCGGCTTCTTTGGTATGATTGCTGGACTTTATATTTCTTACTATGCAGAGACACCAGCAAGCGCCAGCATTACGATTATCTTCGTCAGTTTGTTTTTGCTGGTCAATCTGGTCAAAAAATTTATGAAATAGGAGCAGAAAATGAAAAAAATTAGTCTACTATTAGCAGGTTTACTGAGTATTTTCTTAGTAGCTTGTTCCAATCAAAAAAATGCAGATGGCAAGCTCAATATTGTCACGACTTTTTATCCTGTTTATGAGTTTACCAAGCAAGTGGCTGGAGATGAGGCCAGTGTAGAACTTCTAATCGGGGCTGGTACAGAACCGCATGATTATGAACCTTCAGCTAAGGCAGTTGCTACGATTCAGGATGCAGATGCCTTTGTCTATGAAAATGAAAATATGGAGACTTGGGTTCCGGATTTGCTAAAAACCTTGAAAAATAAGGAAGAAAAGGTTATCAAGGCGACTGGAAATATGCTTCTGTTGCCTGGTGGTGAAGAGGAAGAAGACCACGACCATGGTGAAGAGGGGCATCATCATGAGTATGACCCCCACGTTTGGTTGTCTCCGAAGCGGGCTATTAAAATGGTGGAACACATCCGTGATAGTCTGAGCAAGGCCTATCCTGACAAGAAAGCTACTTTTGAGAAAAACGCAGCGGCTTATATCAAGAAGCTGGAAGCTTTGGATAAGGAGTTTGAAGATGGTTTAGCCAATGCCAAGCAAAAGAGCTTTGTCACTCAGCACGCTGCCTTTAACTATCTGGCATTGGACTATGGCTTGAAGCAGGTGCCAATTTCTGGACTTTCACCAGACAGTGAACCATCCGCTTCACGCTTAGCTGAATTGACCGAGTACATCAAGAAGAATAAAATCAAGTATATCTACTTTGAAGAAAATGCTTCTCAGGCATTAGCTTCTACATTGGCTAAGGAAACTGGAGTAGAGCTTGATGTCTTGAATCCCCTGGAAAGCTTGACAGAAAAGCAGACCAAGGACGGAGCAGACTATATTTCTATCATGCAGGCCAATCTCAAGGCTCTCAAGAAAACGACTGACCAAGAGGGAGCAGAGATCGCTGCCGAGAAAGAAGAAGACGATAAGACAGTCCAAAACGGCTACTTTGAAGACAGTGCTGTCAAGGATCGGACCTTGTCTGACTATGCTGGCGAGTGGCAGTCTGTTTACCCTTATCTGAAAGACGGGACCTTGGACCAAGTCTTTGACTACAAGGCTAAGCTGACTGGGAAAATGACGGCAGCTGAATACAAGGACTACTATGACAAAGGCTACAAGACAGATGTTTCCAATATCAATATCACAGACAAGACTATGGAATTTGTAGTAGATGGAAAATCCAAGAAATATACGTATAAATACGTTGGTAAGCACACTCTGACCTACTCTAAGGGAAATCGAGGGGTACGCTTTATGTTTGAAGCGACAGACGCGGATGCAGGCCAGTACAAGTATGTTCAATTTAGTGATCATAACATTGCACCGACCAAGGCAGCTCATTTCCACATCTTCTATGGCGGTGAAAGCCAAGAAGCACTCTTTGACCAGCTGGAAAATTGGCCAACCTACTATCCAAGTAAATTGACAGGTCAAGAAATTGCCCAAGAGATGTTGGCGCACTAATGTGAGTAAAGAAAGAAGACGGGACTATCCCGCCTTCTTTTTTGTATATCGGAAAATGATGATAAAATTGCTTGACAAATTTCGATTACAGATGTAAACTAATAAAGAATTGAATTACAAATGTAAACAACGAGGAAGTGTTAGACAATGGAACAGCAAAATATGAGCCAAGCAGAATGGCAAGTGATGCGTGTGCTGTGGGCCTATCCACACAGTCGCAGTACAGAGATTATAGAGCGTTTGGAAGCTGACTTTTCTTGGAAGCCAGCAACCATTAAGACCCTTTTGAATCGTCTAAAGACAAAAGAATTTATTGCCATGGAAAAAATTGAGGGCAAGTTTTACTACGATGCTCGGATTTTAGAAGCGGATCATCTGGAAAGTACTTGGCAGGCGCTTTTTGATAATATCTGTAACACTAAACATGGTGATCTTTTGATTTCAATGATTGAGAGAAGTCAGTTCAGCCAAGGAGACTTGGAGCGACTCAGTCAGGTCATTGATAAGAAAAGAGCTTCGGCACCATTGGAAATCAAATGTGACTGTCCGCAAGGCCAGTGTCGTTGCGGGTACGGAAAGGAGACGCATTGATGAGCGAGAAGAAAGAATACAAACTCTCAGGCATGACCTGTGCTGCCTGTGCTATGACGGTGGAGATGGCGATCAAGGACTTAGAAACGGTCGAGGACGTCAGTGTTAATCTGGCGACAGAACGTCTCAGTTTGCTGCCTAAGGCAGGATTTGACAGCCAGCAAGTGCTGGATGCTGTAGCTGAGGCTGGTTATCAGGCAGAAGAAAAAGGAAAAGCTAGGCCGTCCGATGTGAGCGAAGAAGCTGCAATGAAAGCGCAGAAATTGCAAAAAAAGAAACAACAATTACTAATTCTTTTTATTACAGCTCTGCCCTTGCTTTATATCTCTATGGGAAGTATGATTGGTCTTCCCTTGCCTAGCTTCTTGGACCATATGGTGCATCCCTTGGTCTTCGTTCTTTCACAACTGCTTTTGACTCTGCCTGCTGTGTGGATTGGGCGCGGCTTCTATCAGAGAGGATTTCGCAATCTGATCAAGCGACATCCTAATATGGATAGTTTGATTGCGGTAGGGACTAGTGCAGCGTTTCTCTACAGTCTCTACTCGGTTAGTCAAGTTTTTCTTGGTCATCATCCCTTTGTCCATCAGCTTTATTTTGAGTCTGTTGCAGTGATTATTGCCTTGGTTCTTCTAGGCAAATATCTGGAAAGTTCAGCCAAGGGGAGAACGTCTCAGGCGATTCAGTCTCTACTTGAGCTAGTGCCTAGTCAGGCGACAGTGATTCGCTATGGAGAGGCTGTGACCATTGATACAGAGGATATCCGAGTTGGAGATATTATCCGTATCAAGCCAGGAGAGCGTATGCCTGTAGACGGCCTTGTGACGGAGGGGCAGACCTTTGTGGATGAGTCCATGATGACAGGTGAAAGTGTCCCGATTGAAAAGAAGGTCGGTGACACTATTACCAGTGCCACAATCAATCAAAATGGTAGTATTGACTACCAAGCAACTAGGGTGGGTTCAGATACGACCTTAGCTCAGATTGTTAGATTGGTGGAGGAAGCGCAGGGGTCTAAGGCTCCGATAGCGGCTTTGGCCGATAAGATTTCACTCTATTTTGTCCCAATCGTGCTAGGCTTGGCTACTTTGTCCACGCTGGGCTGGTATTTTCTGGCTGGTGAGAGTCTTAGCTTTTCACTGTCAATCTTTATCGCAGTTCTGGTCATTGCCTGCCCTTGTGCGCTGGGGTTAGCCACTCCGACAGCCATCATGGTCGGGACTGGTAAAGGAGCTGAAAATGGCATTCTGATTAAGTCTGGTCAAGCTTTGGAAGCGGCTTATCAGCTGGATACTATTGTTCTTGATAAGACTGGGACGATTACGGTTGGAAAGCCCAGCCTGACGGATTTATTGCCTTTGAGTGATTTTAATCGCTCTGACTTGTTGCGGCTAATCGCCAGTGCTGAGCAGCATTCTGAACATCCTTTGGCTCAGGCTATCTTAGAAGCTGCTAAAGAGGAGGGACTTGACTTACTGCCTGTCAGTCATTTTGAGGCCATAGTTGGACGAGGATTGGCTGCTCAGGTTGAGGGCAGACATCTTCTGGTGGGAAATGAGTCATTAATGAAAGAAAAGCACATTGACAGCAGTGCCTTTCAAGAACAGTTGTTGGAGCTATCCCAAGAAGGGAAGACAGCTATGTTTGTCGCAATAGATGGACAGCTAGCAGGTATTTTAGCGGTAGCCGATGAGATCAAGTCTAGCAGTCTGAAGGCGGTGCAGGAGCTCCAGTCTATGGGACTAGAAGTTATCATGCTGACAGGGGATCGTGAAGAGACAGCGAAAGCTATTGCCCAGAAAGCTGGAATCCAAAAAGTTATCGCAGGAGTATTACCAGATGGTAAGGCCACTGCTATCAAGAACTTACAGGAAGCCGGGAAAAAACTAGCCATGGTAGGGGACGGTATCAATGATGCGCCAGCCCTGGTTCAGGCAGATGTAGGAATTGCCATCGGCTCAGGCGCCGATGTAGCTATCGAGTCGGCAGATGTAGTGCTCATGCATAGTGATTTGCAGGATGTGGTCAAGGCTATCAAGCTCAG
>NZ_CALHWC010000165.1 GCF_938036805.1 uncultured Streptococcus sp.
ACAAAAGCTTGATGGCACCATTGCCGCCAAGCTCAACATAGCTCTCGTAAAGACGGGACAGCTCCTCTAGCTCATGCTGTGTAGTCTGGCCACGCCTCAAGGCTTTTTTTAGGTTTTCCTGCAATCGAAAACGTTGCAAGCGTTGCAAGCCTTTTTGGATCAGGTTTAGATCCTGATTGTTTCTGTTCCCAATATTTTGGATGTTTGTCACGGACTCTTTCAGGTCGCCCAAATCCTCGGCTAAAGCTTCTATTCGCTTGTCGGTTTCCTTACTGTTTTGATTACTCCTGTAGCTAAAATAGCTAGGGATAATCACGACTAAGACCGTTGTGATCTTATCTAATAAATCCATCGAATTCACATTTTGCCACCTTCTATCCTAATTTAGGCATGATGATGCTTAAAATGCCTGTTTGTAACATTTCTTCGACATTTTGTCCCCTGTAAGTGTAGCCATCACCTTCGCGAGTAGTAAATTTAAAAATTGTTGCTGTATCTTTTGGCCATTTTGAATTTGTCCCGAACGGATAAGGCATAGCAACTATATCTCCGTTCGTGTACCGCTTTTCTTTTTCTAATGGCTTGATAATTGCAGCAACCTTCGTATAGGCATTCTGTTCCATTCCGCCATCGCGCGTGATAGCAAGTGAAATTAAGACATCTGCCAAAATTGCTACATCTTCCACTTTTTGCTTATTGGCTTCTCCAGCCTTTTTATTTTTTTCAAGCTGTTCGTCGATCTGATTAAATTTATCTCTTTCTGCCTTGTCCGGGAAATTTACAAAGTAAATTTGGTCTAAAGCCAATTTAAACAGCTCGCCACTCTCTTTATTTATAAAATCTGGATCAAAAAACACAGGATAAATTGCACCCTCTGAATTTCCGAGGACTACCCGTGTTTTGTAAGGCTCGCCGCTGACATAGTCAACGGATTTGCTTAAAAACTCTAACTTCATATTTTCTCCTTTTAAAATTTTACGCTATACGGCGCCACCTATAAACAGCTATGTACGGCTGTAAAGTACTGGCTTCCCCTGATGTCCCAACAATATCAGTAAAATGATTGAAAGTCGCATCGGCATTGCCGGTTGTTCCTTGTACTCTGTAAGTCGGTTTTTCTTTCCCTGTCACATTTTGATTCCCATGTTTAAATCCGAGACTGGCAACATCGCTGCCCACCGGGCCAATGGCAGCCTCATAACTCCCGTCGCTGTGGCTATGTTTCTTACTTCCTCCGGTTTTAGAGCTGGAGTTAAAGTCGCCGTCGGTTTCATCCACACCGACAAGCACTTTGCCGTTGCCAAATCGTTCCCAAGCGCCCCCCATAAATGTCGCGGGGTTAGCGGAAGAAGTGCTTTGATAAATTGAGCCGACAGGATAGAAGTTATCAATTCCTTCTACAACCCACGGCGTCCAATTGCCGGACCGATAATCTCTGTGACGGTACCAAACTTTATGTCCACCATAAGACGTAAAACGCTGGTTAGCTTCTTTGGTAGATAAGTTAGATATTCTGAAAGTCTCCAAAATTCCCCAACCGCTGTCTGGCGTGTCTTTATTCGTCCACGCCGCTCCTCCCTCTAAAAGGTCATTAACGCTAACATTTCCAGCCCATTCGGTGCAAGACCTCAAAAAACCGTCGATGTATACATTCCCTTTGACATCAAACGCCCCGCGTTCGCGTATTTTATTAACTCCGACCCCGTTTCTATCGTAGGAAAATACAACTGTCTCCGTTCCGACAATTGCGCTAAATTCCGTTTGCGTAAATCTATCTTCTAAGGTGCCGACAATTACCCATGATTTGTTAGCTACATATTTTTCTTGGAGAATTGCACTTGAATTAACAAAACCAGATACAGTTGTCCAAGAACCGGAAGCTGGGCCGCTATCAACTCTATAAGCTGTAGTTCCTGCAGGCGCAACTTTAAAGGTCAGTCTCATCAAGTTTTTTTGGATGCCATTAACAGTCAACGCTGCTACCTTCGCGGTGCGCGTGATCGTTAATGTGCTGGATTCAGACCCCGACCTAGCGACATCAAATTTTAAGATGGGTGAGAAATACTCTAAGATGTTTACTGTTTTGTCAATTGTATTACTGGTTCTTCCTCGACTATCAATCACTCGCGCTCTAATAGTCACATTCCCTGAATAGTTCATGATTCCCAAAGAACCACCGTTTTGATTGGTCGTTTGATTCTTGCCAACAACCTCGGCGTAATACCCTGTAATGGTTGAGCCATACGCTCCTGTAGCTTGCCCAAAATTGACTTTAATGTTAGACAGGACAGAGATAAAAGCCTGTTCTCCCGGAACTACGTTGCCGGCCGCGGTGTTGCCATCTGTTAAAGTGAAGCCGGTTAATTTAGGTTTAACATCGTCTGAAACAGTCGCGGTGAAAGTCGTTGATTTCTCGCCGATTTTCTTTCCGTCGCCGTACGTCTCTATTATTAGTGTTCCTGTACCACTTGTGGCGTTGGGGATGTCATCAGCAAAATTAAGAGGGATAGTCCAGGATGTAGAGGTATCCACATTGCTTGCAATAGTCCCTGTCTTACTGCCCCAAAAATAGCGGACAGTATGCTTGAAACTAGAACTTTGACGATCGATGTTGATCGTTACTGGACTACCAATAGTGCCTGAACCAATGCTAACCGAGCTAGACCTTGGAATAGTAGTCAGCGTGAATGAAGTACCGCTGATACTCAAAGTACCAGGAGACCAACCTCCACTGCCACTAAAGCTAGCAGACAAGCCAAAGGCCTTGCTACCGTCTGCATTGTGCCCAACCGTGATAGTCTGGTCAATGAGCCACACAGTTTGATTATAAGACAACACAGACGGTCTGCCCGACCAGTTCAAGCGCTGTCCGTTCAAGTCAACCCAAGCCAAGCAATTATAATCAGTAAATGTTGTAGTTGTATTGAGTAATGCAAGTCTAACCCTAACTTGGCTACTATTCCCTGGTATATTTTGTGATACTTGGTCAACCCATAAACGAATACGGTAACCTCTATCATTATTTGACCAAAATTCAGCCATTAAGCACCTCCTACGTATCTAATAACATTCATATCTGGGTTGAGATGGTATTGTTCTTCTCTAAACCGTCCAATCTGGATTGTCTTAGAGAAAATACCATTTTCAATGTGGATGACCCCTTGAGAAATATACATAACCTCCACCCCTGCCGAAAACATTGAGATACGCCCGTTGGGATTAAACATCATGCTAGAGCTGCCATCATTCTTACCGATTACCAGTCCATCATTCGACGAGCTCATATAAGTATCAATGAAATTCCAGCGGTCAGAGAGTTCTCCAAGGTTTTTAGCGATAGTTGAGACACGTTGAGTAGCAGAGACTAGGTCTTTTTCTGCCTGAGCTTTAGCCTTATCATTGGCTTTGACATAGTCTTGATATGCTTTAAGCCAGTTATCCAATGTAGCAACACTAGCTTTAGCTTCAAGCTCAGCTTGGATAATTCCTGCTTTCTCATTGAGGGCGTTAAGCTGTTCCTGTGTCAGGATTTGGTCTGCCTTGGAGTCAATATCAGCTTGCACATCCTCTGGAGCTGGCGACCAATCTGTTTTGACAGTCCCTTGCTCTACCTTAACCTCCCAAACGCTTTTAAGCTTTTGAGGGTCTTTTCGATAGGTATTGACTCGCAGATGGTAGGTTCCAGTCGGACGGCTCCAAACAAATTCTGTGCCAGTTGTGCCAGTTTTGGCATCTGACACGATTTGGTAGTTTGTTACAGCTTTATCCATGATCCAAAGAACAACATTATCTGACTCTTTAAATCCGTCATGATGAGAGGTAAAGGTTCCATCAGTTTTAGCAGATATTCGATATCTTTGTCCATTAACCATGTAGATAGATGTCTCGTTGTGATAAAGTACATTATTATCAAAATTCGAAGGGTTTCTGTTTGGCTTAAACGGGCCTTTCGAGCCTTTTAACAAGTTCCGACCGCCAACCTCGACATTGTCAAAAAGAGCTGTCCACTTGTACCTAGTGTGGTCTTGGCTATCTGCCTCAGTAAAGTCTGTCAGCGTCCCTAGGTAGCGTTTGTTGGTGCTGTCTGAGGTGCTAAAACCGTCGCGACCATCAGCTGAGTTTGCCCAAGCACGGTGAAAGTATGGTGTTCTACCGTCTGCCCCTGGCTTACCTGGAATACCTTGAGGACCGTCCTTACCGTTTAAGCCATCTGAACCTCTCCATCTCGTCCAGCGATAATCAGCAGGATTGACGCTGTCAGTTGAGTTAAAATCAACATAGACCCCTATATAGGCCTTGTCTGCGTCGGTCTGACTAAAACCACTACCCGAGACAGTATCAGCATAGGCTAAGTGAGTGTATTGAGTTCTACCGTCAGCTCCTTTTGGTCCAGGAATACCTTGGTCGCCCTTGACACCCTGTAAACCTTGGAGGCCTTGCAAGCCGCGCTCACCACGGTCACCACGGTCACCTTTTTCGCCTCTATCTCCCTTATCTCCCTTTGCTCCAGTTTCACCTTTATCCCCCTTAGCTCCATCCCGACCGTTGCGACCATCGTTAATGTTGACGAAGGTTAATTGAGTCCGAGCTACCTCAGTATTTTTGATGTAGGCTGCCACCGTTAAAACCTGAGTATCTGACAGTTTAGCAGCCACGACCTTGTAACTTTGGCCGGCTATCACTTCTGTCCCGAAATAAAAACGGTAAGAAACATCTGCTATTATTTGTTTCTTACCTTTTCGTAAAGTTGGGCTAACTATGCTTTCGCCTTGTCCGTTCTTAAACTGCCACCCTCTATCTGTAGAGAGCTCTATTTCATATGGCTGCGCCTCTTCTGCAAGTCTGGCCATCCGTTCTTGCAGACTACTAGAAATAGCGTTCTTGAGCTTTTGAATATTAGAAAAAACAAAATTATTATTGTTTGGATTACTAAAAGAGATAATTTGTTCTGTGATACGAGCCTTTAAAATTAGTCCGCCTACAAAATTATTATCTTGGATCTTAACAATGTCACCCAATTCTAAACCTAAGTGACCGGCAACCATATCCGAACGAACAGAAACCGCGTAAGTTACGACTGGATAAGCGTGCTGCTTTATCCATTTCAGCATATACCCCCAGAGCGCTTCCTCCGTGCTGTACTCGGTAGCCAAATCGTTTCGTATCCACTCGTCACTAGTCAAAGAAGCAGAAGCCGGAAACATCTCGACAGATAGCGGAGCATAGAGCCCTCTGCTTCCTTTTCGAGTATAAAACTCTACTCGACCATCCTCGTTTTTAATCTCTCGTTCGATATTCTCGATTCCGAAAGTTTTTGTTTCCTCTCCTTCTGTTTTTGTTCCAGTCGCAAACAAGACATTAAAGAGCTGGCTTTTATCCACGGTTCGCTGAACACCTTTTAGTTCACGTCCGTAGCGTAGCTTAACATCTCCGCGTAATCTGCCAACGCCTTGATGGTTATCATCGTGCTCGTGGTAGATATTTAAAACCAACTCTTTAAAGGCTCCGTTCTTCGTCAAATTGGTTTCAAACTCAAATTCTCCTTCAAATTGACGAATGACCGAAATTAACCGAGCTAGTTTTGTTTCTTGACCATCAAAAGTCAAAGCGCGTTTTCGGTCAGACAGTTCATTTACTGCTATTCTGATCCGAGCGAAGTTCAAAATTTCCATCTTCGTTAGGTACCATTCAAGCGATTGGGCTTCTTCAGATTTGAATGACAAAGCCATCTCGTTTTTTAGTTCCAGGTTTAGATTGTTGCAAGATAGCTGAATACT
>NZ_CALHWC010000166.1 GCF_938036805.1 uncultured Streptococcus sp.
AATTTGGTCCACGTTTCCCTGATATGTCTAAATCTTACACTCCAGAATACCGTGCAACTGCTCATCAAGTCGCTGATAAGCTTGGCATTAAGCTGGATGATGGTGTCTATATCGGTGTTACCGGTCCAACTTACGAAACGCCAGCAGAAATCCGTGCTTATAAGACACTCGGAGCAGATGCAGTTGGCATGTCTACTGTTCCAGAAGTCATCGTGGCTGCCCACTCAGGCTTGAAAGTTCTCGGAATTTCATGCATTACCAATCATGCTGCCGGTTTCCAAGAAGAACTCAATCATGAAGAAGTGGTTGAAGTAACAGAGCGTGTCAAAGGTGATTTCAAACGACTGCTTAAAGCTATTCTTGCTGAATTGTAAGAAAATAAAACATCATAGAGAAGGGAGAGCCTGAGTTTCAAACGGACTCGGGCTAACCTTTCTATGACATTTGGTAAATATTTAAACTAAGGAAAGGTAGAGTTAGGTGTTCAGATGTGAACACGAGCGGAAAACTATCTTTCAAAAAAATACAGAAAGGAAGGGCTAACTGTATTCACTGAACTGAATACGGGCGGAGAACTGTGTAAAAAAGATAAACTTTCTAGCATCTGCGATGCGTCGTCAGTTTCCTATTTTTACTTGGTTCTCTGTCGCCCTTTATATCTTAATTTATGTCTATTCATATTGCTGCTAAACAAGGTGAGATTGCTGAAAAAATTCTCTTGCCGGGTGATCCGCTTCGTGCCAAGTTTATTGCGGAAAATTTCCTAGAAGATGCCGTTTGCTTTAACGAAGTGCGGAACATGTTTGGTTACACTGGTACTTACAAGGGTCAGCGGGTTTCTGTCATGGGAACGGGCATGGGAATGCCGTCTATTTCCATCTATGCGCGTGAGCTGATTGTGGACTACGGAGTAAAAAAGCTGATTCGTGTGGGAACGGCTGGTTCTCTGAATGCGGATGTGCACGTTCGTGAATTGGTTTTGGCTCAAGCGGCTGCGACCAACTCAAATATTATCCGCAATGACTGGCCTCAGTATGATTTTCCGCAGATTGCTAGCTTTGACTTGCTGGACAAGGCTTATCATATTTCCAAAGACTTGGGCATGACGACCCATGTCGGAAATGTTTTGTCGTCAGATGTTTTCTATTCGAACTATTTTGAGAAAAATATCGAGCTAGGCAAATGGGGTGTGAAAGCGGTCGAAATGGAAGCTGCAGCCCTTTACTATCTGGCTGCCCAGCACCAAGTAGATGCGCTTGCCATCATGACTATTTCTGATAGCTTGGTCAATCCAGACGAGGATACGACGGCTGAGGAACGGCAAAATACCTTCACCGATATGATGAAGGTTGGTTTGGAAACCTTGATTGATTAAGCATGAATCTAGATTTAAAAGAGGAGATTCTCTTTGCGATTTCCCGTTATGACTATGCTTATGCCTATAAACTGGCGCAGAAGTTGATGGGAAGTTCCTCGATTGTAACTAGCCTGTTGCATATTCTGGTAGAGCGCAGAGAGCTCAATATTCTGCCAGCCATGGATGAAGAGTTGAAGACTGCCTTGCAGACGCAAAGCGGTTTTCAGCTTTTTTGTCATACCGATTTGGCTGACGAGCAACTGGCCAACTATCTCTATGATTTGGAAGCCAAGCTGCGCAATGAGCAGATTATTGATTTCGTTCGAGCGGTCAGTCCAGCGATTTATCGGATTTTTATGCGCTTGATCAAGCTGGAAATCCCTGATATTGACCACTTTATCCATAATTCTCGTGAGGCCAGCTATGACCGCTGGAAGTTTGAGCGGATGCGGGAGTCGGATTATGCTTCCTTACAAGTCTTTCATGCGGAAAGCACGGTCAATTCGTCCAGTCTGACAGAGCTGATTTTGCATTTGGATCTGCCTGAGTCTGTCAAGGAAGAGGTCAGACAGCTGCGGGAGTTGGAGAAATCAGTCCGAAATCCGCTGGCTCATTTGATTAAGCCCTTTGATGAGGCGGAATTGTATCGGACAACGGGCTTTTCATCCCAGCATTTTATGGAGATTTTAGTGGATTTGGCGCGCTTTACAGGGATTGTCTACGATCGGGACCATTTTTATTTTGATCAGGCAAACCGCTTGGTTAGAGCTTTATTGACAGGAGAGGAAAATGGATAAAATACAGCAGTTGCAAGACATGATTGACCAAAGTCAGAATATCGTCTTTTTCGGTGGGGCGGGTGTCTCGACCGAGTCTAATATCCCTGACTTTCGTAGTTCGGATGGGATTTACAGTGTCAAGCTGGGGCGGCATTTCACGGCAGAGCAGCTGGTGTCTCACACCATGTTTGAGCGCTATCCACAGGAGTTTTTCGACTTTTACAAGAAGTACCTGCTCTATCCAGATGCCAAGCCCAATGCGGCTCATGCCTATCTGGCTCATCTGGAGAAGACCGGCAAGCTCAAGGCTGTGGTGACGCAAAATATTGACAGCCTGCACGAAATGGCTGGTTCAAAAAATGTTCTCAAGTTGCACGGCAGTGCGGATAGGAATTTCTGTCTAAACTGTCAGCGATTTTACGATTTGGAGGCTTTTCTTGCTCTGCCTGGGACGGTGCCTTACTGCCCTGACTGTGGCGACATGATCAAACCCGATGTGACCCTCTATGAAGAGCCCTTAGATATGGAGACTTTCCAGCAAGCTGCGCAGGCCATTCATCAAGCCGATCTGCTGATCATCGGAGGTACCTCCTTGGTCGTCTATCCCGCAGCCAGTCTCATCCAATACTTTGCTGGCAAGCATCTAGTCGTTATCAACAAGACCAGCATTCCGCAGGACAAGCAAGCTGACCTCGTCATCGAAGGCAAGATTGGGGAAATTTTGGGCAAATTACGACAATAAAAGAACACCTGATGTGAGCATTGGATGCTTGTTTCAGGTGTTTTACTTTACTTATCAAACTGCACTTCCTCAATCAGATACTCGATAAAGCGCTCGCCCATCTTGGATAGGCTGGCTTTTTCGTGCTGGATATAGACCAGTTCGATCGGATCATCGATATCCAGAGGGATGGAGACGATATTATCACCGTTGAGGTTGCTGTTGAGAATACCGGTCGCAATCGTGTAGCCATCCAGACCGATCAAAAGGTTAAACAGTGTTGCACGATCGCTGACGACGATGGACTTTTTGTGGTGCTCTTGAGAGAGAATTTCCTCAGAAAAGTAGAAGGAGTTGTGAGTACCTTGGTCATAGCTGAGATAAGGGAAATCTTCCAAGTCTGACAGTTGTACCAGCTTTTTCTTGGCCAGCGGATTGGACTTGCTGACAAAGATATGTGGCTGAGCTGTGAAGAGGTGGGTCGCAATCAGATGGCTATCATCCAGCATTTTAGAAAGAACATCGCGGTTGTAGCTATTGAGAAAGAGGACGCCAATCTCGCTGCGGAAGTTCTTCACATCATCAATGATTTCCCAAGTCCGAGTTTCCCGCAGAAAGAGCTCGTATTTCTCCATGTCGCTTTTTTTAAGCAGGGAGACGAAGGCATTGACCACAAAGGCATAGTGCTGGGCAGAGACGCTAAAAAGCTCGCGGTGGGCGACAGGATTTTTGTATCGCTCTTCTAAAAGCTGAGTCTGCTCCACCACTTGGCGGGCATAGGAAAG
The DNA here is from genome assembly GCF_938036805.1 of uncultured Streptococcus sp. Classification (GTDB taxonomy): domain Bacteria; phylum Bacillota; class Bacilli; order Lactobacillales; family Streptococcaceae; genus Streptococcus. The sequence continues at coordinate 3,643 of NZ_CALHWC010000166.1, forward strand.
AAACTCCATGCCGTCTTTGGTCAAGGTAATTCCTTTGGGATTGCGAATGAAAATCTCGATGCCCATTTCATTTTCCAAATCCCGCACGGCGTTGGATAGACTAGGCTGGGTGATAAAAAGTTGCTTGGCAGCCTCATTCATGCTTCCGGTCTCGACGATTTTGATAATGTAGTGTAATTGTTGAATTCTCATAGGTCTATTTTATCACAAATTGGGGATTTTTTCTTGATAAATCAGAAGTTTAGAAAATGTTTGCTTGCTAAAGTTTCCTATGCTAAAATGAAGGAAATAAGGAGGGCGATATGGCCAAAGAGGATGACTATAAAAATCGTTCGGTAGTTGGACCAATTACTATTTTTATAGTCTTTATGACAGTTTGTATCATGCTTCCACTTGGGAAACTAATGCTTATGTGGGGAGCTCACGCTGTTTATAAGGATTTGGAGCGAAAGAGTATGTCCTCGTCTATTTATCAAAAGTCACTAGAGGAGCTTAAGCTAGAAGAGAAAGTTTTAGAGAGAGGAAAGTCTCGTTTTAAATGGACAACGGATGACATCATCAATCTGCAAATAAAGGACGCCGCTGCTGGTCAAAACGGAGCTTCTCTGGACCAAGTCCTTGAAAAACACGGCAAGGCTTCAAGCTTTTTTTATACTGAGAGCAATGGGAATATTGAATTAAGCTATGTCAGTGAGGGTATTCAAGGCCGTCATAGTCATTTAAGGTTGACATTTGAAAAAGATGGAGCAGGCTATCATCTAATTAGAAAGAGCGCGAATATTCTTGATGAGGCCTATCCAACTTTGCCTCAGGGAGATAGTCCCCATCTATGGACAAAGGATGAAATTGCTAGTTTACAAGTTCGTGACGAGAGCACAGGCAATCCTGGTATGTCCTACGAAGAAATCATTCAATTATTTGGCCTACCTAGAGAATCAGAAGTGTTTATTTCGCGCTTGGACGCAGCAGATAGCCAGCATATTGGCTTGGAACTCCAATACTTAACTTCAGATGAAAGATATAATAATGAATGGGTTCATTTAATCTTTCATCGTCAAGAAGATGGCGTCTTTCGGTTGACGACAGTTACTAGTCATATCGATAGAAGAGAAAGATAGGAGGACTTATTGCCTCCTTAGGCAGCCAAAGCAAGCAGAAAAGACGGGGAATTGTGCTTTCTTCTGTATAAACAGACTGAAGTACATTTTGCAATCTCGATCTATTCGTGATATGATGAGTTTTTAGACTGATAAGGAGCAGTGATGAAGAGACAAGAAGATTCGTTTGAAGATATTGCTTTTGAATTAGAAAAGCAAACCTATAAGTCCAAGTTTTTACCAGTCATGGTAGTAGCTATTGTTGTATTTTCTCTCATTGGAACAGCTTTTTTAACACTTTCTCTGTCAGGAAAAAGCAAAGTTAAGCAGGCGCCAATTTCGTCTAGCCAGATTAGTTCATCATCAAATAGTTTGGAAGATGAGAAAGCTGAAGCAGAACAATTGGCTAAAAGTCTTATCGTTTCTCCAGAAAAAAGCGGTCCCTTTCTTTGGACAGTTGAAAAGGCAGTCGCGCTTCCCATAAACAGATACAAGGGCGGAGCCGTCTTGGAAGATGTTTTAAAGGAATTTGGGAAACCAGTTCAAGGTGGGGCCTGGATTGATTTTTTGCCAAATCATAAAGTTCAAAAACATATTCGCCTTATCTGGAAATCGAAAAATGGTAGTACGGGCTATATAGCCTTAACCTTTGCTGAATTTGATGGTGTCTATAAGGTTATTTCAAAATACCACTTTAGCCTTTCAAGTGATAAAATTCATGTGGATAACAATCCTAAAAGATCCTTTTTATGGACGCAAGCATACATCGATAGTCTTGTTATTGGTGCTAGAGAAGGAACAGCCAAAGGTACACCATATGATGAGATTGTTTTAAAAGTCGGCTTACCTCTATATCAGACGATTTCTGGAGACGACAATCAACTGAAGATGCGGGTTGATTATGTTAATCCAGATTCTTGGCAAAATCCAGAACAATTGAAAAGAGTTCATTTAGAATTCTACAAGCAAGAAGATGGTAGATGGCGTTTAGTGTCGAAAGAAAGTACGTAAACTAAATAGACAAGAAAGAGGAGAAAAATGAGGAGGAGTAGTAAGAAAAAACGTGATCTTCATTCGTTTAGAGAGATCAAAAGAGACCTTTATCGTCAACAAAAGCTAAAACGAGAAGAGCTCAGAGTGATGACGATGAAGGAGGAGAAAAAAAGAATTAGCTTGGCTTTTACCCTTCTTTGTTTGGCAATCTCTTTTGCTTTGTTCTTTGGCTTCTATTATTTATCGCAACAAGTTCCTAATAAAGCTGAACTGAAGTACAAATATGACGATAAATCCTCGTCAGTTAGTGGAGACAGCTCGGCTAGTCAGCAAAATGATGATGAATCAAAATTGACCCAAGAACAAAAGGAACTGAAAAAGAAAATTGTTGAGGAAGATGAAGAGAAGTTTGCTTTTAATTGGACATTGGATAATTTTGTAGAGCTCAAGGTGGAAAATGGGGGGACTAATAGTCCAACTTTAGAAGAAGTCATTGCGAATACGGTAAGGGTTCAGCTGTGAGTTTTGGTACAAAAGGATTGACACTAACTTATAAGACAAGAATTATAGATGTTCCGAGATATGGCTCATCGGGACATCCTCAGGAAATCAGTTTGGTTTTTTATGACCCTGATTCGAATGGCAAGAACTATTATTTGATAAGTAAAAGTGCAGTATATTTAGATGACAGTAGCTATCCTTCAGCGACGAAAGACGAATTTGTCTTTAAGTGGAAGCCAGAAGATATGGATACATTAAAAATAGGTGATAGCCAGCATGGCAAAGGCGGGATGACTTATCAAGAGGTTGTTGAGCGTTTTGGACTTCCTTCAGAACTTAATATTTATGGAAGTGGGATGAGCGATAGCCCCTTATCACTACGGGCCAATTATAGAAACTTTCGAAATCTAGAACGAAAATATGATTCAGTAACCTTGATTTTCAAGCGACAGGAAGATGGCAGTTTTTATCTGGCAAATGCAACTAGTGAATTTGATAAGAGCTGGTAAGACTGTGATTCGTTTGAGAACATTTAAAAGTTCTAATGTTTTTTCTGTCTTGACAATCCTTATCGCTAACGATATAATGTTTACAATTTAACCTTTAATCAAGTCCAGTGAGGCTGCAAGGTAGGAAAAACGGTATAAGGGGCAATTTGACTGCCTTGTTTTTTGCGAAACCTTGCTGCGGCGAGGTTTTTTCTTGTAGAAAGTGAGGTTGTCATGGTTAGTGACAGTTGTAAAAAGAGATTTGGCAAGATTATGCTGGAGCAAATGGAGTTGCTGGAGCAAGTAGAAATTGCGCCTCAGATTTTTTCGATGCGGCTGAGAGGCCGGATGGTGAGCCAGATGCAGGTCGGGCAATTCCTGCATATCCGAGTACCAGATGATAGCAAGCTGCTACGGCGTCCGATTTCCATATCGGAGATTGATCGGGAGAAAAATATCTGCCGGATTATCTATCGGGTCGAAGGCGGCGGGACTGCCCTATTCTCTCAGCTTCCTGTCGGTAGCTATCTTGATGTCATGGGACCTCAGGGAAATGGCTTTGATTTGTCTCCGGTAGAAAAGGGTGACAAGGTCTTGATTATTGGTGGTGGTATCGGTGTGCCTCCTCTCTTACAAACAGCGAAAGAACTGCATGCTAAGGGTGCCCAGGTTACAGCGGTATTAGGCTTTGCCAATCAATCTGCTGTTATTTTGGAAGAAGAATTTCGTGAGTGCAGTCAGTTGTTTATCACTACAGATGATGGCAGTTATGGTCAAAAGGGCTATGTATCAACCATTGTTGACGAGCTGACAGAAGATTTTGCTGCAGTCTATTCTTGTGGAGCGCCCGGCATGCTCCAGTATGTGGATCGGAAATTTCACGATCATCCCCATGCCTATCTATCGATGGAGTCTCGGATGGCTTGTGGCATGGGTGCCTGCTATGCCTGTGTCGTTCATGTAGCAGGTCAGGATGAAGCGGTCAATAAGCGGGTTTGTGAAGACGGTCCAGTTTTTGAGACTGGAAGCATCGTGCTTTAGGAGGATAAGGAAATGACTGAAAATCGTTTGAAAATTTCTCTGCCAGGCTTAGAGCTGAAAAATCCAATCATTCCAGCTTCAGGTTGTTTTGGTTTCGGTCAAGAGTATGCCAAATACTATGACTTGGATCTACTGGGCTCTATCATGATCAAGGCGACGACGCAACATCCTCGCTTTGGCAATCCAACGCCCCGTGTGGCTGAGACGCCAGCTGGCATGCTCAATGCTATCGGCCTCCAAAACCCAGGGGTCGATGCAGTTTTGACTGAAAAACTTCCTTGGCTGGCTCAGCACTATCCAGACTTGCCGATTATTGCCAATGTGGCTGGTTTCTCCAATGAAGAATATGCTTATGTATCTGGAAAAATCTCTCAAGCTCCCAATGTCAAAGCCATTGAGCTCAATATTTCCTGCCCCAATGTGGACCATGGCAATGCGGGGCTTTTAATCGGACAAGTCCCTGAGCTAGCCTATGAAGCGGTAAAAGCAGCAGTTGCTGCCTCTCAAGTCCCAGTCTATGTCAAATTGACTCCTAGTGTAGCAGACATTACCCAAGTAGCCAAGGCGGCAGAAGATGCGGGCGCGAGCGGTCTGACCATGATCAATACCTTAGTGGGAATGCGTTTCGACTTGAAAACGAAGCGGCCAATCATTGCCAATGGAACGGGTGGCATGTCTGGTCCAGCTGTCTTTCCTGTGGCGCTCAAGCTGATTCGTCAGGTTGCTCAGTTCACCAAACTGCCAATCATTGGCATGGGGGGAGTTGACTCAGCAGAGGCAGCGCTAGAGATGTTTATCGCTGGTGCATCGGCCATCGGTGTCGGAACAGCGAATTTTACTGACCCGTATGCCTGCCCTAACATTATAGAAAAGCTGCCGCAAGTCATGGATAAATACGGCATTGAAAGCCTAGAAAGCTTGAGAAAAGAAGTCAGAGAAAATTTACTTTAAGCTCGATTTTCTCTTGACAAACTTCCCAGTAAATTATAGAATGTTTAAGATAAAACCTTTAAAGAAGTCCAGAGAGGCTCTAAGGCGCATACGTTTAAAATGGCAGATTCTGCCACATTTTCGTGTAACCTTGCTCTCGGGCAAGGTTTTTTCTATGATTGTAAATCATTGCTATTTTTAGTAAATAATAAGGAGAACCTACCTCATGCGTGAAGAACGTCCTATTATCGCCCTAGACTTTCCATCTTTTGATGATGTCAAAAACTTTCTGGAGCATTTTCCAGAAGATGAAAAACTGTACGTCAAGATCGGCATGGAATTCTTTTATGCCATTGGTCCAGAAATTGTGCATTATTTGAAAGGCTTGGGACATAGTATTTTCCTTGATTTGAAATTGCACGACATTCCTAATACCGTGCGTTCAGCCATGTCTGTTTTGGGAACATTTGGCATTGATATGGTGACGGTTCATGCGGCTGGTGGCGTTGAGATGATGCGGGAGGCTAAAAAAGTTCTCGGTGACAATGCGAAGCTAGTAGCGGTAACCCAGTTGACTTCGACCAGTGAAGAAGACATGCGCGACTGCCAAAATATCCAAACAACCGTGCAAGAATCCGTTGTCAATTATGCCCGCAAGGCCAAGGAAGCTGGGCTGGATGGGGTTGTTTGTTCAGCCTTGGAAGTTGAGCTGATCAAGGAAGCTACGGCGGACGATTTTCTTTGCGTGACACCGGGTATCCGGCCGGCAGGTGCTGAAATCGGTGACCAAAAACGGGTCATGACGCCGCAGGAAGCTCATCAGATTGGCAGCAATTATATTGTGGTTGGTCGTCCGATTATTCAGGCTGAAAATCCTTGGGATGCTTATCACGAGATTAAGAAACAGTGGAACAGCTAAGTAAGAATTTCAAATGAAACCGTCATAGGAAACGAATAGCTTAAAAACAGATGTATAAGGAGTAAAAAATGACTTTAGCCAACGATATTGCACGCGACTTGTTGAAAATCAAAGCGGTTTACTTGAAACCAGAGGAGCCTTTTACTTGGGCTTCTGGGATTAAATCACCGATTTACACAGATAACCGAGTGACTTTGGCCTACCCAGAAACTCGGACTTTGATTGAAAATGGCTTTGTCGAAAAAATTCGCGCGGAATTTCCTGATGTGGAAGTGATTGCGGGCACGGCAACGGCGGGTATTCCTCACGGTGCTATCATCGCCGACAAGATGAATCTACCTTTTGCTTATATCCGCAGCAAACCAAAAGATCACGGGGCGGGCAATCAGATTGAAGGTCGAGTGGCTCCTGGTCAAAAGATGGTTGTGATTGAAGATTTGATTTCCACTGGCGGTTCTGTTTTGGATGCTATTGCGGCAGCTAAGCGTGAAGGAGCGGATGTGATCGGTGCTGCAGCCATTTTCACCTACGAATTGCCAAAGGCGGATAAGAACTTTGCGGATGCAGGCGTGAAGTTAGTGACTTTATCAAACTACACAGAGCTGATCCACTTGGCTGAGCAAGAAGGCTACATCAATGCAGAAGGATTGACTTTGCTGAAGAAGTTCAAAGACGATCAAGAAAACTGGCAAAATTAAGAAGGTACGAGGAGGCGGGACTAGCATGTTCCTGTCTCCTTTTTAGGATTTACTTGGCCTCTGCTCACTTTTTAAAATAGCAAAAAGTGCCTGATTTTGTTATAATAAAGCCATGTCTAAGATTTATCATATCACTTTTTTGATTCTACAAAAAATCATGCTGGTATTGAGTCTTCATTGGCTGTTTACAGCTATTTTTCATGTGTCGCAGTTAAGTAGCTTGGCTCTGATTTTGTTTGGAGTCTTGGCGATCTTAGCGAATCGCTATCGGTTTCAGCTTAAAAAGTTTTATCATTTTCTCATGAGGCACAAGCTTGCCATTGCTTTAGCAGCTCTCCTTTTTCAGCTCATCATGCTCCTATCGGCTGAGCTTTTGATTCGACGGGATGCAGCGGTGGTTTTCACAGGGGCTTTCAAGTACCTGAAGGAGTCCTCTATTTCCAGCTACCTGACGCGCAATCCTAATAATCTGCCCCTCTTTCTCTATGAGCGTTTCTTCTTTAATCTTTTTGGTGAAGCAGCGCTCTGGATCATGCAGGGACTCAATCTTTTTTACGTCAATATTGCGACTTGGATCCTCTACAAAGGCTGTCAGCGATACTTTTCGCAGGCTACAGCAGATGCGGTTTTTAGCCTTTATGTAGCCTTGGTCGGATTTTCGCCTTACTACATGTCCATGTACACGGACATTCCTCCCTTGCCTTTGATTAGTCTACAGATTTTTCTGGCTCTGAGTCTGTTGGAAAATAAGGGGAATAGTCGCCAAATCATTGCTAGAAGCCTTTTATTAGGGATTCTAACCAGTCTTGCCTTTTTGATTCGTCCGACAGTGATGATTCTGCTGATTGCTGTTTTTGGAGTTTTGTTCTTGAGACAAAACTGGAAAAAGTTTTTCTTGACTGCTGCGGTCTTTACTTTAAGCTTTTCAGTAGGCTACCTTCCACTTCATTATGGCCTAGCGCACCAGACCGAAGTGCCGATCATCCAAGGTGAAGGGCTGGCCAAAGGGCCACTGCTTTTCATCAATCTGGGCCTAACCAATATCGGTCACGATCAGGAGGACATGAAGGAAGGATTGTTGCAATACGTGGAACCTGATAAGCGGGCTGACTACAATAACGGCATGTTTGCCAAGGAAAATGTCATCAAGGAAATCAAGCGTCGTCTGAAAGAATACACTCCGCTGACCTTTCTACAACACCTGTATTATAAACACTCTTTGACGGTTGCTGAAGGGAACTTGGGTTGGCTCTATCGCAGTGTTGAAAATGAAAAGACACCTTATATTTCACCGCTTTATGAGTTCACAAAAGACAATGCATTCGCCCAGTTTATCCGTGACTTTTTCCTCAATTCTGATAAGGATAGTTTTCGATTTTATTCGCTGCTCAAGCAGGCAGTTTGGATTATTATGGCTTTGGGGCTGGTCTTTGCCCTTTGGAAATATCGACCAAACGATTCCTTGAATTTCTTAAGCTTGGCAGTTTTCGGTGGCCTGCTCTTTCTGCAGATTTTCGAAGGAGGCAAGACCCGTTATCTGATTCAATTTTTGCCACAGATTTTGATTTTATCTGCTGTTGGCTTGACCCAATATCCGCAGGCTCTAGGAAAATATTATTTTTGGACTAGAAAGAAGGACTCTTTGAAATGACAAGACCTGTTCCTATCTATGAACCGCTTTATACCTTGAAGCCTATTGCCGAGAATATCTGGATTGTCGACGGTGATTTGATTGAGATGGATGCGGTGCTGACAAAGTTGCCTTTTTCTACCCGCATGACGGTCATCAAGTTAGCAAATGGCCAGCTCTGGTGCCATTCACCAATCCAACCAAATCAGGCTTTGTTTGACCAGTTGGACGCTTTGGGACCAGTTGCACACCTCGTTTCACCTAATAAGATCCACTATGCCTATATAGCTGACTGGAAGAAGCGATATCCTGAGTCGATTGCTTGGTCTAGCCCAGGAGTGGAAGAGAGAGCAGCCAAGCAGAAAATACCAGTCTCTTTTGATGAAAAGCTGATAGATAAGGCTCCACAAGCTTGGGCAGGGCAGATAGATCAGTTGGTTTTCAAGGGAAGTGCTTATATTGAGGAAGTTGTCTTTTTTCACAAGGACAGTCAAACCTTAATTTTGACGGATTTGATCGAGAATTTTGAAGCAGAGCGTTTTCCAAGTCCGCTTCGCAGCAAGGCTTATAAATTAGTTCGTGTTGCAGCTCCGGACGGTCAGACTCCTATTGACTACCGTATGACCTTTATCGGTCATCAAAAAGAAGCCAAGGACTGTCTAGGGAAGATGTTAGCATGGGAACCAGAAAAAATTATTCTGGCTCACGGTCGCTGTTTTCTGGAAAATGGAGTAGCAGAACTCAGAAGAGCACTTAGGTGGATTCGATAAAATATCCAATTGTAGGAAATGAGAGGAGACATGTATGCAGCATTCAGCTTGGCACGCTTTGATTAAGGAGCAGCTGCCAGAAGGTTATTTTGCAAAAATCAATCATTTTTTAGACGAAGTGTATGCTTCAGGGATCATTTACCCACCTCGGGAAAAGGTGTTTAATGCGATTCAGACGACAGATTTAGCGGATGTTAAGGTGGTTATTTTGGGGCAGGATCCCTACCACGGACCGAGACAGGCACAGGGCCTGAGTTTTTCTGTGCCTGATGACATTCCAGCTCCGCCTTCTTTGCAGAATATTCTCAAAGAACTGGCGGATGATATCGGCGTGAAAGAGTCGCACGATTTGACTTCCTGGGCTCAGCAAGGTGTTCTCTTGCTCAATGCCGGTCTGACAGTGCCTGCTGGCCAGGCCAATGCCCATGCTGGCTTAATCTGGGAGCCTTTTACAGATGCTATTATCAAGGTCGTCAATTCAAAGACCGATCCAGTTGTCTTTATACTCTGGGGATCTTACGCCCGCAAGAAAAAAGCCCTGATTAGCAATTCCCAACATTTGATAATCGAGTCAGCTCACCCAAGTCCACTGTCTGCGTATCGTGGTTTCTTTGGTAGTAAACCTTTTTCACGGACTAATGATTTTCTGGTGGCTAAAGGCTTGGAACCTATCGATTGGTTAGCTTAGGAGGTAGTATGGTTCAGTTAGCAACGATTTGTTATATCGATAATGGCCGGGAGTTTCTTATGTTGCATCGCAACAAAAAGCCTAACGATGTTCACGCTGGGAAGTGGATTGGTGTCGGTGGCAAGCTAGAGCGTGGAGAAACCCCGCAGGAATGTGCTGCACGCGAGATTCTAGAGGAAACAGGTCTAAAGGCAAAGCCTGTTCTCAAAGGCGTTATTACTTTTCCTGAGTTTACTCCCGACTTGGACTGGTACACCTATGTCTTCAAGGTGACGGAGTTTGAGGGGGAATTGATTGACTGCAACGAAGGTACTTTGGAATGGGTGCCCTATGATCAGGTTCTTTCAAAGCCGACTTGGGAAGGAGATCATACCTTTGTTGAGTGGCTACTGGAGGATAAGCCCTTCTTTTCAGCCAAATTTGTTTATGATGGTGATAAACTGCTCGACACGCAGGTCGATTTTTACGAATAAAGGAGATAGAAAATGCTACTAATCAAGAATGGCCGTGTAATGGATCCTAAGTCTGGTCTGGATCAAGTGTGCGATGTGCTGGTGGAGGGCAAGAAAATTGTCAAAATTGGCCAAAATCTGGAAGCGGCTGATGCCCAAGTTATAGATGCCAGTGGTTTGGTCGTTGCACCCGGTCTGGTCGACATTCACGTTCATTTCCGGGAGCCAGGTCAGACCCATAAAGAAGACATTCACACAGGAGCTTTGGCAGCGGCAGCGGGCGGTTTTACAACGGTTGTTATGATGGCCAATACCAATCCGACCATTTCTACAGTTGAAACTCTGAAAGAAGTGCTGGAGTCGGCTAGTCGAGAAAATATCCATATCAAGTCGATTGCAACAATTACAGAGAATTTTGATGGGCAGCATCTGACAGATTTCCAAGGTCTTTTGGCAGCTGGTGCAGTAGGTTTTTCTGATGACGGTATTCCGCTGACCAACGCTGGGATTGTCCGCCAAGCCTTGATAGAAGCACGTAAAAACGATACTTTTATCAGCTTGCACGAGGAAGACCCAAATCTCAACGGTATCCTCGGCTTCAATGAACATATCGCCAAAGAGCATTTTCATATCTGCGGCGCGACAGGTGTGGCCGAATACAGTATGATTGCTCGCGATGTCATGATTGCTTATGATGCTAAGGCGCATGTCCATATCCAGCATTTGTCCAAGGCTGAAAGTGTCAAGGTTGTCGAGTTTGCCCAAAAACTAGGCGCTCAAGTCACTGCTGAAGCAGCACCTCAGCACTTCTCTAAGACAGAAGCTCTGCTATTGACCAAGGGCAGCAGTGCTAAGATGAATCCGCCTCTGCGCTTAGAATCGGATCGTCTGGCCGTTATCGAAGGGCTGAAGTCTGGCGTCATTTCTGTCATTGCGACGGACCACGCACCGCACCATGCCGACGAGAAAAATGTGGCAGATATTACCAAGGCGCCGTCTGGTATGACTGGTCTTGAGACCTCGCTTTCTCTAGGGCTGACCTATCTGGTGGAAGCAGGGCATCTTAGCCTCATGGAGCTCTTAGAGAAGATGACGGTCAATCCAGCTAGTCTCTACGATTTTAATGCTGGTTTTCTAGCCGAAGAAGGTCCAGCTGACATCACTATTTTCGATCCTAAAGCTGACCGTCTGGTTTCCGACCATTTTGCCTCCAAGGCAGCCAATTCACCTTTTGTTGGCGAAGAACTCAAAGGCCAAGTCAAATATACCATCTGCGATGGAGAAATTGTCTTCCAAGCATAAGCAGACATTCATATAAAATATGAGAGTGGGACAGAAATCGGTAATTCGTTAGAATTCGATTTCGTCGTCCCACCTCCGCACAGTTGAGTAGGGCTGTAAAAGCTGATGAAATCAGCGTAGTAGAGCCCACTCAACCACTGCGTCTTGCTCGACAATCCAAAGACAATTGAGAGGCTAGGACTTTTGTCCCAGCCTCTTTTTTATCAGAAGAAAGATTAAGCTGAAATAGCATTCCCTTTTTACAGAAAAAACAGTATAATAGTAGAAAAAACATAGACTGGAGCTTTTACTTATGAAAAAGAAGCATCTTATTTTACCTGTTTTGTCGACGGTTCTGTTGGCACCTGCCTTTTTGGACCATCAAGTTGCTGCGGATGAGGTTCAGCCAGCAACTGCTGTAGCAAATGTCAGTGACTCAGCTCAAAAACCAGCTGAAACAGATTTGGCACAAGCAGGTGGAGTTTCTGCCGATGAAGCTAGCGTAAATGCGGCCATCGCAGCTAATGCTCAAGATGTATCAGGAGCGTCTGACGCAAGCTTGCCTGAAGCTACCATTCTTCATACAAACGATGTGCACGGTCGTATCGTCGAAGAAAAAGGTGTTATCGGAGATGCCAAACTTGCAACAGTTATCAAGGAAGAACGTGCGAAAAATCCTCAAACACTGGTTGTAGATGCAGGAGATGCTTTCCAAGGTCTGCCAATTTCTAATAGCTCCAAAGGGGAAGAACGCGCGAAGATCCTCAATGAAATCGGCTATGATGCTATGGCGGTCGGAAACCATGAATTTGACTTTGGTTTGGATGAAGCTAAAAAATATAAAGAAATCCTCAATTTCCCACTCCTCAGCGCTAATACCTATGCCAACAATGCGCGTGTCTTCCAAGCATCAACTATTGTTGACAAGGATAAGAATGTAGAAGGTGATGAATTTGTCGTGATCGGGGTGACCACTCCTGAGACAGCTACAAAAACTCACCCAAAAAATATTCAAGGTGTGACTTTCGCGGATCCAATCACAGAGGTTAACCGCGTGATTGATGAAATTGAAGCGCGTGCAGCAGCTGAAGGCAAGACTTACAAAAATTATGTCGTTCTGGCTCACTTGGGTGTGGATACGACGACACCAGTTGAGTGGCGCGGTTCTACCTTGGCTGAAGCCCTTTCTAAAAATGCTAAGCTGAAGGGCAAGCGGGTTACAGTGATTGACGGCCATTCTCACACAGTAGAGTCTACTACTTACGGTGAAAATGTGACCTACAACCAGACTGGTAGTTATTTGCACAATATCGGTAAAGTTACTTTCAAGGCCAACCAACTTCTGGGTAATCCTCAGCAAATCCCAGCTGCAACAGCTAAAAAAGCGACTCCAGATCCAGTTGTAGCAGAGATGGTAAATAAGATTAAGGCCAAATACGACGCAGAAAATGCCAAGGTGGTTGTGGCCAATAGCCCTGTGGAGCTTAATGGTGACCGTGAAAATGTCCGCGTTCGAGAAACCAATCTGGGTAATGTGGTAGCAGATGCCCTTTACAAATACGGACAAACAGGCTTTGCCAATAAAACAGACTTGGCTGTAACCAACGGTGGTGGTTTACGAGAAACGATTTCCAAAGACAAGCCAATTACTAAGGGAAATGTCATCGCTGTATTGCCTTTTGGAAATACCATTTCACAAATCAAGGTAACTGGTCAGAATATCGCAGATATGTTTGCCAAATCTTTGGGCTCAATCCTGCAAGAAAAAGATGGAAAACCTGTCTTGGATGAAAACGGCCAACCATTGCTAGAGCCAAGCGGCGGTTTCTTGCAAGTCTCTGGTGCCAAAGTTTACTATGACACAACTCTGCCAGCAGAGAAACGGATCCTTCGCATTGAAATCAAAAACAAAGAAACAGGTGCTTATGAAGCCCTTGACTTGGCTAAGACCTATTACCTGACAACCAATGACTTCCTAGCAGCAGGTGGTGATGGTTATACCATGCTGGGTGGTGCACGTGAGGAAGGTCCATCTATGGACGTGGCCTTTGCAGAATATCTGGAAAGTGCAGATTTGACAGCCTATGCAGCAATCAATCCAAATTCTCGTACGATTTCCATGTCTGCTAGCAAGGATACAGATGGAGATGGTTACACAGATATCGAGGAAATCCAGCAGGGTACTGATCCAAAAGATGCCACTTCTAAGCCTGGACAAAGCAATCCAGCAAATCCTACCAATCCAACGAACCCAACTAATCCGGCAGCGCCAACAGTTCCAACAAGACCAAGCAGTCCAGTAGTTCCTAGCCAACCTAATCATCCAGTTGTGTCTGAGACAAAACCACAAGAAGGACCTTCTGTTGAGAAGCCAAATACAGCTCAGCCAGCAGCAAATAAGGCAACTTATCAAGCTCCAGCACAGGTTCGTCCGACAGAACTAGCAAGCAAACAAGGAACTCTTCCGAAAACAGGAAGCAAGAATCCTGTCCTTCTTTCCCTCTTCGGACTGGTTCTGGGAACCTTAGGTGTATCAAGCCTGAAAAAAACTCAAAAAGATTAAAAAAATGAGGCTGGGACAAAAGTCCTAGCCTCTCAATTGTTTTTTGGATTGTCGAGCAAGACGCAGTGGTTGAGTGGGCTATACTAGGCTGATTTCATCAGCTTTTACAGCCCTACTCAACTGTGCGGAGGTGGGACGACGAAATCGAATTTTAACGAATTACAGATTTCTGTCCCACTCTCATTTTTTTGGATTTTGCTTGGTTAGGTTGATGCCCCAAGGGATTAGGTTTTCAGTTTTATTTCGAATCCGCTGGATATTGTCTCGATGACGAAGGATGATAATAGCTGCTAAGAGAATGATAATCAGGGTAAAGAGGAAATCATAGCTAGGTAGGATAAAGCCTAAAGCAGGAAAAATCAAGACAGACAGGATAGCCACGCTTGCAGAAATCACACTGGCGAGGGAAATCATACTTCCCAGATAGAGGGTTGTCACAAAGACCAATATCAGATAGACAAAGAAAGCGGGTGAGAAGCCCAGAACAGCTCCTGCACTAGTCGCTACGGCTTTGCCACCCTTAAAGCCAGCAAAGATTGGAAAGGTATGGCCAATCACGGCCAAGAGACCAAAAATCAGTGGTGAAATCCCATCAATATGTAGGAAAAGTGGCAGCAACGTTGCCAGTGTCCCCTTGAAAAAGTCAATGGCAAAGGTGGCAGTGCCGGCCGTCTTACCCAAAATCCGGAAAGTATTGGTCGTGCCAGTATTGCCACTGCCGTATTCGCGCAGGTTCTTTTTAAAGAAAATCTGTCCAATCCACAAACCTGTCGGAATGGAGCCCAGTAAATATGCTAGTAATAATCCAATTATCGTGTTCATCATGATTTTATTATACCATGATTTGGAACTTGGACAAAGGACTATGATAAGAATATTTTAAGTGAATTGTCTAGTCTGACGCCTGCAGCTAAGCTGCCTTTCTCCAAAATCACTTAAAATCCAGATTCTATCAGTCTTTAAAGGGTATTTTGTAGAAAAAAACTTTGCAAAATTTACTAAAAACTTGTAAGATAATAAGGATGACTATCATGCAGGAGGTTCCTTGTGGCAAAAAAGGAAATCAATATTAACAATTACAATGACGATGCCATTCAGGTATTAGAAGGGTTGGATGCGGTCCGCAAACGTCCGG
>NZ_CALHWC010000167.1 GCF_938036805.1 uncultured Streptococcus sp.
AAGAAATTCCATAGTTCACGGGCCCATAAGAATGTTAAAAACAGACGTAACATCAATTCTGGGAAGCTTGGTCCGAATATAAGGAGCAATATCCCAGCAACAAGGAACGCAATCCCTTCAAAGAGGAGCTTTTTCCCCGTAATCCCTAAGTCGCTAATTTTCTTCATCAATAATACCTCCTACAGCTACCACTGGAGCAGCTTGTTCATGTTTCTCCATCCATTCTTTCACGAGACGGTAAATCACGGCAAAGATTGGTGTGAAGAAAATCATTCCTACTAAACCAAAGAGATTTCCACCGATTAACGTAGTAGCAAGGGTTAGAGCCGTTGGCAACCCTACGGAACTGCCGACAACCCTAGGATAGACGACATTGCCTTCCACTGTTTGAACGACCATAAAGACGACAACCGAAATGAGTGCTTGAATTGGGCTTTCTGTAAAGATGAAGAGCATTACGATTCCGCACGCCATAAACGGCCCGATATTCGGAATGAACGAGAATACTCCGGCCAGCACCCCAACAAGTCCTGCATATGGCAACCCTACAAGAGAGTATGCGGCAAAAATCATAACCCCAACAATTCCCGCCTCGATGATTTGACTCATCAAGAAACGGTCATACGTATCCACGATGACTTCCCCGACATAAGAATGTGCTCAATTTTGTCTTTTAGCAACACCACATTGAGAATGCGAAGCGTTAAACGTGCGAGTATTTCCTTACTTACGAGAATATTAATCATGAAGAAAATCCCCATAATCACAGAGAACACATTTGAGAAGAGCCTATAATATTCGTTGTAAATCCGCCAAGGAATGTAATGACAGACGATATACGCTTTTGTATTATCTATAACCTAGTTTATTTCCATCAACATACCTGTGCCTTCAAATTATTTTTTATTTATTATCCTCATTATACCAAGAATTCTCACAATTTACTATAACTCCTACTTTCTATTGACGAAAGAAATGTTATTATGCAGTTATACTGCCTCAAGATGATTGACTTTCGAAACATGCAATTTAACGTTTAACAAATCAAGGGTGTCTCCATAGAATCAAAGTATTTCTGATACCCATTTCCTTCTATCTATAGACAGTAAAAAGCCTTGAAACAACTTATTCAAAGGCTTTCTTAGTATTCTATTGTATCAATTACCTTATTCCGATTTCTGTTGCTACTAATTTTATACTCATACTATAAACTTTCTAAATCTTTTAACTTGACCGACACAATCTTGGAAACTCCTGACTCCTGCATGGTTACTCCATAGATGGAATCTGCCGCAGACATGGTTCCCTTACGGTGGGTCACAACGATAAACTGGCTTTCTTTGTCAAAGCGATTGAGATAATCCCCAAAGCGCTTGACATTGGCCTCATCCAGAGCTGCCTCAACTTCATCCAAGATAACAAACGGAATGGTCTTGACGCGGATGATGGAGAAGAGAAGGGCTAAGGCTGACAGGGCTTTTTCTCCACCACTCATAAGATTGAGAGATTGGATTTTCTTGCCCGGAGGCTGAACCGAAATCTCTACCCCAGCTGTCAGCAGGTCGCCTTCTGTCAAGATCAGGTCAGCTGAACCGCCGCCAAACATCTGGCTAAAGGTCAGCTTGAAGCTTTCACGAATGGCTTCAAAGGTTGTTTGGAAACGTTCCTTGACCTCGTCATTCATCTCTTCAATGGTTTCCAAGAGAAGATTTTTGGCTGAGAGGACGTCATCCCGCTGACTATTGAGGAAATTCAGTCGGTTGCTGACTTCTTCAAATTGCTCTACTGCTTCCAGATTGACCGGTCCCAAAGCACGAATAGCCTTTTCTAAGTCTTTGACTTGAGCTTCCGCAGCTGCAAGATTTTCCAAAGAGCGGGCTCTTTGATCAGCCTCTTCAAAGCTGATCTGGTAATTATCCGTCAGATTGGTCAGCAGACGACGCAAGACATCTGAAAATTTCTCTTTTTCTGCCTCTGCCTTGGCCTGACGGCGAATCAAACTTTCATTTTGCTGACGTGCTTGGTCTAAATACCCTAGAATATCCTCAGACTGCCCCTCTAAGTCGTCCAGCTCAAATTTGAGTCGGATGAGGCTCTGATCCAAGTTTGTCTTTTTCTCTTGGGCAGTCTTAAGCTGCTCTTCCAAGACGGAAATATCCACCTTCTGACTGACAACTTCTTCCTTTTGCTCTATCAAAAGTTGCAAAGTAGCGACTTCCTTGTCCAGAGCAGCCTTCTCCTCTAGCAAACGCGATAAATCATTCTTCTCAAAGCGCTGGCTAGAAGTCAGCTCTGTGCTCTTCAATTTCAGTTCAGACAAGTTAGCCGATAGCTGATCGAAACGATCTTGAACAGCGTTTTTATTCGACTTGACTTGCTCGATTTCAGCAGTAATGGCTGTTTTTGCAGCCTCGATAGCCGACAGCCGCTCTTCCATTTTTTTCTTTTCAGCCAGGCCTGCTGTTTCAGTCTGGCTAGCCAAATCTTGTTTCTGCAGTTTCTCCAGCTGACTGAGTTCCGCAACCTGCTCTGCAATCTGTTCGTAGGCCAACTTGACTCTTTGCTCCGTCAAGCGAGCTTGCTCACCCTCAGACTTGATGGCTTCCAAGGCTTGCTTGGCCTCTGATAGCTGAGATTGTAAGTTTTCGACTTGCTGCTCCTGAACTTTCAGCTTCTGAGACTGCTGCTCCATTTCTGCGAGCAGGCTGTCCAGTTCCGGCTTGATAAAGATTGTGTTATTATTGCGATTAGCTCCTCCGGCATAAGAACCGCCTGTGCGCAGTTCCGTACCGTCCAGCGTTACAATTCTGACTTGGTAACGAACCTGACGAGCAGCTGCACGCGCATGTTCAATCGTATCAAAAATAGCGGTTGTTCCCAGCAGATTTTGGAAAATATTCTCCAAACCTGCCTCATAGGTCACCAGCTCCGAAGCCAAACCTAGGAAGCCTGGACTAGCCTCAATTCTGGATTGATTTTGCTCGGGAAGTTGACGAGCCTTGATGGTCGTCAGAGGTAGGAAAGTAGCCCGACCAGCCCGATTTTTCTTAAGAAAATCAATGGCTCTGGTCGCTGCTCCCTCGTCCTCAACGATGATATGCTGGCTGCTTGCCCCTAGTGCAATTTCTAAAGCAGTCTGGTAATGAGGATCAAAGCTCAATTTCTCGCTGACTGCCCCGACAATACCACCCAGACGATCAGCCTCCTGCAGAACGCTTTTTACACCTGCATAAAAATTACTATGATTTTTGAGAATAGCTTCTAAACTGGCTGCACGGGCTTTTTTATTTTTCAAATCATCCAGCAGGGCAAACATGCTGGTCTGCTCCTTTTGATAAGCAGTCGCCAACTTCTCGACCTGCCCCTGCTGCTCCTGATACTGATCTAGCAAGGCTCTGAGAGCAGCCTGTGCCTCTTCTAATTCCGCCTGTCGAGCCGCTTCTTCTTCCCTACCAGCTTTTAAATCAGCCTGTAGTTTGCTAAACTCTGCCTGTTTGCTGGCAGCTTGGCTCCGCTCATTCTCCAGACGATTTTCTAGCGAGGTCAAGTCATTGGACAAGTCTGCTTCTTCTTGCATGAGCTTGACGTAACGATCCCGCAGATTTTCAATCAGCTGGTCTGGGTCATCTGAAAAGTCTGCCAATTCTGCTTCCAACTGGCTCATGGCCTCTTGATTTTCAGTCAACTGGACCGCTAAAGCAGCTAGATGAGCTTCCTTGGAGGCAATATCAGCTGTCAACTGCTGGCTTTTTTCTCTCAACCCAGCCAAACGTTCTTCATTTTCCAAACGACTGCTGGCTGCCTGACTAGATTCCAACTTAGCTAGGTCTATCTGGCGTTCCAGATCACTGATTAAACGAGTCAGCTCCAAAAGACTGGCCTGATCGTCAGACAGTTTTTGATTCACTTCCTGACGTTTGACCTTGATTTCTTGGTTTTCACGCTCCAACTCATCCCGTTTCGTATAGTAGGCCGCCAGCTCCTGCTTGATACTCTCCAAATCAACCTCTGCCGCCGTCAAATCAGTTTTATTCGCCTTGATTTGAGCTACCAAGACATCCAGATAGAGCTCCTGACGCTCTTGATCCAGCTCTAAAAAGCGCTTGGCCGTCTCAGCCTGCTTTTCCAGTGGCTTGACTTGACTATCCAGCTCGTAGATAATGTCTTCCAAGCGGTCAAGATTGTCTTGAGTCTGTGCTAGCTTGCTTTCTGTTTCCTTGCGACGGGTCTTATATTTGAGCACTCCAGCCGCTTCTTCAAAGATTGCCCGACGCTCCTCTGGTTTGCTGTTAAAGATTTCCTCTACCTTCCCTTGGGAAATGATGGAGAAGGAATCTCGTCCTAGCCCTGTATCCATGAAAAGGTCATGGACATCCCGCAGCCGAACTTTTTTACCGTCAATCTTGTACTCGCTATCACCACTGCGATAGATATGGCGCTCGACACGGATTTCCTTGCCAGCCTGCTTGATAAACTGGTCCTGATTATCCAAAACCACAACGACCGAAGCATAGTTGAGGGGCTTGCGGTTCTCCGTCCCTGCAAAAATGACATCGGGCATCTTACCGCCCCGCAGACTCTTGACACTCGACTCACCCAGAGCCCAGCGCAGGCTCTCCGTAATATTGGACTTGCCTGAGCCATTGGGACCAACAACAGCAGTTACACCTTGGTCAAAAACTACCTTAGTCTTATCTGCAAATGACTTGAAGCCCTGAATTTCAATTTCCTTTAAAAACATTAGTGACTTTCCTTTTCAAATGCATCCTTGGCAGCTTCCTGCTCAGCCAATTTCTTAGAACGGCCTTGTCCCTGACCCGCTTTCTGACCATTGATCAACACAGCCACAGCAAAGTTTTTAGCATGGGCAGGCCCTGTCTCATCTGTGACCTGATAGACAATCTCCACATCGCCATTAACCTGCAGGAGTTCCTGCAACTTGGTCTTATAGTCTGTCACCTGCTCAAAGTCACCCGCTTCCACCTTGGGAATCATAACTTGATAAATAAAGCCCTTGACAGTCTCCACATCCTTATCCAGAAGGAGGGCACCCAAAAAGGCCTCAAATAAGTCACCCAGAATGGTATCCCGATTGCGACCTCCTGACTTCTCCTCACCGCGACCCAGCTTGATAAACTGATCAAACTGACAATCCCGTGCAAAGCCAGCCAAACTCTCCTCCCGAACAATCATGGAGCGTAGTTTTGACAAATCTCCTTCTGGTTTTTTGGGGTATTTTTTATATAAATACTCAGAAATAATCAGCTGCAGAACAGCGTCTCCTAAAAATTCCAGGCGTTCATTGTGTGAAATTTTTAAGAGGCGGTG
>NZ_CALHWC010000168.1 GCF_938036805.1 uncultured Streptococcus sp.
GCGTGGTCTTCAATTCTCAAGGGTTTCGGATCGGTTACGGCGGTGGCTACTATGACCGTTACCTGGCTGATTTTGCAGGAGCATCCATCAGCACTATTTATGCAGTCCAGCAGGCAGATTTTACACCAGCTCAACATGATGTTGCGGTAAAGGAGTTACTCATTTATGAAACAAATCTTTGATAGAGACTATCCTGTGACAAGCATCCTGCTTATCCTGACGAGCCTTGTTTTTGTCTTGATGTTTCTCTCCTACGGTTCTCAATACAGCAATTCCGAAGCCTTGTCTTACTTTGGGGCAGTACGTGGCTATACAATCCAAGAGATGCCTATGGAATTTTGGCGAGTTTTTGCCGCCATATTTGTCCATATTGGTTTAGAGCATTTTGTGGTCAATATGCTCACTCTGTATTTCCTTGGCCGTCAGATAGAAGATATTTTCGGACCATGGAAATTCTTGATACTCTACCTCATGTCAGGCGTGATGGGGAACTTATTTGTGGTCTATTTTTCACCCGACAGCCTGGCAGCTGGGGCTTCTACTGCTCTTTTCGGTCTTTTTGCTTCCGTTGTTGTGCTTCGTTATGCTACGCGAAACTACTATCTGCAGCAGCTGGGTCAGTCCTATATGAGCCTGCTGGCTGTCAATCTGATCATGAGTTTTTTACCGGGAATTAGTCTTGCAGGGCACTTGGGCGGTCTAGTCGGTGGAGCTTTAGGAGCTGTGATATTACCAGTTTCGGGAGAGCGCTACGCTTTTAGCAAGTCTCAACGTTATTTAGCATTAGCGGCCTACCTTGGATTAGCAGCTATTCTGATTTTTCTGACTTTTCAACGACCAATTTTTTAAAAAATGAACCCAAATACCGCTTTTTAAAGTGGTATTCCAAAATGTTGCCAACCTCTATCAGCAATAGAAAAATTGCTGATAGAGGTTGATTACCATATAGTGAAAACTCTTATAGATGTTGATGTGACAT
The DNA here is from genome assembly GCF_938036805.1 of uncultured Streptococcus sp. Classification (GTDB taxonomy): domain Bacteria; phylum Bacillota; class Bacilli; order Lactobacillales; family Streptococcaceae; genus Streptococcus. The sequence goes on from NZ_CALHWC010000168.1 coordinate 980, forward strand.
TATTTTTAAGAGTTTTTTTACTTTATACAGTACAAAGAAAAAGATTGAAGAAATTGTCAAAAATAGACTTTTTCTTCAATCTAACACCTAGTAAATCTAGGTGTTTTTTTGTATAGTGTAAAAAGCTGATGCATCAGCTAATCTATTGCTTGTGCACTTCTATTATTTTTCGTTTTCTTATCTAATTTTTTGCCTAAATCGATAATGTACTGTTTTAAATCGTCTTTGACTTGAGGGTGTTTGAGGGCATAATCGATAGAAGTTTTCATGAAGCCAAACTTGTCGCCGACATCATAGCGGTCGCCTTTAAATTCGCGGGCAAAAACACGCTGAGTCTTGTTGAGGGTATCGATGGCATCCGTCAGCTGAATTTCATTGCCGGCGCCGGGAGTTTGTTTTTCTAGGATTTCAAAAATTTCTGGTGTGAGCAGATAGCGTCCGATAATGGCCAAATCACTTGGTGCATCTTCTGGTGCTGGTTTTTCAACAAATTTTTCAACGCTGTAGAGGCCATTGACTCCTTCGCCTTGCGGTGCAATAACGCCGTAAGCTGAGACTTCTTCGTGAGGAACCTGCATAACTGCAATGGTAGATGCGTGGGTTGCTGCGTAGTCATCCATGAGTTGTTTGGTGAGTGGCACTGCCTTGTCATTGGTAATATCCATCAAATCATCACCTAGCATGACCACAAACGGTTCATTTCCGACGAAGGCCTTAGCTTGAAGGACGGCGTCCCCGAGTCCACGTGGATGGCTCTGACGGATGAAATGCAAGCCAATACCAGTGGTTTCATCCACCAACTTGAGCAAGTCGTTCTTGCCCTTTTCCTTGAGGTTGTATTCTAGCTCAAAGTTGGAGTCAAAGTGGTCCTCGATGGAGCGTTTTGACTTCCCTGTGACAACCAAAATGTCTTTGATTCCAGACTTAAGAGCTTCCTCGACGATAAACTGAATAGTTGGTTTGTCAACGATCGGCAGCATTTCCTTGGCCAGTGCTTTAGTGGCTGGCAAGAAGCGGGTACCGAGACCGGCTGCAGGGATGACTGCTTTTCTGACTTTTGGCATAACTTTCTCCTTTATAAAAAATACTGTAACTTAAGACCACTCATTTTCAGCTTTGAATTCATTGCTCATCATATCATGAATGGCATCTTTGATATCATGGCCGTCATAGATGACCTTGTAAATAGCCTGGGTAATTGGCATGTAGACACCGAGCTCTTGAGCTAGTTCGTAAGCTGCCTTGGTCGTAGAGATTCCTTCGATAACCATGCCCATATTAGCTTCAATATCAGCCAATTTTTCGCCACGACCCAGCGCATCTCCTGCCCGCCAGTTGCGAGAGTGGACAGAAGTTCCTGTGACAATCAAGTCGCCAACACCAGAAAGACCGCTGTAAGTCAGAGGGTTGGCTCCCAGTTTGACACCCAATCGGGTAATTTCAGCCAGACCGCGTGTGATGATGGCAGCTTTGGCATTGTCACCATAGCCCAGTCCGTGGAGAGCTCCGGCTCCAACTGCGATGATATTTTTCAGAGCACCTGCTGTCTCTACTCCAACGACATCGGTATTGGTGTAGAGGCGGAAGTAGTGGTTGCTGAAGAGTTCCTGTACATATTTAGCAGTTTCAAGATCCTTGGATGCTGCGGTAATCAGGGTAATATCGCGAACAATGGTTTCCTCAGCGTGGCTAGGACCTGAAACAACGACAATCTCGCTACGCAAGTCAGCAGGGATTTCCTCTTCCAGAATGGTCGAAATCCGTTGGTGGCTGTTAGGCTCCAGTCCCTTGGATGCGTGCATGATTTTTACCTTGTGATCCAAGGTTTGCGCAACTTGTTTGGCTACTAGACGGGTCACCTTGGTCGGTACGACAAAAAGCACAGCATCTACGTTCTCTAGAGCATCGTTCAAGTCATGATAAGCCTTAATTTCCTCGCTTAGAACCACATCTTTGAAATAGCGTTTATTTGTATGCTGGTGATTGATCTCGTCAATCTGCTCTGCAATATTGCCCCAAATCCGGACTTCATGACCATTATCGTTGAGAACTTGCGATAGAGCCGTTCCCCAAGAACCGGGGCCAATCACAGCAATTCGTTGTTTATCCATCTTTTCTCCTTGTACAAGACCTATAAAAGGACTCAATCAATTTAGAGTTATTTATTATATTGTACCATAGAATAACTGAAATTTCTTACTTGACATTGTTTTTATCTATGATATAGTAAGGAAGCTAAACAAAGTTAAAAATCTACGAGGAGGAATTATGTTCAGAAAAGCTTTATCAGCCTATAAATTATTTATCTTTCTATCTCTTCTGATGACATCGCTGATGCTGGCTAGCTCGCTGTTGCAGCCCCTGTATCTCAAAGATGTCTTGAATGCTCTTTTATCAGGAAATCGTGAAGAAATCTATCGTTTAGGGGCTTGGTTGCTGGGTTTTGGTCTAGTTGGCCTGCTTGCTGGCGGGGCAAATGTGACCCTGGCAGCCTATATTGCGCAAGGGGTGTCGTCAGATTTACGGGAAAAAACCTTTCGGAAAATACAGACCTTCTCTTATGCCAATATTGAACAGTTCAATGCGGGGAATCTCGTTGTCCGCATGACCAATGACATCAACCAAGTACAAAATTTGGTCATGATGATGTTTCAGATTTTATTCCGCCTGCCTATTTTATTTTTAGGTTCCTTTATTTTGGCGGTGGTGACCATTCCTTCCTTGTGGTGGGTGATTGTCTTGATGGTCTTTTTGGTCTTCTTTTTGACAGGAGTGATGATGGGCTTGATGGGGCCACGCTTTGCCAAATTCCAAGTTCTCTTAGAAAAGATCAATGCGATTGCCAAAGAAAATCTGCGTGGCGTCCGTGTCGTCAAATCTTTCGTGCAGGAGAGAGAGCAGTATCAGAAATTTACGCAAGTTTCAGATGAACTTTTGGAGCAAAATCTCTTTATTGGTTACACCTTTTCGATCGTTCAACCAATGATGATGATCGTCGGCTACGGGGCTGTCTATCTGACCATGTGGCTCTTGTCTAGCATGATACAGATGGATCCAGGCTTGGTTAGCTCGATTGTTTCTTTCATTTCTTACTTGAATCAAATCATGTTTACCATCATCATGGTTGGCTTTTTGGGCAATACCGTTACGCGTGCCATGGTGTCGATTCGGCGGATCAAGGAGGTCTTGGATACAGAGCCAGCGATGACCTTCAAGAATGAAGCTGAAGAAGATCTGGAAGGTAGTCTGGTCTTTGACCATGTGACCTTTACCTATCCGACAGATACAGAGCCCATGCTCAAGGATATTAGCTTTGAAGTCAAACCGGGAGAGATGATTGGTGTTGTCGGAGCGACGGGAGCAGGGAAATCAACTCTGGCCCAGCTCATTCCACGCCTTTTTGATCCTCAGGAAGGTTCTATCAAGATTGGTGGCAAGGACTTGCGCGACATTAGTGAAGCTTCGCTGAGAAAAAATGTCTCTATCGTTCTGCAAAAAGCTATTTTATTTAAGGGGACGATTGCGGACAATCTGCGTCAAGGAAAGAAAAATGCTAGCCTGCCAGAATTAGAACAGGCGGCGCGCATTGCTCAGGCGAGCGAGTTTATCAATCGCATGGAAGATACCTACAACAGCCAAGTCGAAGAACGGGGAAATAATTTCTCTGGCGGACAAAAGCAGAGAATGTCCATCGCGCGTGGTGTCGTCAGCAATCCCAATATTCTGATCCTAGATGACTCGACTTCAGCTCTGGATGCCAAGTCCGAAAAGCTGGTTCAAGAGGCGCTGAACAAGGATTTGAAGGGAACCACAACCATCATTATTGCCCAGAAGATTAGCTCCGTTGTCCATGCGGATAAGATTTTGGTGCTAGATCAAGGACGTTTGATTGGCCAAGGTAGACACGCGGACTTGGTCGCTACAAATGATGTCTACCGAGAAATTTATGAGACTCAAAAAGGAAAGGAGGACTAATATGAAGACAGCAAAATTTTTCTGGCAATATTTTAAACAGTATAAACTGGCCTTTTTGGTCGTTATGATTATGATTGTCATCTCGACGGTTTTACAGGTTCTCTTTCCGATTTTTACCGGTCTAGCGATCAGTGAGTTGGTGGAGTTGGGCAGTGCTTTTGCGAGTGGCAAGCTGGCTTCAGGCGATGTTTCTGCCTTTGCCGCTTTTCAAGGAATCATGTGGAATTTGGCGCTGGCTTTCATCTTCCTTTCGCTATCTAGCTTGATCTACATGCTGCTGATGAGTCGGATCATCTCCTACTCAACTAATGAAATGCGTAAGGGGCTCTTTGGAAAATTGGCTCGCTTGACCGTTTCCTTCTTTGACCGCCATCAAGACGGGGATATCTTGTCGCGTTTTACCAGCGATTTAGATAATATCTTGCAGGCTTTCAACGAGAGTCTAGTCCAAGTGATGAGCAATATTGCTCTCTACATCGGCCTGATTATCATTATGTTTATGCGGCATGCGACCTTGGCTTGGGTGACGATTGCCAGTACGCCAGTAGCCATCATTGTCTTGGTGTCCATCGTCAAGTTAGCTCGCAAGTACACAGACTTGCAGCAAAAAGAAGTCGGTCAGCTCAATGCTTACATGGATGAGACGATTTCCGGCCAGAAGGCAGTTATTGTGCAGGGGATGCAAGAAGAAGTCATCAAAGGCTTTGTTCAGCAAAATGATAAGGTTCGGTCAGCCACCTTTAAAGGACGCGCTTTTTCTGGCTTGCTCTTTCCTGTCATGAACGGAATGAGCCTGATCAATACGGCGATCGTGATTTTTGTGGGTTCAGCCATTATGCTCAATGATCCTAATGTGAAGACCTCGGTAGCCATTGGTTTGATTTCAACCTTTACACAGTTTTCTCAACAGTACTATCAGCCTATCATTCAGGTTGCGGCAAGCTGGGGAAGCCTGCAGCTGGCTTTCACTGGTGCGGATCGGATTCAGGAAATGTTTGATGCGCCTGAGGAAGTGCGCCCGCAGAATGCTCCAGCCTTTACCGAGCTGAGAGAAGGCGTCGAGATAAAGCATGTGGATTTCTCTTATGTTGAAGGCAAGCCGATTTTGAAAGATGTTTCCATTTCAGCGCCAAAAGGTAAAATGATTGCCGTTGTAGGACCGACAGGATCAGGAAAGACGACCATTATGAACCTGATCAATCGTTTTTACGATGTGGATAAGGGTAGTATCGAATTTGACGGACGCGATATCCGAGACTATGACTTGGATAGCTTGCGCAGTCATGTAGGTATCGTTTTGCAAGATTCTGTCTTGTTCAGTGGAACCATTCGAGACAATATCCGATTTGGAGTGCCGGATGCAAGTCAGGAGATGGTTGAAATCGCTGCGCGTGCTACCCATATTCACGAGTATATTGAAAGCTTGCCTGATAAATATGATACGATCGTAGATGATGATCAAAACATCTTTTCAACAGGTCAAAAGCAATTGATTTCAATTGCTCGAACCCTTTTGACCGATCCTCAAGTACTGATCTTGGATGAGGCCACCTCCAATGTTGATACGGTAACCGAGAGCAAGATCCAGAGCGCGATGGAGGCCATTGTGGCAGGCCGAACCAGCTTTGTCATCGCTCACCGATTGAAGACCATATTGAATGCGGACCAGATTATTGTCTTAAAAGATGGGGAAGTCATTGAAAGAGGCAATCATCATGAATTGCTGCATCTAGGTGGCTTCTATTCTGAGCTCTACCACAATCAATTTGTGTTTGAATAGATACATACAGAAACGGAGGTATTTCATGAGGCTACCTTCGTTTTTGTTTTTGATATTCATTTATCTTGCCCTAAAAATTAGAAGCTAAAAAAGTCTGTCGTTTATCCTCTGATTGATTAGAGCATTCAAGAAACGTTTTGCTTTTTCGCTTGATTATAATATAATAAACGTAAGTGAAGTGTTAGTAAGTATAGGTGACTAGGAGATGGGAATGGGATCAAGTAAGGGGAAAAAGAGGATTCAGACTTGCCAGAAATGCGCTCTCTGGTCTACTTTTGTGCTGGTAATCTGTTGCCTTGCTTTTATTTATTCTAAGGCTAGCATGCCCGACAGCAATCAAATGAAAATCGGGGCGACCTATATGACCATGAACAATGATTTTTATCAAACCTTGAATGCTGAATTGGAGAAAAAAACCAATCAACAGGGGAGTAGGCTCTATGTTCGTGATTCGGAGTTAGATGAGAAAAAGCAGAGCCAGCAAATTGCTTATTTTATCAAAGAGAAAGTGGATGTCATCGTCATCAACCCAGTAAAGAGTGATAGCCCAGCTATTATCGGGGCTCTGAATAAAGCTAAAAAAGCTGGTATTCGCATTATCGTGGTAGATGCGCCAATGAGTAAGCAAGTAGCCGTTGACACGACGATCGTGTCGGATAACTATCAAGCAGGAGTTTTGATTGCTAAAGATATGATGAGTCGGCTTTCTGAGGCAGATATTCTCTTGCTTGAACACCAGAATGCCATCTCAGCGATGGATCGTCTACAGGGCTTTCTGGATACGATCAAGGGGAATCCCAGCTATCGAATCGTTTCTCAGTTGGAGACTTTGGGACAGACCGAAGAAAGCATGCCCCAGGTCAAAAATGCCTTGGATAATGGCTTGGAATTTAACGTTGTTATGGCTCTTAATGACCGTGCAGCAATCGGTGCCTTGGCAGCAATCAAAGATCAAGGTGTCACAGAAAAAATTTATATCTATGGGGTTGACGGCTCTCCAGATATTAAGAATTTTTTGGCCAATACGAATGACATCCAAGGAACGGTGGCTCAGTCGCCTATTCAGATGGGACGAAAGGTGGCAGAAGTGATTGAGATGCTGCGGGAAAAGAAGTCCTGTGATAGACAGTATTTGATACCAGTCCGCTTGATAAATAAGGACAATATCAGCGAGTATACAATTACAGGGTGGCAGTAATGAAACCAAACAAAAGCATTTTTTACAGTAAAATAGCTCTGATGGTCATCAATTTTATAGCCATTGTCTATAATGCTTCGATTTACCTCTTTGCAACCAATTATGTCGTAACAAGAGGCTTCAGTCACTCGCTTTTGGAACGTTTGGATGCCATTCCAGGATCGCCCAGTTTCATTTTTCTGATTTCCATTATCTTTTATGCCTGCCTATTGCTGGTGATGTACTATCGGGAAAAGCATCCCAATCAGCTATCCGTTTATGATAAGGTGACCATGATTGAGATTTTGCTGATGCTGGTCATCTTTACTGCTTTGCATTCGTCTTACAACGGGCTGATTCTTCTTGTTTTTGCAGATATTTTCTATGGCTCCAAAGAGTTCAATGCCTCCAAGGACAAAAAATACTGGTTTTCCTTTATTATTTTGAGTTTCAGTATGTTGCTATTGTCAAACTACGACCTGCTGTCGCTCTTTGTCAAACTGCCTTCATTGGATACCTATATTCGTTTTTATCCAGAATCTATACGTTTGCTGTTACTTTTTGGTAAGAACTTTCTTTTTTCCCTCAATATTGTTGTCTTTATGATATCCTTGCTCTTTTATATCATGTCGGCGATTACAGAACGGCATCGGATTGAGGAGGAGCTTCGCATGGCTTCTCAGGCCAATCGGGAGCTGAATAGCTATCTAGCTTTGTCAGAAAAAATTGCTGAAGACCGAGAAAGAAAGCGGATTGCCAGAGAGATTCACGATACACTGGGCCATGCTTTGACGGGTATCTCAGCGGGAATTGATGCCATCAAGGTCCTAGTGGATATTGATACTGAGCGGGCCAAGGAACAGCTCAACAATGTCTCGGTCGTCGTTCGTGACGGGATTCGGGATGTTCGAGGTTCGCTCAATAAAATGCGGCCGGGTACTCTGGAGAATAATAGTCTGAAAGAGGCTTTGTTAAAGATTATCCGAGAGTATGAAGCCATTTCCAATTTGGATATTCATTTTCTTTATGAATGGGATACGATCGATTTAGATATTGCCAAAGAAGATATTGTGTTTCGCATCGTGCAGGAATCAATTACCAATTCTGTGCGTCACGGGCACGCCAAGACCGTGTGGATTGAGTTGTTAGAAAAAGAAAATTATATTATGACCATTCGAGATGATGGTGTAGGTTTTGATGAATTGCACTATGGCTATGGTCTAAAGCAAATGCAGGAACGGTTGGCTATTATCGGTGGAAAAGTTCATTTTGAAAATCGAGATGGCTTTTATACCTACATTGAAATCCCCAAAATAGGAGGTTGGAATGATTAAAGTTTTAATTGCAGACGATCAGGCCTTGATTCGTGAGTCTCTGCAAATCATCCTGTCTGCTCATGCTGACATCGAGGTAGTCGGGACAGTTGGAGATGGCAAGGAAGTTCTGGAAAAGCTTCATCGGGTACGCCCAGATGTGATTTTGATGGATATCCGCATGCCGGTCATGGACGGTGTTCTCTGTACCAAGGCTGTCAAAGAGCAGTATCCAGATGTTAAGATTATCATTCTGACGACCTTTGATGACGATGAATTTATCTTTTCCGCTCTAAAATACGGTGCCTCTGGCTACATTCTCAAAGGGGTTTCGACAGAAGAGCTTCACGAAGCCATTCAGACAGTCTATCGGGGCGGAGCTATGATCAATCCTAATATTGCCACCAAGGTCTTCAAAATCTTTTCACAGATGGCCCAGTCTAACTTTGCTATCACGGTGTCAGAGGAAAATGTAGAGGACATGAGCCGGACGGAGTGGAAGATTATCCAGCAGATTGGCTTTGGGATTTCTAATAAGGAGATTGCAGCCAAGCTTTATCTGTCGGAAGGGACCGTGCGCAATTACTTATCAGGGATTCTATCTAAACTGAATCTGCGTGACCGGACTCAGCTGGCTATCTGGGCCGTGCAGACCGGAGTCACCCAGCGAGACTTTAGCAAGGGAAGTGACAAATGAAGTGGCGACTTAGACATTTGGTTGTTCTTGTTTTGGTTCTTGTTTCAGGTATTTTAAGCTTCGCACTTTGGTCGTCTAGTCATGAAAAAGTCCTACGCATCGGTGTCTATGCGGGCTCTAGCTGGGATGTTCCAAATAGTCGTGAAAACAAGGCCATGGACAGCCTGATTAAAAAGTTTGAAAAGGCACATCCTCATGTCAAGGTTGTTTACGAAAGCGGAATTCCCAAGAAGGATTACGCTGACTGGTTGGCAGAGCACGTCTTAAAAGGCGAACAGCCGGATCTTTTCATGGTACCGGAAAACGACTTTAGCATGTTGGCCTCGGCTGGTGCCCTCAAATCCTTGGATACCCTTTTAACGGATGATGAACGGACAGCCTTTTATCCCGTCGCTTATGAAGCTGGGCAATATCAGGGAGTCAGCTATGCTCTTCCAGTCGAGAGCAATCCTATCATGATGTGTGTCAATAAAGACCTGCTTGAAAAAGAAGGAATTAGCATTCCTGAGTCAGGCTGGACTTTGGCGGATTTCTATGAGATTTGCAAAAAAGTAACCAAGGATACCAATGGCGATGGCGTGGTGGACCAGTACGGTATAACAGATTACACTTGGCAGCAAGCTCTGGTAGCTTACGGCGGCCATTTGACCGATAAATCCGGTATCAACAATGTAGACAGCGCAGAGATGCACCAAGCCTTGGCCTTTATGAGCAAGCTGGACATGCTCAGCCAGCACTATAAGGTGACTTCTCATGACTTTGATGAGGGGCGAGTGGCCTTCTATCCTATGAGTCTAGCCCAGTATCGGACCTACAAGCCTTATCCTTATCATGTTGCCAAATATTCTAGCTTTTCTTGGACCTGTATCCCGATGCCGACAGCCAATAGCAAGGTGATGGGAACGCAGGTCAAGACTTCCCTCTTTGGCATGTCTTCCAACACTAAGCAAGAGAAGCTGGCTTGGGAATTTATGCTCTTGCTGTCACAAGACAAAGAAAGCCAGCAGACCTTGTTTGAAAAATCGCAGGGAACTTCAGTCTTGCCCTCCGTAGTGAAAAGTCAGCAAACCAAACAAATTCTGCAGGCAGATGACTTCGGCTTGGATTCTCTGACTTCTGAGAGGCTAGATAGTATGATGGAGCGTTCTATCATAGATATTGGACAAGAAGTCGATCGGCAGACCTTGGAAAGGCTTGATTATTTGATTAAGGAAGCTCTGGGAAATCAAGAGATTGACAGTGCCTTGCCGAGCATTCAAAGAGAAATAGAAAGCAGATAATTTTCTGCTTTCTTTTTTATTTCTAATTAACCCAGAAAGAAAGTAAAGGGTGACTAGACCAATATGACATTTGTCACATCTAAACTCACATTTGTCATCTTTCCAAAGTGACATTTGACAATAGGGGAGCGGTTTCATTTTGTGTACAATAGAATCAAGAAAATAAGGAGGCAGGAAAGATGAAATATCTTGTACTGGTCAGTCATGGGGGGCTAGCTGAAGGCGTACAAAGCTCCTTGAAGATGTTTGCTGGTGATAAAACAGACCAAATCATCGCCGTGGGTCTGAAAGAGGGAAAATCAGTTGATGATTTTGCTCTCGATTTCCGCCAAGCCTTGGCAGGTTTAGAAGCAGAGGATACAGTCTTGGTTTTGGCCGATATTGTAGGAGGCAGTCCATTGACCACAGCGGCTAGTGTCCTAGCAGAATTAGGCAAATTAGATTCGGCAGTCATTCTTGGAGGGCTGAATCTGACGATGGGGCTCACTGGGCTTGTGATGAAGGATATGCTGGAAGGCAAAGATCTTGCACAGACGATTCTTTCAGAAGCGACGGCAGCCTTGCAGGAGTTTGAAGTTTCATCAGACGATGATGAGGAAGACGACATTTAAAAAGTTATTCATTTACTAACTTAGATAGGAGATTCAAAATGGTAGTAACATTTGTACGGATTGACGACCGCATGATCCACGGTCAAACGGTCACTCGTTGGGCTAAGGAATATCCTTGTGATGGGCTGATTGCAGTCAATGATGCAGCAGCCAGCAACAAAGTCTTGATTCAAGCCTACAAAGGGGCTTCTGACAAGAAAACTTTCGTTTGGACTAAGGAAGCCTTCAAGGAAAAATCTGGCAAGGTAACTGAATCTGACAGCCGATATTTCTTGATTACCAAAAATCCGATTGATATGAAAGAAATCTTAGTGGACCAAGGCTATGTGCCAGGCGATGTCAAAGAAATCATCGTCGGACCAGCCAATGACCGTCCGGGAGCTGTTAAGCTGGGCAACAATCAATCCATCACACAAGAAGAAGCGGAAGCGATCGAAGCGATTGAAAAAGCAGGTTACAAGGTAAAATTCCAGCTGCTTCCAGACGTTTCCATCGGTTACTGGAGCGATTTCAAATCTAAATTTGGTTTTTAAACAGGAGCAGAAGTTAAGCAGTGCAAAGTTTTGAGCTTTCTATAGCCTTGCCAAGCGAGGTCTATTTGAAGGAGCTGGAACTGAGCTCCTACTACTGCTCGATCTTACTTAAAGGAGAAAGATTATGACAATTTCTTGGTTGCAAGCCGCAATACTTGGTATCTTTGCTAGTTTGTCTTCTATGCCGGGTATGGGTGGCTCAAGTATTGGTAACTATACACTTGGACGTCCGCTTGTCGGAGGCCTCGTCTGTGGTTTGATTTTAGGAGATGTGAGTCTCGGTATTATCTGTGGGGTAGCCATGCAGTTGGTGTATATCGCGCTGGTAACACCTGGCGGTACTGTTTCGGCTGATGTCCGTGCAGTTTCTTACATCGGTATTCCTTTGGCGATGGTTGCGATCAAATCACAAGGGATTTCAGATGCTCAGCAGGCTGCTGACTTTGCAAAATCAATGGGTGTGCTGGTTGGTACGCTGGGAACTGTTCTCTTCTACGGAACAGCAACAATGAACTTGGTATGGCAACACATGGGCTGGAAAGCAGTCGAACAGGGAGAATACAAAAAATTGTATGCGGTTGACTGGTATCTGCCATGGGTTTCCCACTTCCTCTTCTCTTTCTTGCCAACACTGATTCTTTGCCGTTACGGTGCTGATGCCGTTACAGCTCTGAAAGATGCCCTCCCAATGGATGGTCTACCAATGAAAACCCTCTTCACAGTAGGTTCTCTCCTCCCATGTGTCGGTATTGCGATTCTCTTGAAACAAATCGTTGAAAAAGTGACAGACTTTGTCCCATTCTTCGTTGGCTTTACCTTGGCTGCCTCACTTGGTCTCAACCTTGTGTCTAGTGCAGTTGTATCACTGATCTTTGCCCTGCTCTTCTATGAAGTACAGATGGCGAAAAATGTCAAAGCTAGTGCTGTGGCAGTAGGTGATTTTGACGATGATGACGAGGAGGATATCTAAGATGGCAACTAAAAAAATATCTAAAAAAACACTGACCAAATCATTCCACCACTGGTACTATGGTCACTTGACCTGCTTCTCTCAAGAGCACATGCAGACTTTTGGTTACTTGACTTCTATGCTACCAATCGTGGAAGAATTGTACGATACAAAAGAAGAACAAGCACGCTCTATGCACACTTATACAGCCTTCTTCAACACGGAACCTCAGCTGGGTACTCTGGTCGTTGGGATCACAGCTGGTTTGGAAGAAGCGCGTGCCAATGGTGCAGAAGCGGTAAATGACGAAACCATCAACGGACTTCGGGCTGGCTTGATGGGGCCGGTTGCTGGTATCGGTGACTCTCTGATCGTTGGAACCTTGATTCCAGTTATTTTGGGGATCTCAATGGGACTTTCAAATGGAGGCTCACCTGTCGGTGCTATCTTCTATATCCTAGTTTGGAATCTGCTAGCTTATTTCGGTATGCGTTTTGCTTACTTTAAAGGCTATGAATTAGGAGACAAGGCCGTTGAATTCTTAGTAGGAGAACAAGGGCAAGCTATCCGTAAATCTGTTGGGATTGTCGGCGGAATGGTTATCGGTGCTGTTGCAGCAACTTGGGTACCTATCAAAACTGCTTTCCAATTGACCAATCCGGGTGAAAAAGAGCCTTACCTTGTCTTACAAGATAAATTAGATGGTGTTTATCCAGGTCTCTTGACAGCGGTCTTTATCGTATTTTGCTGGTGGCTCATGGCCAAGAAGAACCTTTCTCCAATCAAAGTGATGCTCATTCTAGTTGTTATCGCCTTCCTTGGTGTACTGGCTGGCTTCTTTAACCCAGGTCTCCAATATTAAGAAAAAGAGGGAAAATCATGACAGAACAAGAATTGATTCAAGGCTATGAAACAGAAATTCAATATCAGAAGCATATGATTGAAAATCTCGGACGCTGGTTTAGTCTTTTCTTTACCATTGCCAGTATCGGTTTTGTCCTGATCTATCTCTTTCATCGAACCAATCTGCTTCTTTTCATCGTAGGAGTCATCTTAGCTGTTTTGGGAATTCTTGTCATGCTGGTCTTTGGCTATGGCATCTACAAGGGTAGACTAAATTTGCAAAAGGTTATTGATGATTTTGAAGAAAAACTGAAGTTAGCTCAATAATATTTCCAATTAATTTCCCCCAAAAACTTTGTCATTCGGCAAAGTTTTTTCTTGACTATTTCTGACCAAGTGATACAATATTAACTATAGATTAGCACTCGGCGTCATAGAGTGCTAAAAATTCAATCTTTGGAGGAAAAAGATGTTAAAACCATTAGGTGACCGTGTGGTCTTAAAAGTAGAAGAAAAAGAACAGAAAGTTGGTGGCTTTGTCATTGCTGGTGCAGGACAAGACGCGACAAAAGAAGCAAAAGTCATCGCAGTCGGCCAAGGCATCCGTACGTTGAACGGAGAGCTGGTTGCACTAAGTGTCAAGCCAGGTGATAAGGTTTTAGTTGAAAGCCATGCTGGCATTGAAGTCAAAGATCAAGATGAGAAATTCTTGGTTGTTGGAGAAGCAAGCATTCTTGCAATTGTGGAGTAAAAATCTAAGAAAGAGGTTTAAAAATGGCAAAAGATATTAAATTTTCATCAGATGCACGCAGTGCAATGGTTCGTGGTGTGGATATTTTAGCAGATACTGTCAAGGTGACTTTGGGGCCTAAAGGACGCAATGTCGTTTTGGAAAAATCTTTTGGCTCACCCCTCATCACCAATGACGGTGTGACCATTGCCAAGGAAATTGAACTGGAAGATCATTTCGAAAATATGGGTGCTAAGTTGGTATCAGAAGTAGCTTCAAAAACCAATGATATTGCTGGGGACGGAACAACGACTGCTACTGTATTGACCCAAGCTATTGTCCGCGAAGGCATCAAAAACGTAACTGCTGGTGCCAACCCAATCGGTATCCGCCGCGGGATTGAAGCAGCCGTTGCGACTGCTGTCAGCGCTCTGAAAGAAACGGCAATTCCGGTTTCTAGCAAGGAAGCGATTGCTCAGGTTGCTGCCGTTTCTTCTCGCAGTGAGAAAGTCGGTGAGTACATCTCTGAAGCTATGGAAAAAGTTGGCAACGATGGCGTTATCACCATCGAAGAGTCTAAAGGTATGGAAACAGAGCTGGATGTCGTAGAAGGAATGCAGTTTGACCGTGGCTACCTGTCCCAATACATGGTGACGGATAGTGAAAAAATGGTGGCTGATCTGGACAACCCTTATATCTTGATTACAGACAAGAAAATTTCTAACATTCAAGAAATTCTGCCATTGTTGGAAAGTATTTTGAAAACCAACCGTCCGCTCTTGATTATTGCAGATGATGTGGATGGTGAAGCTTTGCCAACTCTGGTTCTCAACAAGATTCGCGGAACCTTTAATGTAGTGGCTGTTAAAGCGCCAGGTTTCGGTGACCGTCGTAAGGCTATGTTGGAAGACATCGCTATTTTGACAGGCGGTACAGTAATTACAGATGATCTTGGCCTAGAGCTCAAAGACGCTACTATTGAAGCACTTGGACAAGCTTCTAAAGTCACTGTTGACAAGGACAGCACTGTGATTGTGGAAGGATCTGGCAATCCTGAAGCCATTGCCAATCGTGTGGCCGTTATCAAATCACAAATCGAAAGTACAACTTCTGAGTTTGACAAGGAAAAACTGCAAGAACGTCTGGCTAAATTGTCCGGTGGTGTGGCGGTGATTAAGGTCGGTGCCGCAACCGAAACCGAACTTAAAGAAATGAAACTCCGCATTGAAGATGCCCTTAACGCAACCCGTGCAGCGGTAGAAGAAGGAATCGTCTCTGGTGGTGGTACAGCCTTTGTCAGCGTATTGGGTGCAGTTGCTGGTCTCGAATTAACAGGAGATGAAGCGACAGGTCGCAATATTGTACTTCGCGCCTTGGAAGAGCCTGTTCGCCAAATCGCTTTGAATGCAGGATTTGAAGGCTCTATCATCATTGACCGTCTGAAAAACTCTGAAGCAGGTACAGGCTTTAATGCTGCGACTGGCGAATGGGTCAACATGATTGAAGCTGGAATCATTGACCCAGTTAAGGTGACGCGTTCAGCCTTGCAAAATGCCGCTTCTGTAGCTAGCTTGATTTTGACAACAGAAGCTGTTGTGGCCAATAAACCAGAACCTGCGCCAGCAGCACCAGCTATGGATCCAAGCATGATGGGCGGCATGATGTAGGACACATCGGAGAAAGTACAACTTTTTTGAAATCAATAAAGTAAAAAGACTTCAAACTATTGGTTAAAAACAATGGTTTGAAGTTTTTTTATTGTGCGGATAAGGAAATGAAAACTTGTAAAATAATGAAAAGTTTTAAATGTAAATGATTTTCGAAAGCTGTTTGGAGTGATTGTAAATGTGATTATTTCAAAATGGGGCAAATAATCTGATAGCAGTAGAGAATACTTTCGTTTTGGAAATTAACGCTACTTAGCCAGGACTAAGAACGTTAAACTGTTTCGGACTTGTTTTGGAACAACTCAATTCTATCATTACAATAAGTGATTAACGTTTTCGCTTTTTCAAGTGTGTAGCCTTTTTCAGATACTGACTTTACTTTTTTCTCGTCAAAGTAGTAGCCAGTCAAACCCCTGATTTCTTCTGACAATGTGAGATATTACACTTATCTATTCGTAAAAAATGGAAGAAGTAGTATAATAGAGAAACACAGATAAGATGGTGAGTAAAAAAGATGACAATTCGTTTTGAAGAAAAGGTAAGTATAGAAAACGCTCAATTCGTATGCCAATGGTCTAACTCCCTCGGCAAATCCTTTCAAGAACAATGGATGGGAACAATGATTCCTTTTCCCTTGACAATTCAAGTCTTGCAAGATTTGGAAGGAATCTTTTCAATCTTTGATGGACAAGAGTTTGTCGGGCTTATCCAGAAAATCAGGCTAGAAGACAGTAATCTTCATATCGGGAGATTTTTTATCAACCCCCAGAAACAGGGGCAAGGCTTAGGTAGCCAGGCTTTAAGGAAATTTGTTAGTTTGGCCTTTGAAAATGGAGACATAGATAGTGTTTCTCTAAATGTCTACGAGGCAAATCAAAGAGCTCAGAATCTTTACCAAAAAGAAGGATTTGAAATCGTTCAAATGGTTGAAGAACCTGTACGAAAATACATCATGAAAAAGTTTAGATAGAAAGTAAAAAAGCTTTGGTTCACAAAGCTTTTTTAATGTTATAAACTCATTAAAACAACTCCCAGTCAACTGTTGAAAACTTTTTAGTCTGTTTAATATAAAAATAAGCAAAATGAATTTCTTTAGCTAGGGTCAAGAGGGTTGCAATACTCACTACTATCATAGGATTAGAAGCAAAGGTTAGAGAAAGAAGGAAGGCGATAATATAGATTCCAGCTTGGATAAAGTAGAAACGTTTTGAAAAACGAAGATAGTGTTTGTTATAGGGGCCATTTGCTAGGACAGCAGCCTGGAAGAGTCCAATTCCGATATAAAAGAAGCTGGTCACAAAGAGATGATTGGCTTCAGGATTCAGAAGAAAACTCATCGAAACAGTCATCATAATCAGTCCAATGAAAATAGGATAGTGACTATAAATTAGAAATATTCCCTTTTGATTAGATGCTTCATCAATGGCATGGTCGAATTGACTGAAATAAAACAAGAACAGAGAAAGCATGATCATGAAATAAAGAAGGGAATAAATCGAGAAATTCTCGATCGTAAAGAAGTTAGCTAGCCCCATAATCATCTCCCCAAAAGTAATAATGACTAGAAGGGAGATACGCTCGATTAAATGGGGGAGATTGACTTGAAAATACATGGTCGTGCGAGTAATGGTAATGGGCATAATAAAGGTAAGGAGGATACTGAGAACAAAGACATAGATACCAAGGTTGATTGGAAGGAGAGCTGCTAAATAGACACCAAATGTGCGCAGCCCTGTCATCCAGAGAAGACCCTTGATACTTTTTCGATCGACGGCATTTGTCGATTTTCGATAATACTCCACCAGATATTGGAAGAAGAGGGTGAGGGATAAGGTACCAACGGCCCAGCAAAAAGAGTGGAAATAGAGCTGCCAATCATGGCCAATCATATTTGAAATGAAGAGCAGGAGGCCCATATTGATAAACATGATTACCATGTTAAATAAAGAGTTCTTCCCATAGCGATTGGTATAAACGGTTTAAATCATCCAGGAATTGATGAGCACTAATAGAGACATGAAAAAATCAAAGAGAGAATTCCAGGTCAAAATACCGTCATGAAGATGGTGAATGAGGGCCGTTGTTTTTGAAATGGCAAAGACCAGAACCAGATCATAAAATAGCTCTGAAAATTCTACCCGTTTGTGTTTGATAAAGTTTGTCATAGTAGGTTCTTTCTAGTTATGATGTAACAATTTATTATAACAGAAAGCAGCAATGAAAGAAAAGGATATTAGTAGTTAGTAAAACTATGTCGTAAATTGTCAATATCTTGTCTTCTTTTGTCATTCACTTGTCGGTTTCTGTCTTGTATAATAGTCTCATAAACCAAATGAAATAAAGAGGAAATCATTATGTCAAATAAAAAAGTTATCTTAGTCACAGGCGCTTCATCAGGTATGGGGAAACTTTCAGCCCAAGACCTTATCAAAGCTGGTCACACAGTTTACGCTGTTGCTCGTAGTGTCGATAAAATGAAAGACCTTGAAGCACTTGGTGGCCGTATCATGAAAATGGACGTAACAAACGAAGAGGATATTGAAAAAGTTGTTGCAAAAGTGATTGAAGAACAAGGTCGCATCGATGTTCTTTGGAACAATGCAGGTTACGGACTCTATGGTCCTGTCGAAGACCTTTCAATGGAAAAAGCACAACAACAGTTCGAAGTCAATGTCTACGGTGTTGCCCGCTTGACGAAGAAAGTATTGCCTTATATGCGTAAGCAAAAGGATGGTCTTATCATCAATACGTCATCAATGGGTGGAAAAATCTACACACCACTGGGTGCTTGGTACCATGCTTCAAAACACGCCATTGAAGGTTTTAGTGACTGTCTCCGTATGGAAGTCAAGGAGTTTGGCATCAAGGTGGTTGTTTTAGAACCTGGAGCGATCAATACTGGTTTTAACGCAGCAGTTGGTCAAAACTTCTCTCATGAATCTAAAAATGGTGCATATAGTCGTTTGGTGAACGCTTATATTAAAGCTATGGAGAACAACCCAGCACCAGGGTCTAAGCCAGAAGTCATCTCACGTACAGTTATCAAAATCATCAATGCTCGTAACCCTAAAACTCGCTATCTTGTTGGACGTGGAGCCAAGCTCTTGGTAGGAATCCGTCGCATCTTTGGCGATAAATTCTTTGATCGCATGATGTTGATGACTTTCCGTTAATAGAATGGAGAAAGCTTATGCGCCTTAGTCTCAGTCAACAGTATATTGAAAATTTAAGCCTTATGGGGTTGGATCTGAAAACGATTCTGGAATTGGCTAATCTACCAGATAGCACCTGGAAAGAGGAAATGAATCTCTCAACTCTGGACTATTATCATCTGTTAATAGCTTTTGATCAGGTGGCCAATGATGAGCAAATCATCGCCATGAGCCGTATCAAGGACATTCAAATGTTTATGCCTCCTTTTTTCGCGGCCCTATCCTCTAAAAACGGTTTGGCTGCGATAGAGCATTTTGCCAAATACAAGAAGATTACGGGTCCGATTGTCGTAAACATAGAAGTTTTTGATGATCTTGTCCGTGTGAGCTATCGTTATGATTATCCAGGGTTATACCTACCTCGCTTTGCAGTTCTTAACGAACAGTTGTTGTTGCTTGATTTGATTCGGACGGGAACTGGTGAAGAGATTGTCCCAGTCCATGTCGGGACTCCTTATTCTTATGATGAAGCTAGTATTGGTATTTTTGGCTGCCAAGTGGAAGTAATGGAAGGGAATGAACTGGTTTTTGAAAAGTCTGACTTGGAGAAGCCTTTTCTCACAGCCAATAATGTCATGTTGGACTACCTAGAGCCTCAACTCAAGGAACGCTTAGCAGAAGCAATGACCAGTGAAAGTTTCACAGGTATTGTCCAACAAAAACTCTATCAAGCTATTCCAAGTGGTTGCTTTACCATTGAAGATATAGCAGCGTCATTAGGCATAAGCAGTCGCACCCTGCAACGAAACCTAACAGCAGAAGGAACCAAATTTAATCAAGAATTACAAAATATTCAAAAAATCCTAGCCTTTAGTTATTTCAAAAATCCAGAAATGACAACAGAAGATGTTAGCTACTTGCTGGGTTATTCGGAAGTATCGTCTTTTTCACGAGCCTTTAAAAAGTGGACAGGACAGACCATTTCACAATATAGAGGTCTGCCTCATTAATAGAAAAAACGCCCCTAAAGGCGTTTTTAAACTGTTCTTCTATAAAGAGTGAATGGTAATGCTTACACAAAAGGGTCTGGGACAATAGTCTCTTAGCTACAGAAAAAGGCTCCATAATTCTTACAGTGGTTTTACCCACTACAGAAATTATAGAGCCAAAAAATGTGGAGGCAAATGATGGGGCAGAGCCCGTTTAAATAATGAAAAAGCCTTGGATTCCAAGGCTTTTAAGTCATACTTTCTATGCCCCCTGCATGGATTTGGAAAGGATTTTCATATTGAGAGTAATTAAAAATATTGAAATATAAGTGATTTTAGGGAAGTACTTTTAGGTATTTCCAATGTCATGATTTAAAAATGGGGCAAAAGTGGGGCAAAAACGAATGACTCTCATTTGGTTTGAAAACCTATAATATCTGATGATTATGCTATACTAGAAATATAGTGTTGTTATCAATAAATATCAGTGCGAGACTAATCGGAGGATAAAATGGAAAAACAAATTAATGAAAAAATTATCGAAATGGATAGGGAATATCCCTTTTTATTTTGATTTAAATCAGATTTTTGGATGGAATAGTAGATGATAAGACAAAATATCTTTGAACATACAAAAAGACAAACGCCAAAAATGACGTTTGTCTACGTTCTGAGGTAGCCTTTAGGCTCCCTTTTTTCTTAGTAAATACCGA
>NZ_CALHWC010000169.1 GCF_938036805.1 uncultured Streptococcus sp.
TGCCAGGCAAGAGGTCGGTGATATAGCCCAGATCGCCGTTAAAGACATTGCTTTCGGCATCGTTGACCAGATGAATGACCCGGTCGCCCTGGCGGTACTGGCAGTCTGGAGCTTCAAAGGTCAGTTCCTCTTTCTCGACAGGATTGATGAGATTTTGCATGAGGCTATTAATCTGGTCAATACCGGCCTGTCCGCGGTACATGGGAGCCAGCACTTGCACATCCTGAGCTGGGATGCCGCTACGAATAGCGGCGCTAGCGATTCTCTCTATCATAGGTGGGATGTGCTCATTTCGAGCTTCAAAATAAGAGCGATCCGCTTTTTTCTCAGTAAAATCTGCTGGCAGCAGTCCTTTTTGGATCTGACTAGCCAGAGTGACAATGGTCGAATCTTGACTCTGACGGTAAATTTTTTCCAGCTTGGTTTGGGGGATGCTCGGTATCTGCAGTAGGTCAGCTAATACCTGCCCAGGACTGACAGAGGGCAACTGCTCCGCATCACCAACCAAGAGCAGTTTGGTATTGGAGGATATATTGCTGAGGAGCTGGTTAGCCAGCCAAGTATCTACCATAGAGAACTCGTCTACGATGATAAAGTCAGCATCCAGATAATCATCCAAATGACTGGTATCATCATCTCCAGTCATACCGAGATGCCGGTGAATCGTAGCGCTGGGCAGGCCAGTCAGCTCGTTCATACGGCGAGCAGCTCGACCAGTCGGTGCAGCCAAAAGAATGGGCAGATCTGTTTTCTTTTTCAAATCTAAGTCTCGAAGCTGACTGTAGACGGCGATGATACCATTGATAACGGTTGTTTTTCCTGTTCCTGGTCCACCCGTCAGGATAAAGACTTTTTGTGTGATAGCGTCGAAAATGGCCTGCTTCTGAATCTGATCATAGTGGATGCCTAGGTCATCTTCAGCTTGGCTGATGGCATCGAGGATTTTCTCTTCTTCGAAGCGATCCTGATGGCCTTTTTCCAAGAGGCGGACCAGATTACTGCGGATTCCTTCCTCGGCAAAGAAGAGACTATTTTCAAAAATTTTTGTTTCGACATTCTGGACCTTGTCTTCCTCAATCAAGTGAGCCAGTTCATTGGCTACCAGACTGGGATCTAGTTCTACTTGACGCGAACTTTCCAAAAGCTCAATAGTATGAGCCAATAGGTCTCTGGCCTCCAAATAGGTATCGCCAGTTTCCATGGACTGGGTCAGGAGGGTATGGATCAAGCCAGCCCGAAAACGCTCAGGGGCATCACTTTCAATTCCCAACTGCTGGGCTAGCTGATCGGCGATTTTAAAGCCGATGCCTTGGATGTCTTCAACTAATTGGTAGGGATAGTGCTCGACAACTTCCAGCGTTTCTTCCTTGTAAGTTTCTTGGATTTGAAAGGCTAGCTTGTTGGGAATGCCGTAGGCGGCCAGCTTGGCTAAGACCAGCTCTGTTCCATAGTTGAGTTGCAGTTTGGCCACAAAGGCTTCTCGGTTCTTGGCAGAAAGGCCAGTGATTTCTTTAAGTTTTTCTGGCTCAGCTAAAATCTTGTCAATGGTTTCCTCCCCGTAAAGATCCACGATTTTTTGGGCTGTTTTGACGCCGATACCTTTAAAGTGGTCACTGGAAAAATATTTAACCAGCCCCTTGCTAGTTGGTTTTGCCCTCTCGTAGCGGGAAATTTTTAGCTGCTGTCCGTACTTTGGATGTTGAACTAGGTTGCCCCAAAATGTATAATCTTCGCCTTCGATAATATCGGCCATGGTTCCGGTCACGATAATCTCAAAATCATCAAAATCTTCACAATCCGTGTCTTGGATACCCAAGAGGAGGATTCGAAAGAAATTGCTGGGATTTTCAAAAATGATGCGTTCAATAGTGCCTGAAAAATAAAATTCTGTCATTGTTTATATATCTGTTTTTAAAAAGCAAACCCAGCTGAGTAGTCAACTGAGTTTGGATGGGGTATACTCTTAAGTATTAGTAAGTCTTGAAAGGTAGGATTGGCCAGATGCGGAATTTAGCTTCGCCTTGAATCTGTTCCTTTTGGAAGGTACCGACTTTGCGACTATCTTTGGAAACAATTCGGTCGTCACCTAGAAGGAGGTACTCATCGTCTAGAAGTTTAATGGTAAAGACGGGGCTACCTTCCTTGTCCACGGTAAAGGCCTGGGCTTGAGAGGCTAGCTTGCGGAAGAAAGTTCCGTTGTCCTTATAATCCTTGCCTACATAAGTGGATTGGAGCTTGTCCTTTTTGAATTTCTTGATGTATTCTGTTAAGTAAGGTTCATCAGTTTTTTTGCCATTGATATATAGAGTATCGTTTTCGTACTGGATGGTATCACCTGGAAGGCCAATCACTCTCTTGATAACTTCTTTATCTTTGCCAGCATCTGTCTCAGTGGCTACAACAATATCAAAACGATCAATGGACTGGTATTTCAAAACCATCAAATACTCACCATTGGCTAAGGTTGGATCCATAGAGTGGCCGTCTACCTTGACAGGTACCCAGAGCAGCCAGCGAGTGAGTAAGATGACGGAGACAATCAGGGTAAAGACTCCCCACTCCTTGAGGAAGGCACGGAAGTCAAAGCGTTTGTTTTTCATAGTCTACCTTTCTAAGAGCTTTTTAGCTTTTTCTGTATTTTTAAAATGAAGTTTAGCGGTATGCTGGAGGCCAGCCATTCCATAGGCTTGGAGGATCTGGCAAGCAACTTGATCGCTCTTGCTCCCAGCCCCGCTCGGAAGGGTATAGCCAAGTTCTTGACTTAGCTTTTCCAGATTTTCCAGGAAGAGGTCGCGAGCGATAATGGAGCTAACAGCGACAGCTAGAAACTTTCCTTCCGCTTTCTCAATGAGGCTAACAGGATTAGGGAAATGATTCTTTTCATTTTGTAGGTATTTGTCATAATTCTGCTGGCTGGTAAAGGCATCGATGACAATTTTTTCTGGTGTCAGACCTTTTTGTAACAGCAGATAAATGGCTTGATTGTGAAGAGCCACCTTGACAGACACAGCGTTGTAACCAGAGGCAATCACTTCGTTATATTTTTCTGGTGACAGGAGCAGAGCCTGATGCTGGATTTCCTTTTTCAAAATCGGCGCCAGCTGCCGAATCTTAAGGTCGGTCAAGGTCTTTGAGTCGCCCACGCCCAGATTACGCAAGAAAGCGTGCTGTTCTGGACTGACAAAGGAAGCAACAACTGCTAAACCACCAAAGTAAGAGCCATTTCCGACCTCATCAGTACCGATAAGGGAAATGTTCTGAGAGGTCTTGCTGGTTTCCTCCGCTTGATGGCCGAAAAAAGCAGCATAGTGACCAGCTTTTTCTCCTTGGAAAAGAACCTTGCCAGAAGTATAGATACTGACAGTTGCCTGGTTCAATTTCAGTAAATATTGGATATACTGATTTTTACTGGGCACAAGCTTGTCTCGATATTTCTGGACAAAAGCCTGAATTTCTTCTCGTTTAGGACTTAAAGTTATACTTTCCATAGCCCCTATTGTACCACAAAATGAAACTAGGGAGAATGGGAAAAAGAGGATATTTCAAATATTATAAAAAAATTACATATTTTTCTTCCAAACATGACATAAATGTCATGTTGAACCACATATGGTTGTTGTATAATATAGGTGTTGAAGCGATGTTTGAGTAAAACTGACCACAAACAATATATTAACAAGGTTAAGGAAGCCTTGTAAAAAAGGAGAACACATATGGAAAACTTTGCTATGATGGACAACCAATTTGTTGCGTTGACTGAAGAAGAAATGATGATGATCGACGGTGGATGGTCATTCTACGGAGTCCCTGTTGATATTTTCACAGTATCATTGGCTATTTTGGGTGGCTCATTGGTTTCTGGCTTCTTAGTAGGACTTTTCAACTAATTTAGTATTCAAAATAGAAGAAGGTGAATTTTATGAACAAAGATTTTAAATCATTAGATCAAAAATTTATGCCTCTTACTGAAGCTGAATTGGTTGAAGTAGAAGGTGGATGGGTCGGTGGTGACCTTGTACGTGCTGTATTTGATATCGGTCGTGAAGTTGGTCGCACTGTACGTGGACTTGCTATTCGTGCATATGGTCGCATCAGAGGTAGAATTGGTTCAAGATCTGGTGGTTCTAGCAATGGTGGCGGTGCTAACAACGGTGGTGCTGCAGGTACAGACGTTTTTAACTAATACTTTTTGTTTCGATATAAAGCCTCTTGTTCGTCTTGATTTGGACAAGAGGCTTTTTAGTGTAAAAGTTACTTTAGGTCTGTTTTTTAAGTAATTTTGTGCTTATATAGAGTAAAACGACTGATACCATTGGAAAAATATGCCACATTAGTGTATGATAAAGATACCTACTTTTTTGCTTGCTATGAAAATTTTCCCTCCTTAATTTTGTGTTTGTTTTTTGTTGGAGAGAACTGATAAGCATCGAGTTGGCAAGTAACTACTGTTGAAAAAGTAAGTTCACTATTAGGAGTTTTTATGTAGGAGTATCCTCCATAAAAATGAATTTACACTTTTGTGAATAAAGGAGATTGTATGAGATTTACAAAGCGTCATTATAGGGCTCAAGTTGACGCGAGAGATTGTGGTGTAGCAGCGCTAGCCATGATATATGGTTATTATGGTTCCTATTATTCTTTGGCCAGTTTGCGTGAAATGGCCAAGACAACTTTAAGAGGAACAACTGCTTTTGGGCTCGTGAAGGTTTCCGAAGAGTTAGGTTTTGAAACACGAGCCTTTAAAGCGGATATGTCTTTATTTGACATGAAGGGGATCGTTTATCCTTTTATCGCCCATGTTATCAAAGACAAGAAATTGCTTCACTATTATGTTGTGACTGGGCACGATAAACATTCGGTTTATATTGCTGACCCTGACCCAGCCGTTAAGATGACCAAGCTTTCTAAGGAACAGTTTGCGCAGGAGTGGACAGGTGTTTCTATTTTCATTGCCCCAGCACCGGAATATAGACCGCACAAGGAAAAGAAAAATGGTCTCTGGTCTTTTGTTCCAATTTTAATAAAGCAAAAAGGCTTAATTGCCAATATCGTTATCGCAACGATGCTGGTTACGATCATCAATATCGTGGGCTCTTACTATATGCAGGGGATTATTGATACCTATGTACCCAATCAGATGAGGAATACCTTAGGGATTATTTCTTTAGGTCTAATAGTCGTCTACATTTTGCAACAGGTCCTAACTTATGCTCAGAGCTATCTGCTTCTCATTTTGGGCCAACGCCTTTCGATTGATGTGATTTTGTCCTATATCAAGCATGTCTTTCATCTACCCATGTCTTTTTTCGCTACGAGAAGGACAGGGGAAATTGTATCGCGCTTCAATGATGCCAATAGTATCATCGACGCCTTGGCTAGTACCATTCTCTCCATCTTCTTGGATGTCTCCATCGTTGTCGTCATGGCAGTTGTTTTGTTCTCGCAAAACTTCTATTTATTCTTTATCAGCTTGCTCTCGCTGCCGATCTATATTGTCGTGATTTTTGCCTTCATGAAACCATTTGAAAAAATGAATCGTGACACCATGGAATCCAATGCTATTCTGTCTTCTTCCATTATCGAGGATATCAATGGGATTGAGACGATCAAATCCTTGACCAGTGAGGATTTCCGCTATCAAAAGATTGATAGAGAATTTGTTGACTATCTGAAGAAATCATTTGCCTATAGTCGGATGGAAAACATCCAAATCGGCTTGAAGAAGACAGCTCAGCTCTTGCTGAATGTTGCAATCCTTTGGATGGGGGCCCTTTTGGTAATGGACAATAAAATGACCTTGGGGCAGCTGATTACTTATAATACTTTGCTGGTTTATTTCACAAATCCGCTGGAAAACATTATCAATTTACAAACCAAGCTTCAGACTGCACAAGTTGCCAATAATCGCTTGAACGAGGTTTATCTGGTTGACTCTGAATTTATGGACAAAAAAGCGATCCGTGATTTGAGCATGACCAAGGGCGACATTGAGTTGAGAAATGTCAGCTACAAGTATGGCTATGGACGAAACGTTCTATCAGATATTAATTTGACCATTGAAAGAGGCAGCAAGGTGGCCTTTGTAGGAATTTCTGGTTCTGGAAAGACGACTCTTGCCAAGATGATCGTGAACTTTTACGATCCAAACGAGGGAGAAATTCTGGTTAATAATATCAACCTCAATCAGATTGACAAGCATGTCTTGCGTCGTCATATCAATTACTTGCCGCAACAGCCTTATGTTTTTAATGGTACCATCTTGGAGAATGTTCTCCTGGGTGCCAAGCCCGGAACGACTCAGAAAGAAATCATTCGGGCATTGGAAATTGCGGAAATCCGTGAAGATATTGAACGGATGCCTTTGAATTACCAAACAGAGTTGACATCAGATGGTTCAGGAATTTCAGGTGGTCAGCGTCAGCGCTTGGCCTTGGCTCGGGCTCTTTTGACCGATGCTCCTGTTTTGATCCTCGATGAGGCGACCAGCAATTTGGATATCTTAACAGAGAAAAAGATTATCGACAATCTCTTGGAGTTGGACAAGACCATCATTTTCATTGCCCATCGATTGACCATTGCGGAGCGATCTGAAAAAGTGGTTGTTCTGGACAAGGGTGAAATCGTGGAGCAAGGAACGCATGAAGAGTTGGTTGCTCAGGATGGCTTCTATGCTCATCTGGTGAATAGTTAGAAAGGAGAAAGAAGATGGAAGAACATTACTTAGAGAGTGCCGAATTTTATAACCGTAGATATTCTAGCTTTTCTGTGCGCGTGATTTTACCGACTTTCTTCTTGTTGATTTTTGTGGTCTTATTCTCCCTCTTTGCTAAAAAAGAAATCACTATTACTTCAGGTGCTTCTATTGAACCTAGAAAGATTCTGGCTAACATCCAATCAACCAGTAACAATGCCATTGTCACTAATAACTTGAAGGAAAACAAGGTTGTTAAAAAAGGGGATCTTTTAGTTCAGTATAAGTCTGATAGTGAAAATACTCAAAAAGAAACTTTCTCCTCTCAAGTAGAAAGCTTGAAGGAGCAAAAACGTCAGTTGGAGCTGCTGCAAGAAAGTCTGAAGACGGGGACTAGCCAGTTTTCAGGAGAAGATCGCTTCGGCTATGAGCAAGCATTTAATGATTACAAGAATCAAGCTGCGAGTATCCGTAGTAATACCGAGCAGCAAAATTCGACCATTGCTTCTCAAAATTCAGCGGCCAGCAATTCACAGGCGGAGCTGGGGAATTTGATCAATGAAACCAATGCTAAATTAGCAGATTATCAGACTCTTAGAAATGCTATCCAAAATGGGACAAGTGTCCCTTCGACTAATGCCGGCTATAGTATCTATCAGGCTTATGAGACACAAGCCGCTGCTGATAGTCAAGGTCAGCTAAAGAGCCAAGTTCTGTCGCAGATTGACAACCAGATTTCGCAGTTTGAATCAGCTCTTTCGGGTTATCGGGTGCAGTATGCAGGTTCCGGTGCTCAGCAAGCCTATTCTGGAAGTTTGGATAGCCAGCTTGAGTCCTTGAAAGCTCAGCAGTTGACTAAAGTTGGTCAAGAATTGACGGCTCTGAATCAAAAGATTTTAGAAGTTGAAAATAATCTCAAGGTGCAAGGTGGCATCACTCAAAAAGGCATGATCACAGCTACTGAAGATGGTATTCTCCATCTAAATCCTGAAACAGCGGGAGCGAATCTGGTTCCCGA
Source organism: uncultured Streptococcus sp. (assembly GCF_938036805.1). Taxonomy (GTDB): domain Bacteria; phylum Bacillota; class Bacilli; order Lactobacillales; family Streptococcaceae; genus Streptococcus. The sequence continues at coordinate 7,710 of NZ_CALHWC010000169.1, forward strand.
AGGGAAGTTGCTCGCTCAGTTGTATCCTGTTTTGACCAAGGAAAAAAAGGTCGTTATCACAACCTATGTGACCTCGAAAGATGTATCTAGTTTGAAAAAAGGTGAGACTCTGCGTTTCACTGCAATGGATGGAAATAATAAAGAATTTGTTCTCAAATCTAAAATTTCAAACATTGACAACAATGCGACGAAAACGGAAAAAGGCAACTTCTTTAAGGTGGAAGCTGAAATAACCTTAACGGACGCTCAAGCCAAGAAGATGCGTTATGGTATTGAAGGTCGTGCAGTAGTCATCACAGGAAGCAAAACTTACTTTGACTATTACTTGGATCAATTCTTGAGAAAGGACTAAAGGAAGAATAGTCGATAAGTTTTGATTGAAGTTTTTATCTCGTAAGTATGAAAAAACCATGGTTTGTACGGACTCCTAAAAGATAGAGGAATTGTTACTCCTTTGTTGACTAAATGAGGATCCCGTTTTATTTGGCGATTTATCAAATAAAAAATCGAAGCCGAAAGGCTTCTTTTTATACTTGTTTTTTAATGTTTTGTGTGATATTATATTTTAAGAAACAATTGTTGTGCAACAGTTGTTCTCAAAAGGAGTTTCTATGCCACCTAAAAATAAATTTACTCGTGATGAGATTATTCAAGCAGCTCTAGGGATTGTCAGAGAAGCCGGCTTAGCTGGTTTGACCGCTCGTTCTCTGGCTGAACGTTTACAGTCTAGTCCCAAGGTTATTTTCGGTCAGTTTGAAAATATGGAGGATTTAAGTCATTCGGTTGTTCGGGCAGCTGAGTTTGTCCTAGTCCAATATATTCGTTCGGCTTTGGAGCGGGCCAAGCCTTTCAGAGCAGTTGGTATGGCTTATATCCTTTTTGCTAGTCAGGAGCCTCAGCTTTTTAAAATTCTCTATCTAAATCCTCACAAGCACCCCATTGAGTCTTTCAAGGACTTTTTACCTCAGAAAGACCATAGTTATCAGCAGATATTAGAGTCGATTGTGGAGGATTATCCCATGCACATAGAAAGTGCAGAGTTCGTGTATCAGCATTTGTTTATCTATTCTCATGGCTTGGCTAGCATGATAGCATCGGGTATTTATTCTTTTAGTCAGGAGGAAGTGACAGAACGTTTGACGCAAGTATTTGCTGCCCTCCTAAAGGAAATGAAAGGAAACAAGAATGATTAGATTAAAGGAAATTTGCAAGTCCTACAACGGAAGAGAAGTCTTGAGAGGCATCAACTTGGAGATTGCTGACCGAGATTACTTGGTCATTTTAGGTGCTTCTGGCTCTGGGAAGTCAACCTTGCTCAATGTTCTATCAGGTCTAGAAAAACCAGACAGTGGTCATGTGTACTACGGCGAGGAAGATCTATCCCAGCTGACAGAAGCTCAATTGACGGCTTTTCGTCGAGCGCAGACTGCCTTTATTTTTCAGCAGTATTTCTTACTTCCAAATCTCACAGTGGAGCAAAATGTCAAAATGGGTGCCAACTTAGCAGGTAATCAAGATTATGTCCAAATTTTGGAGGCTTTAGGTTTAGGTGATAAACTCCAACATTATCCAAGTCAGCTTTCAGGAGGTGAGCAACAGCGAGTTGCTATTGCACGAGCCCTAGCCAAAAGACCTCGTGTCCTCTTTTTGGATGAGCCGACTGGAGCTTTGGACGAGGAAACAGGTCGTCAGATTCTAGCCTATATTTCAAGTCTTCAAGAAGAGCTAGGCTTTACGCTGGTCATGGTAACCCACAATACAAATATTGCTCAGATGGCCAAGACTGTTGTCCATATCAATAGCGGCCAGATCCAAAGCATAGAGACAAATAGCCAGCCCAAAACGGCCTATGAGATTGGATGGTAAGCTATGTTTTCAATAAAAGATTTGTATAGACTAGTCGTTGTATCAGTTATTAGCTTTTGTGCGGTGTTTGTGAGCAATCTATTTTTAAATTTTTATCTGGATATCAGTTTACTAGATCAAACAAATTGGTTGCCTGAGATTCAAGCTGCTTATGATGCTCAAGTTGCTATCTCTTGGTTAATTGCATCAGTTAGCGGAGCTGTTTTATCCCTGACATCGATGCTCCTCCTCTTCTTTTACATTCGGCAATTTATTGACCAGCATAAGCCAGAATTAGGAATTTTAAAGGCTATGGGCTATAAAAACTGGGAAATTAGCCGAAAGTTTTGGATTTTTAGTCTTCCAGTTGGTTTGGGAACAGGCGTTGGCTATTTATCTTCTTTTGCTATGATGCCGCATTTTTATCAGTTACGTAATCAAAGCGGGGTTTTGTCTGAAATCACCATTATGCAACATTGGTCCCTATTCTTGTTTCTCGTTGTCTTACCGACTCTAGCCTTTACTGCTTTAGCCGTTCTCTGCGCTAGTTATTATCTACGTTTGCCTGCTCTAGACTTGCTCAAGCGGGTCAGCTCTAGTCAAAAGTCACCAAAAAGGAAAGCAACAAAGAAAATAAGGAAAGACCGTCCTTTTTTAAAAGATTTTTCTGCCAGCCTGCTCTGGTCTCGAAAATTATTAATTTTCTTCGTCATTTTTGGATCTATGTGCTTTTCAGCTATGATTCAACTATCATATGGCATGAAGGAATTGACAGATGAAATCATTCAGATGATGATGATGTCAATCGGTACTGTCCTGTCAGTAGCAATCCTCTATCTGTCGCTGGGAGTTCTCCTGCAGGAAAATCAGGAAACACTGGCTATTATGAAGGTTTTTGGTTATAGCAAAAATGAGTGCCGTAAGAGTTTATTTGCTCCCTACCGCTTTCTTGCCTTTTTGGGCTTTGTCTTAGGAACGGGCTATCAGTATGGGATTATGCAGCTTTTACTTAGATTGATGGAAAAATCAATAGCTCAGAAAGTTGAGTATGATTTTGATTTTGGAGTATGCCTGATAACTTTGTTGATCTTTACCTTAGTCTATGAAAGTTTCATCTATGTATCCAGTAGGAAGATAGATCAACTGACCATCAAGCAGGTGATGCTGGGAGAATAAAAAAGGCTGGGACAAAAGTCCTAGCCTCTTAATTGTCTTTGGATTGTCGAGCAAGACGCAGTGGTTGAGTGGGCTCTATTACGCTGATTCCATCAGCTTTTACAGCCCTACTCAACTGTGCGGAGGTGGGACGACGAAATCGAATTCTAACGAATTACCTATTTCTGTCCCACTCTCTTTTTTACTAACGATATGCTGGATACCTGTCTGGAGGTGCTTGAGGATGTGCGTGATTTCCTTTGGAAAAACTTTGTAGTTTTCCAAGTCTGTCAGGGGAATCCAGCAGACTTTTTCTTGGTTATGTTGGTAGTAAAACTGCTTGCCGTGAGGCTTCATCAGATAATAGAAGCAAATCTCATGACAGTCTAGTCCTTTGAGGATGCCGGTTGAGTTGGAAAATAAATTTTCATGAACAAAAGCCAGCTTTTCAATCTCATACTTTTGTTCTGTTTCTTCGAAAACTTCTCGCTGGACAGCTTCTTTGGAGGTCTCTCCAAATCTGACCGCCCCTCCCACTGAATAGAAATAGTCTTCGCTAGGAGAAGACATGACACAGAGGGCTTCCTCCTCAATGATGAGTGCAGCAGCCCGATAGCGAAAGCGCTCCTGCCCTTGGGTATAAGAAATATCCTTTGCCATAGTGTCCTCCTTGCGTTTTTTAGTTTACTTGATTTAGAGCTTTCTGTCAACACTTTCTGTACCCGGACAGTTGTATTCTTTCTCTCTTGCGACAGGCTTTTTTTCCTGTTAAAATAATGGCATGACTCGTTATAAAGCCCTTATTTCCTACGACGGACATGACTTTGCTGGCTTTCAGCGCCAGCCTCATGCTCGGAGCGTTCAGGAAGAAATCGAAAAAACTTTAACTCGTATCAACAAAGGTCAGCCCATTGTCATCCATGGAGCTGGTCGGACCGACAGTGGTGTCCATGCGCTTGGGCAGGTCATTCACTTTGACCTCCCGTCAGCTAGGGATGAAGAAAAGCTACGTTTTGCCTTGGATACCCAGACGCCAGAAGATATTGATGTCATTTCTGTGGAGGAAGTAACGGAGGATTTTCATGCCCGTTACAAGCCGCACAGCAAGACCTATGAGTTTCTGGTGGATATTGGTCGTCCAAAAAATCCGATGATGCGCCACTATGCGACCCACTATCCCTATCCTTTGGAGATTCCTCTGATGGAGCAGGCCATTAAAGCCTTGGAGGGAACGCATGATTTTACAGGTTTTACAGCCTCGGGTACCAGTGTGGAAAATAAGGTTCGTACGATTACAAAGGCCAGTCTGACCTTTGATGCGCAACGTAATTTTCTAGTCTTTACTTTTTCTGGCAATGGCTTTCTCTATAAACAAATCCGCAACATGGTGGGAACCCTGCTCAAGATTGGAAATAAGAGGATGCCAGTCAACCAAATCGAACGGATTTTAGAAGAAAAGGATCGGCAACTAGCTGGGCCAACCGCAGCGCCTAACGGTCTTTATCTAAAGGAGATTATCTATGAAGAATAAGTTGATTTTAGCCCTTTCTGGCAATGACATTTTTAGTGGTGGTGGTCTTCATGCGGATCTAGCTACTTATACAGTCCATGGCCTGCATGGTTTCGTAGCGGTGACTTGCTTAACCGCTATGACAGACAAGGGATTTGAAGTCCTTCCGACCGACGAGCAGGTCTTCTCGCAGCAACTCTCTTCGCTCAAAGATGTGCCTTTTTCGGCTATCAAGTTGGGCTTATTGCCAACGGTTGCCATTGCAGATCAGGCTCTGGACTTCATCAAAAAGCAAGCGGGTATACCGGTCGTGCTAGACCCTGTCTTAGTCTGTAAGGAAACCCACGATGTGGAAGTTTCGGCCCTCCGAGATGAATTGATCAAATTTTTCCCTTATACGACCATTATCACGCCCAATCTACCAGAAGCAGAGATCCTGATCCAGTCGGATATTAAGACTTTGGATGACCTCAAGGCTGCGGCTGTGGCTCTCCATGAACTGGGAGCTCAAAATGTCGTGATCAAGGGAGGAAATCGTTTTAGCCAAGATCAGGCTATAGATTTATTTTACGATGGCAAAGACTTTCAGCTACTAGAAAGCCCTGTTTTGCCAAATAATAATACAGGAGCAGGTTGTACCTTCGCTTCGAGCATAGCTAGTCAGCTTTTGGCAGGTCAATCCCCTCTTGAAGCCGTCAACTATTCAAAAGATTTTGTTTACCGCGCTATCCAGCGCTCAGATCAGTATGGAGTTATTCAATATGAAAAATAATCAGACAAGAAAAATCGCTTTGCTAGCTGTCATTACAGCCCTATCTATTGTTTTGGGGAACTTTTTCAAAATCCCTACGCCAACTGGCTTTCTGACCTTGCTAGATGCTGGGATTTACTTTACCGCATTTTATTTTGGTCGTAAGGAAGGAGCTTTGGTTGGTGGTCTGTCCGGTCTCTTGATTGACCTAGTGGCGGGCTATCCTCAGTGGATGCTCTTTAGCCTCATCTGCCATGGCCTTCAAGGCTACTTTGCTGGTTTCACTGGCAAGCAGCGTTATATTGGTTTGTTCCTGGCAGGAGTTGCTATGGTCGGCGGCTATGCTCTCTTTGGTAGCATCTTGAGTGGGCCTGGTTCAGCTATCGCAGCGATTTGGGGCAATGTCATGCAAAATATTTTTGGTTTGGTGGTCGGCTATTCCCTTTACAGAGCCTTTCCCCTTGTCTTGAAAAGAGCCCTTCAGCCAGAGTAAGTGAGGTAAGAGATGGATTTAGAGAAGCTTGAAAAGGAGACCAGCCAGATCGCTACAAATGTCTTGGACAAAGCGGGTTTGGTTAAGGGAAATATTTTTGTCCTAGGTCTATCTTCTAGTGAAGTCATGGGGGGACACATTGGCCAGCATTCCAGCAGGGTAGTCGGTCAGGTCATTGTCAAGACCTTGTTAGATATTCTGCAAGCTCGGGGGATTTACTTGGCCGTTCAAGGCTGTGAGCACCTCAACCGTGCCTTGGTCGTGGAGCGAGAATTGGCAGAAAAGAAAGACCTAGAAATTGTCAATGTCCTGCCCAGCCTCCATGCAGGCGGAAGTGGCCAGTTAGCAGCTTTTGACTATATGGAAGATCCTGTGGAGGTTGAGTTCATCACAGCCCATGCTGGCTTGGATGTGGGAGATACATCAATCGGAATGCATGTCAAGCATGTTCAGGTTCCGATTCGCCCTCAGCTGCGCAGTTTGGGTCAGGCTCATGTTACCGCCCTTGCCAGTCGTCCCAAGTTGATTGGCGGAGCTAGAGCGTCTTATATTGAGGATAGAATTCGAAAATCCTAGTAGAAATAGGAGAAGGGAGGCTGGGACAAAAGTCCTAGCCTCTCAATTGTCTTTGGATTGTCGAGCAAGACGCAGTGGTTGAGTGGACTCTACTACGCTGATTTCATCAGTTTTTACAGCCCTACTCAACTGTGCGGAGGTGGGACGACGAAATCGAATTTTAACGAATTACCGATTTCTGTCCCACTCTCTTTTCCCAAATGGTAGACCTTGCCTGTCGATTCTTGTGCTGGCGAAGAAAGTAAATTGACAGTTATAGGAAAATATTGTCTGCTAAGAGTTGGGCAAATGGTCAAAAAAGAGCAAAAAGTGGCTTGGATTTCAGCGTATGAAAGGGGAAAAGGGCGAAAAATAAAAGGTGCCGCTTGAAAAAACTGCTACTTATGTTATAATGGATTGTATGTAAAAAATTTGAAGGAGAACTGACAGAATGTCTGTATCATTTGAAAACAAAGAAACAAATCGTGGAGTATTGACTTTCACTATCGGTCAAGACCAAATCAAACCTGCTTTGGATCGCGCTTTTAATGCAGTTAAGAAAAATATTGCTGTACCAGGTTTCCGTAAAGGTCATATTCCTCGTCCAGTCTTCAACCAACGTTTTGGTGAAGAATCACTTTATCAAGATGTCTTGAATGCCTTGCTTCCAGCAGCTTATGAAGCAGCTGTGAAAGAAGCTGGTCTTGAAGTGGTTGCACAACCAAAAATTGATGTGAGTTCAATGGAAAAAGGCCAAGACTGGGTCATCACTGCTGAAGTTGTGACAAAACCTGAAGTGAAATTGGGTGCTTACAAAGACCTTGAAGTATCTGTAGAAGTTTCTAAGGAAGTGACTGATGCTGAAGTTGATGAGCGCATTGAGCGTGAACGCAACAACTTGGCTGAATTGGTTCTGAAAGATGGGGCAGCAGCTGAAGGGGATACAGTTGTCATCGACTTTGTTGGTTCTGTTGACGGTGTTGAATTTGACGGCGGAAAAGGCGATAACTTCTCACTTGGACTTGGTTCAGGTCAATTCATCCCAGGTTTCGAAGACCAATTGGTTGGTCACTCAGCTGGTGAAACAGTAGACGTTGTTGTAACCTTCCCAGAAGACTACCAAGCAGCTGACCTTGCTGGTAAAGAAGCAAAATTCGTTACAACAATCCATGAAGTTAAAGAAAAAGAAGTTCCAGCTCTTGATGATGAACTTGCAAAAGACATCGACGAAGAAGTTGAAACTCTTGCTGAATTGAAAGAAAAATACCGTAAAGAATTAGCAGAAGCGAAAGAAGCAGCTTACAACGATGCAGTTGAAGCAGCAGCGATTGATCTTGCAGTAGAAAATGCAGAAATCGTTGACCTTCCAGAAGAAATGATTCACGAAGAAGTTCATCGCGCTGTGAACGAATTCCTCGGCAACATGCAACGTCAAGGTATCTCTCCTGATATGTACTTCCAAATCACTGGTACAACTCAAGAAGACCTTCACAAACAATATGAAGCAGATGCTGCAGCACGCACTAAGACTAACCTTGTTGTAGAAGCAGTTGCGAAAGCAGAAGGCTTTGAAGCTAGCGCTGAAGAAGTTGAAGCAGAAATCACTTCATTGGCAACAGACTACAACATGGAAGCAGACCGTGTTCGCCAATTGCTTTCAGAAGAAATGCTGAAACATGATATCGCTGTTAAAAAAGCAGTTGAAGTCATCACAAGCACTGCTAAAGTAAAATAATAGCTTCTAGTCAACCCTAGTGGATGACAGATGCAAGCGCAGGAGAGAACGATTTGTTCTCTCTTTTTTGATCTTGGGGAGGTGGTTTAAAATGGGAAAGCTAATCTCTAGATTAAAATAAGCTCTACAATTCCTACAGGGAGTTAATCTCTGTAGAAATTATAGAACTCATATCACAACATCCATGGCATACCCATTTCGTTTAATGTTTTAGTAGCATGAAATGCAGCTATTTCGTTTTCAATAATTTTTAATAACTCATCTTCCTCTAGTAAACGTAATATTTCAAGATTCTTTTGTATTAGTTCTTCATCAGCATCACAAATTCCGATTCTAGCCGAATGAAATGCAATTGCATCATATCGTTTAAGTAATTTTGCTGTTTTAATAACAATCGAACAAATATGACTGCATATGGGATAGTGTTTATAATAAAAATAAAAGGTGGACAAATTTGATAGGATGGCTAGCTTTATAGGAAGGATATTTTGAAAATCAGAGTATTTTTCTAGTCTGTGAAGAATTAATTGGGTTGTATCTATAATGGTCTCCGTAGGAAGGATAAAAAGAATGGAGTTTAAAATGTTGAAATCTGATGCGTACCATGTATCATGGTGTTTTAAATCGCTCCATAGAATATCAACGATATCTTGTGTCACTTTATCTATGTTTAAAATTCCATTCTTTCTAATTTGGAGTACAACGGTCAAAGATTGGTGCAATTTTTGGATAGAGATATCACAATGAGTTTTTAGATAAGATTCACATTTTTTATGAATAGCTTCAAGTTCTCTTACTCCACTAATTGAATGAATATTGCTGATTTTATTGAAGAGTTCGATATGCTCGCTAGGATGGTAAAGATTACAAATATAATCAAATTCATCAAAGCTCATATTAATTTGTTGAAGTAAAAAAGCCATGTTCTCATACTTTGGAACGACAAGTCCATTCTCTATCTTAGAGAGTGTTGTAGGAGACAGTACATTGCCACACACATCTGACTGAGTGAGGTTTTTAGACTTTCTAATTTCTTGATAAACTTTTCCAAAATCATATCTCATATCATAATCTCCAAAAAAACTTGAAAATAGTTAAAACAATACTACATGATCTTTATTAATATTGTATACTTTAGTAAAGAGATAAGCAAATAAAAAGAAAAAATATTGGAGTGTAGTAATAGTGTTGTTTTCTATTTCATATTCTTAACAAATGTTATTTAAGAATATAGGAATAATTCAATATTAGATAGAAATCAGAGGTGATTGGATGATTTAGATTGCATAAAATTTTACTTCTTTGGTTGATTATGAAGTTTATATTATTAAGTTTGTAATCATATATAGCTAGGTACAGACTCTAAGGAGAGAAGAAAATGAAAAAAATGATAGCATTGGGATTAGCTGCGAGTGCAAGTGTCATTTTGTTTACAGGGACGACTGCAAAAGCGGAAGAGAGAATGACAAGTCAGCAGATTGAACAAGTTACTCAAGGCCTAAAGGATGATCAATATGTTTTAACGACACCTAGTGGAGGTATTATAACTAATAAGGATGGGAGTGACAATTTCCCTCCAGAACAGGTGGCTAGCGAAGGAAAGGTTATGAAAGTAGCTGATTATAAAAAATATTTAGCTACGCAAGACATTTCAAAAAATCAAGAGAACACTTCAGGAACAGCATTCTTTGGTGCTTGGATTCCGACTCGAGTGCATGTGTTATACCCAAATCAAGAGTATCAATCTAATGCATTTTATGCAAGGGGCTGGCGTTATGGAGAAGAACGTTTTAAACCATCATGGGGTAGCGGGAACTATTTGTATTGGCAAGCCCAAGGAGATAGTGGCTTGGTAGAAGATGGGTACGGTATTTCAGTTGTAGTTAACGATGGTGCATATGTACCTGTTAACAGTCGTAGGGGAACGTATTTTAAGACATATAACCCTAACACAGGTTCAAGATATAAAGTAAGTAACCCTGTTTAAGAAAGTAGGTCAAAAAATGGCTAAGAAAAAGGTACTGTTAACTTTATCAGTCGTAGCATTAGGAATTGCTTCATATACTTTGCTGAAACCAGTTATTGCAGAAACTACAATCGGTAAAACAAGCGAAAATCAGACGATTTCAATTTATAAGAATTTACTAAAAGGCAAATCTGAAAAAGAAATTAATGACTACTTTTCAGGTTTATCAGACAGTAAACTGATCATTGCAGACAAATCAGGTGGTTTTACAACTAGCTCTACAGATGACTACAGTAATCCCGTAGAGACAACCGATGAGAATGGCAATAAAGAATTAAAATCTTTCCAAGATAAAAGTATTGCTGCAACAGTTGGTGAAATCAAAGAAGCACTTAAGAATAACTAAATCATACAACTTGCTGATGTTAATTGCTAGTTGCTGAATTAGAGAGAAAGAGAGTGGGACAAAAGTCCGACCTCAAATATAAAAAGCGAACAAGACTAGTTTTCTGGTAATCAGAATTCTGCTTTGTTCGCTTTTCGCATTTAATTATAGATTTGAAGGGCTTAATAATTAAGATTTTTAAAAATTGAAATCTTTTTGTCCCAAACTCTTCTTGTCTCGTGTTTAGTTATTTGCCTCTAGGATAAGAACTTTAATCTCTTGGTGTGACTGCTTAGAGAAAGTGAGTTTAGCCTAGGCCTCGGCTGGTCACTTTTCCTATAGATTCATGGCAATCTAGGCCTCGGCTAGTCACTTTTCCTATAGATTCATGGCAATCTAGGCCTCGGCTGGTCACTTTTCCTATAGATTCATGGCAATCTAGGCCTCGGTCGGTCGCTTTTCCTATAGATTATTAGTAACCTAGGCCTCGGCCGGTCACTTTCCTTTAGTTTTTGGGGTAGATGATGCTTTTGATAGCCGTTGACCGAAAGTAAGTGTCTGACAAGGGGGGATTTCTTTCTGTTTGGAAACCAGCTAGCAGAACTGGCTAGGCTAGCTGGTTTCTAAGTCTCAAATAAGGAATGATTTCAAAAACAAATAGGATAACGAAAAGCAGTTTTTAGCTGCTTGCTGAGAAATGCTAGGCTGTCATAGAGAGATATTTAGCTTTTGGACAGATTTTTTGGGGGAGCTTGTGATATACTGTTAGTATGGAAAAAAATGATATTGTTTACGGCGTGCATGCTGTGACCGAGGCCTTGATGGCCAATACGGGAAATAAACTTTACATTCAGGACGACTTGCGTGGCAAAAACGTGAGCAAGCTGAAAGATTTGGCGGCAGAAAAGAAGGTTTCTATCTCTTGGACACCCAAGAAAACCTTGCAGGAGATGACGGATGGAGCCGTTCACCAAGGCTTTGTTTTGCGGGTATCGGAGTTTGCCTATGCAGATTTGGCGGATATTTTGAAAAAAGCGGAGCAGGAAGAGAATCCTCTGCTGTTGATTTTGGATGGCTTGACAGACCCGCATAATCTAGGCTCTATCTTACGGACGGCTGATGCTACCAATGTCACGGGAGTGATCATTCCCAAGCACCGAGCAGTCGGCGTGACACCAGTTGTGGCCAAGACCTCTACGGGCGCTATCGAGCACATTCCTATTGCCCGTGTGACCAATCTCAGCCAGACTCTGGACAAGCTCAAGGAAGCTGGCTTCTGGATTTTTGGGACGGATATGCAGGGGACGCCTGTTCATAAGTGGAATACGGCAGGCAAGCTGGCCCTCATCATCGGCAACGAAGGCAAGGGGATTTCCAGCAACATCAAGAAGCAGGTGGACGAAATGCTGACTATTCCCATGAATGGCCATGTTCAAAGCCTCAATGCTAGCGTCGCAGCGGCCATTCTTATGTATGAAGTCTTTAGAAATCGGGTGGGCTAATGCAAGTACTTGGGAGTTATGCGTTAGAAAAATACCAAACAGAAAAGTTTGAGCCGATCATTTATGCTATCTACCATAATAAAAGAGAAGATAATTATTGCTTTTGCTTTGAAATCACTGAGGAAGCAGATCAGTATCCCTTAGAGGATTTATTGACCCAATATTCCTTGAATTGCACAGATTTATACGGTCAAGGAAGTCAGGTAAATGGCGCTTGGAAATATCTGGTTGAGGTAGAAACCTTATCCACTGATAAGGCGGATTTCATCAGTATTTTAAATTTTTCTACAATTTTAAATAAAGAGATTGTGAATTATGTAAAAGGAAAATATGAGTGCCTTGCTGAAAAGAGATGTATGAGTTCCTTTTATATGGGGAACCAAAAAGTGGAAGTTCCTGTCCTTGCTTACCGAAGTGACAACTCTGGGATGGTTTCTTTTCAAAATATATATCCAGAAGGACAATTAACAAATTTATTTTTAGAAGATAAAAAATATGAAGTTGAGTGTTTAGATGGGGAATGGACCTGTATTGAATTGCTTGATGGTAAGGCAAACTTGATTTTAAAAGATTCACAAGATGAATATTTCCAATATATTTTTGATTTGAAAGGTTTTCAAGGTGTCAGTCCTGTTCTAGACTGACCGAGCGAAATAGCTTTCCTAAAAAGCAAGAAATTTCTAATAGCTTGTCCCGATAGGGTGGTAGGCAAATCACTAGGAATAACCCGCTTATGTCTATGGAGAAGTCTTCTCTGTGGCCACTAAAAGATGATGGAGAAAAAAGATGACCTTTAAAATTTTAACGGATTCGACGGCAGACCTGCCAGAAAGCTGGACTCAAGAACATGATGTGCAGGTTCTGGGCTTAACCATTCAGCTGGATGGCCAAACCTACGAGACTGTCGGACCGGATAAGCTGACCAGTGAGCAGCTTTTAGCCAAGATGGAGTCTGGCAGCAAGCCAACTACCAGCCAGATCAATGTCGGCCAATTTGAAGATGTTTTCCGCCAGTATGCTCAGGAGGGCACAGCAGTTCTCTATGTGGCTTTTGCTTCCGCCCTGTCTGGTACCTACCAAAGTGCAGTTATGGCGCGGGAGATGGTCTTAGAGGATTATCCTGAGGCAATCATCACAATCCTTGACACCAAGGCAGCTTCGATGGGTGAAGGACTCTTTGTTATGAAGGCTGTAGAAGCTAGGGCGGCAGGTCAGAGCCTAGAGCAGACGGCAGCTTTGCTTCAAAGTTTAGTGCCTAGAGTAAAGACCTATTTCTTAGTAGATGACCTCAACCACCTCATGCGGGGTGGTCGCATTTCCAAGGCAGCGGCTCTCATGGGAAGCTTGGTCAATATCAAGCCAATCATTGCAGTGACAGCTGATGGAAGTCTAGATTCGGTCGCTAAGGTGCGAGGCAAGAAGAAGGCGCAGGCTGAGGTGGTTGGGATGACTCTAGAGACGATTTCCGAGCCACTTGTAGTGATTGCCTATGCAGGCGAAAAAGAAGTCGCTGAGAATGTCAAGGAGCAGCTTTTAGCTTCTGGGCAGGTCAAAGAAGTCCTTATCCTGCCTCTTGGTCCGGTTATTTCGACGCATACTGGCCCAGGTACTCTAGGACTCTTTAGCATTGGCAGTGAACTTTCTGACTAAATAGAAATGAAATCGTTATTTTATAAATAATTGCATCAAATATATTGACTTTTGGTTAGAAAATTTGGTATGATAGTAGGCGGTATTGTTTACCCCATTTGTAAGGCCCCGGAACCTTTCAAA
>NZ_CALHWC010000170.1 GCF_938036805.1 uncultured Streptococcus sp.
TTTCTCTTGATAAGCCGGAAGGAACTTCTCCATGAGAAAGGCTGTATCATAATCACCAGCAATCACATTAGGATCTGAAATCAAATCCAACTGGAAACTGCTATTGGTCACAACACCATCGATTTCTAGCTCATAGAGAGCCCGTTGCATCTTCATCAGGGCATCAAAGCGATTTTCCCCATGAACGATGATTTTGGCAATCATACTATCATAGTAAGGAGGGATGGTGTAGCCAGGATAGACCGCCGAATCCACACGCAGTCCCACTCCACCACTTGGCAGATAAAGATTGGAAATCTTGCCTGGGCTCGGTGCAAAGTTAAAGGCTGGATTTTCAGCGTTGATCCGACATTCAATCGCATGACCGCGAATTTCAACATCTTCTTGACTGAAGGATAGCTCTTGACCATCCGCAATCTTAATCTGCTCTTTCACAATATCCACACCGGTAACAAACTCAGTCACTGGATGCTCAACCTGCACGCGAGTATTCATCTCCATAAAGTAGAATTCGCCCTTGGCTTCATCCAGCAGAAACTCAATCGTTCCGGCATTTTCATAGCCGACTGACTCAGCAGCCCGAACAGCTGCTTCCCCAATCTGCTGACGCAGGGTTTTCCCAATCGCCACAGATGGACTTTCTTCCAGCACCTTCTGATTATTCCGCTGCAAAGAGCAATCCCGCTCGCCCAAGTGGACCACATGCCCCTGCTGATCTGCCAAAATCTGCACTTCAATATGGCGCGCCGGATAGATGACTCGCTCCATATACATGGCACCATTCCCAAAGGCTGCTTTGGCTTCGCTAGATGCAGACTCAAAGGCCGCTACTAAATCTTCAGCCTTTTCAACCTTACGAATGCCTTTACCACCGCCACCAGCAGAAGCTTTGAGCATGACTGGATAGCCTATCTTTTCGGCGACTTCCAAGGCTTCTTCAGAGGTATGAACTTCTCCATCAGAACCTGGGATGACCGGCACTTTGGCCTTAATCATCTGAGCCCGAGCATTAATCTTGTCCCCCATCAAGTCCATAACAGCACCTGAAGGCCCAATAAACTTAATGCCGACTTCTTCGCACATGGTCGCAAATTTGGAGTTTTCGCTCAAAAAGCCAAAACCAGGGTGGATAGCTTCCGCCCCTGTTAGAACAGCAGCAGATAGGACAGCGTTCATATTCAGATAAGAATCCGTAGACTTAGCTGGCCCAATACAGACTGCTTCATCAGCCAGTAAGGTATGGAGTGCTTCCTTGTCAGCCGTTGAATAGACGGCGACCGTATCGATTCCCAGCTCGCGAGCTGCACGAATAATTCTGACCGCAATTTCCCCACGGTTAGCAATTAAAATTTTACGAAACATGGTGAAATCTCCTCTTTCTTATTGACCAATCGCAAAGGTCAAGGTTCCGCTGGCTGCAAGTTTTCCGTCAACTTCGGCCTTGGCCTCTACCACTGCAATGGTGCCGCGGCGCTTGACAAACTTAGCTGTCATAATCAATTGATCACCTGGTACAACTTGCTTTTTGAACTTGACCTTATCCATGCCAGCATAGAAGACCAGCTTGCCCTTGTTTTCTTCTTTAGACAATTCCAGCACACCAGCCGTTTGAGCCAGTGCTTCCATGATTAAGACACCCGGCATAACTGGATACTGAGGGAAATGTCCGTTAAAGAATGGCTCGTTGATCGTCACATTTTTCAAAGCGACAATCTCATCTTCGCTGACTTCCAATACACGGTCCACCAAAAGCATGGGATAGCGGTGCGGAAGCGCCTCTTTTATTGCATTGATATCAATCATTTGATGCGTACCAGCCCTTTCCCAAA
>NZ_CALHWC010000171.1 GCF_938036805.1 uncultured Streptococcus sp.
TTGGTGAAAAATGAAGGCTATGCGGATGTTGCCTATGAGGAAACGCCTGAGTTGATTGAGCAGGAGAGACAGGAAGCGATTAGAAGCCGTCTCAACCTTATCAATCTATCAACCAGTCTAAAAGAGGCTAGTTTGGCCAAAGTGGATTTAGACGATATTGGTCGTTACAAGGCTTTTGAGCTCTTGACCAGTTTTGTTGCGGATTTTCCGCATTATCAGAAGGCTGTCTATCTCTACGGAGATTTCGGCGTGGGAAAGAGCTACATGATGGCTGCTCTGGCGCATGATTTGTCAGAAAAACGTAGTGTCTCAACGACTCTGCTTCACTATCCGAGCTTTGTTTTGGATGTGAAGAATGCGATTAGTTCTGGCTTGGTTAAGGACAAGATTGACCAGGTCAAGATAGCTCAAGTGCTGATTTTGGACGATATCGGTGCAGAGCAGTCTAGTCCCTGGATGCGGGATGAGATTTTGCAGGTTATCCTCCAGCACCGTATGCAGGAAAATCTGCCAACCTTCTTTACTTCCAACTTTAGTTTTGCGGATTTGGAGCGTCACTTTGCTAATTCTAAGAATGGCGATGAGACCTGGCAAGCCAAGCGGGTTATGGAGCGGATTAAGTTTTTGGCTCAAGAAGTGCATCTAGAAGGAGAGAACCGTCGATGAATGAAACAATTAACTTGATGAAGGCTCATACGTCTGTTCGGCGCTTTACGGAAGAGCAGATTTCAGATGAAGAACTACGCGCCATTATCGATGCTGGACGTGCTGCTTCCAGCTGGAAAAACTTCCAGTCCTATTCGATCATTGTGGTGCGAAGCAAAGAGAAAAAAGAAGCCCTCTTTGACCTGGTTCCCCAAGAAGCCATTCGGCAATCTTCAGCTTTCCTGCTTTTTGTTGGCGACCTCAATCGAGCTGAAAAGGGAGCTGCACTACACACAGAAGATTTTTATCCTGAGGGAACCGAAAATATTCTCATTAGCTCGGTAGATGCTGCTTTGGCGGGGCAAAATACCCTCTTAGCAGCTGAAAGTCTGGATTATGGCGGCGTTATTATTGGTTTAGTTCGCTATGAAGCTTCAAAAATTGCCCAGCTCTTTAATCTGCCAGACTATACTTATCCAGTTTTTGGTATGGCTTTAGGAAAACCCAATCAAAACCATGCTGTCAAACCACGTCTGCCTTATGAAGCGGTGGTCTTTGAGGAAGAATACTGTGAGCAACTCAGCTCAGTCATTGAGGCCTATGACCGTGTGCAGGCTGAGTATGCTGGTGAGCGAGCACAGGATACTTGGAGCCAGCGTTTGGCAGCCCAATTTGGTCAGGAGCCGAATCAAGCGATTGCCCAGCTGTTCAAAGAAAAGAAATTAGAAAAATAAGGCGGAGCTCAGCTCTGTCTCAAAGAATGAAAGAGGAAAAACATGGCTTTACCAACTATTGCCATTGTCGGCCGTCCTAATGTCGGCAAATCAACGCTTTTTAATCGGATTGCGGGAGAGCGGATTTCCATTGTCGAAGACGTGGAAGGGGTTACCCGAGACCGAATCTATGCGACGGCAGATTGGCTGAATCGTAAGTTCAGTATCATTGATACGGGCGGAATTGACGATGTTGATGCACCTTTTATGGAGCAAATCAAGCATCAAGCTGAGATTGCTATGGACGAGGCCGATGTCATCGTTTTTGTCGTGTCTGGCAAGGAAGGAATTACTGATGCGGACGAGTATGTCGCTCGGATGCTTTATAAGACTCACAAGCCGATTATTTTAGCGGTTAATAAAGTAGATAATCCCGAAATGCGCAATGAAATCTATGATTTCTATGCGCTGGGTTTGGGCGATCCGTTCCCAGTATCTTCTGTCCATGGGATTGGTACAGGGGATGTTTTGGATGCGATCGTTGAAAATCTTCCACATGAGGAAGTGGTTGAAAATCCTGATATGATTAAGTTTAGCTTGATTGGCCGTCCCAATGTCGGCAAGTCTAGCTTGATCAATGCCATCTTGGGTGAGGATCGGGTCATTGCCAGTCCAGTGGCTGGTACCACGCGCGATGCGATTGATACGGTCTTTACGGATAGTGAAGGTCAGGAATTTACCATGATCGACACGGCTGGTATGCGCAAGTCAGGCAAGGTCTATGAAAATACAGAGAAATACTCTGTCATGCGGGCTATGCGGGCCATTGACCGCTCAGATGTCGTTCTGATGGTGCTTAATGCTGAAGAAGGAATTCGTGAGTACGACAAGCGAATTGCTGGCTTCGCCCATGAAGCAGGAAAAGGAATGATCATTGTTGTTAATAAGTGGGATACACTGGAAAAAGACAATCATACCATGAAAGACTGGGAAGAGGATATCCGCGACCAGTTCCAGTACTTGTCTTATGCCCCGATTATCTTTGTCTCTGCCCTGACCAAGCAGCGTCTCCATAAGCTGCCGGACATGATTAAGCAAATCAGTCAGAGTCAGAATACCCGTATTCCATCAGCGGTACTCAATGATGTTATCATGGATGCCATCGCGATTAATCCGACACCGACTGACAAGGGCAAACGTCTTAAGATTTTCTATGCGACTCAGGTTGCGACTAAACCGCCGACCTTTGTCATCTTTGTCAACGAAGAAGAGCTCATGCACTTTTCTTACCTGCGTTTCTTGGAAAATCAAAT